>NZ_JAYWYV010000012.1:0-95100 GCF_048147885.1 Acinetobacter sp. 228
TGGCGAGACCCAGGATCGAACTGGGGACACACGGATTTTCAATCCGTTGCTCTACCTACTGAGCTATCACGCCGATGCGGTGTATTAAGCCGTATCTGGCTTCATTAGTCAATCAAAATTATGAAAAAAATATTTGAGTGCCTGATTTTTGGCCTAAAAAAAATCCCTGATGGGATCAGGGATTGAAAACTTTTAAATCGTTTTAAAATATGGTGGCGAGACCCAGGATCGAACTGGGGACACACGGATTTTCAATCCGTTGCTCTACCTACTGAGCTATCACGCCGATGTCGCGTATTAAACAGTCTCCATTATAAATCGTCAAGAGCGGAGAGAATAATTTTCATCAAATGTTTACTTTTCCATCAACTCGGGTCAATTTGAGTCACAATTCAAACAGTTTTTACCAAAGACCTTAGCAATTCAAACAGATCTAGACGCTTGCTTACATAAAAAAGCAGCCTTAAGGCTGCTTTTGACTGCGCTATCTTTATATCTTTTCCAGATTGGCCAGACAACGATGAATGGCCCCACAGCCCGGTACAAAATTTTTCACGCCTTTATCTTCTTCCATGCGACAGACTTCACTGACCAGCCTTTCTGCCACACCACGACCACGGTTGGCCGGATGTACCACGATATTTTCCAGAATCCGGCTTTCGCCCTGCCCGGTGCACCAGATTGCCCCAATAATTTTGCTATTAAATTCTGCGCTATAAACTGAGGTATACTGTGCAAGGTTTTGCTCTAGTTGTTCCATGGCATCTGACCCGTCGCTAAATTCCGGGCTCGTGTCATACAGTCGCTCAAGCTGGCTGCGCACTTCGTCATTTTCTAAAGAAGTATAAGCATGTACGGTGATAGGCATTGATAAACCCTCCTGAGCAATCTAATATGCGGTGACTTCGTCACGGCGAAAATATTTTCTACATCAATCATTTTGACGTATTTGAGGAACGTGTCTATGACAGATCGTATCAGTGAAGTGGTAAGAAATACCAACGAAACCAAAATTCGAGTTCGTTTGAATCTCGACGGTACTGGTCAAGGCACCTTAAACACGGGTATTCCCTTTTTAGATCATATGATTGATCAAATCAAGCGGCATGGCCTGTTTGATATTGATATTCATTGTGAGGGCGATCTGGAAATTGACGACCATCATACTGTAGAAGACTGCGGTATTACGCTGGGTCAGGCTTTCGCGCAAGCGCTGGGTGATAAAAAAGGTTTGAAACGCTATGGCCATTTCTATGCGCCACTTGATGAATCTTTAAGCCGTGTCGTGGTCGATCTGTCGGGTCGTCCGGGCCTATTTATGGATATTCCATTTACCCGTGCCATGATCGGCCGTTTTGATGTAGACCTGTTCTCTGAATTCTTCCAGGGCTTTGTGAACCACTCGCTGATGACCGTGCATATCGACAACCTGAAGGGCAAAAACAGCCATCACCAGATCGAAAGCGTATTTAAAGCATTTGCGCGTGCACTGCGTATGGCCTGTGAAGTCGATCCACGTGCTGCCAATACGGTAGCTTCAACCAAAGGTACGCTGTAATGACCCGTATTGCCCTTCTTGATTATGGCATGGGAAATTTGCACTCTGCGGCAAAAGCATTAGAACATGTCGGTGCCACGGTTGATGTGACCAATGATCCAAAACTGATTGCACAAGCAGACAAGATTGTCTTTCCGGGCGTAGGCGCGATGCGTGACTGCATGCAAGGTATGCACGAAGCCGGGATTGATGAAGTGGTACGCAACGCCGTATTTAACAAGCCGGTACTGGCCATTTGTGTGGGTATGCAAGCCTTGATGCAACATTCCGAAGAGAATGGCGGTGCAGAGGCACTGGGTATTTTTGAAGGCGCAGTCAAGCATTTTCCGGAAATGGCGGGCTTAAAAGTGCCGCATATGGGCTGGAACCAGGTGCATCAGGCTGATCCTGATCATCCGATGTGGAACAATATCGAACAGGACGCGCGTTTTTACTTTGTGCACAGTTACTATGTAGAACCACAAGATTCAGACCTGGTGGCAGCGACTTGTACCTATGGCATCGAGTTCTGTACCGCAATTCATAAAGAAAACCTGTTTGCGACCCAGTTCCATCCGGAAAAGAGCCATACCGCCGGTTTACAGTTATTGAAAAACTTTGTGGATTGGAAGATCTAATCTCAGGATTTTTAAAGTTTCTAAAAAGCTCGCATCTGCGGGCTTTTTTATTCATTTAGATTAGTTCACTGCTAGAATTCTGACTATTTTTTAGCCATTAAAATTGTTATGATTTTGAAGTAACTCATTATATTTAAAAATAATTAAACTCAGGGGAAATACAATAATGAATCCACACTATCCAAGCAATGAATCAGCTTTAAGCCCAAATGGTCGTTTTGGCCGCTTGTCTTATCTCGGCTGGAACATGCTAATGACCTTTTCGCTCCTGATCATCATTGGGATGATTGCAGCTTTTTCACCTGGCCTATTTATGGATAGCTCTACCTTGGCAGGCTCATCCATGGTTTCAACTGTTCTCATCGGACTCGCTTACTTGGTCATGCTATATTTTAGTTTTGTTTTTACTATTCGCCGTCTACATGACCGTAATCACACAGGATGGTTATCCTTACTTGTCCTCATTCCGCTGGTCAATCTGATTTTTATCCTTTACTTAATTTTTGCTAAAGGGGATGACCGTCCCAACCAATATGGCCCTCGACGTAGCACCCGAACATGGGAAAAGGTTTTAGGCTGGCTCTATTTTTTAATTTTCCCTTTAGCTATTCTGGCTGCAATTGCGCTTCCGGCATATCAAGACTATGTGACTCAGGCTCAACAGGCGCAGATGGAACAGAGTAGCTATCACACTGATTAATCCTTGTTAAATTTTGCATAAAGCCCATTCTTCATGGGCTTTATTTTTGCCTAGAACAGCAAAAGTGATTAAGCTGAATGCATTCATTTAATGATTGAAGCTTATGCAACAGCTGCTGGATACTTTACCAAGCAAGGAACAAATTCAGACTTTTCTTGTATTTAAAAATCTTCCAATGCAACAGATTCAGGTGATTAATCGTCTGGAACAGTGTCATGCCCTTGAACAGGAGCTAAAAAGCTGTGCCGTCCTGGGTTTCGATTCTGAATCCAAGCCCACCTTTAAAGTCGGTGAAGTCTCTACCGGGCCACATCTGATTCAGCTAGCGACTTTGCACAAAGCCTATTTATTTCAAATGAATGATTCGATCTGGGATTTTCTTAAACCGATCTTTGCCAGTCGAGACCAGATCAAGGTCGGTTTTGGCCTGAAAAATGATGCGCATCTGTTCCGTAAAAAAGGCATTGAACTCAACAGTGTGGTCGAACTGTCCAAATGTTTTAAAGCTTTTGGTTTAAACAATCCGGTCGGATTAAAAAATGCCATGGCTTTGCTATTTCAAGTAAATTTTCCTAAATCCAAACGGATTAGTACCTCGAACTGGGCCAGCAAGAAGCTCAGCCCGGCACAGATTGACTATGCCGCGGCAGATGCCTATGCGCCCGTGCTGGTATTTGAAGAATTGTTGCAGCGAGGTCTTTTACCCAAAGAGATTCCCAATACGTCACTGAAATTGAGAATCCGCCCCTCATCGACGGCTTAAGCACTTGAGCCACGTATTGCGTCTGGCATGACAAGGATGACTCCAATATTGCTTGATATACGAATGAAAGCCGGGATGAGTAAAGTCGAAAACGGAGTTTCAACAGCAATGTCTTTTTACCGTTTTGATTAACGCTCAGTTCGATACGCGACCCACTATAAAGATCTGATCTCCATTCACTCGCAGACTCATTAACGCCATTAAAATAAATTACCTAACTCCTACCTGTCTGCGTACAGGTTTTCTTTATTCATACCGTTTAAGAGTTAGAAATTTCGACTTTATTTGCTAAGATGAAGCCACTGAAATTCATTCTAAAGATTGAGCAAGGAGCGAAAGCATGCTGATCATTCCTGCAATTGACCTGAAAGATGGCAAATGTGTCCGTTTAAAACAAGGTCGTATGGAAGACGATACCGTATTTTCAGACGATCCGGTCGCAACAGCACAGCATTGGGTAAATGAAGGCGCTCGCCGCTTGCATCTGGTAGATTTAAACGGTGCTTTCGCAGGTACGCCAATCCATAAGCCAGTGGTTGAAGCCATTGTCAAATCCCAGCCTGACTTGCCGATCCAGATTGGCGGCGGTATTCGTTCTCTGGAAACCATCGAGCATTATCTGCAAGCTGGTGTTTCTTTTGTGATTATTGGCACCAAAGCAGTTCAGAATCCTGAATTTGTTGAAGAAGCATGTCAAAAATTTGCCGGCCACATTATTGTGGGTATTGATGCCATGAATGGCATGGTGGCAACAGATGGCTGGGCCAATGTGACTGATGTCAAAGCTACTGACCTGGCGAAACGTTTTGCCGATGCTGGTGTATCCAGCATTGTCTATACGGATATCGCGCGTGATGGCATGATGCAGGGTGTAAACATTGAACAGACCGTAAACCTGGCACAATATTCAGGCCTGCCTGTGATTGCTTCAGGTGGCGTGACCAATCTGGATGACGTACGTAACCTGAAAGACCAACCGGGTATTTTAGGCGCAATTACCGGTCGTGCAATTTACGAAGGTACCTTAAGTTTACGTGAAGCACAGTTATTGCTAGATGAGCAACAAGCGCTATAATTAAGCCTGCTGTAAAAGAGGTCTTCGGACCTCTTTTTTATTTTTTATTTTTCTGATCTCCTCGCATGTCTACACTTATTTCCAAAAATCACTCCGGCTGGATGGTGAAAGCGCCGCAACTCGCCCTGATCCTGATCACCATTATCTGGGGAGGCAGTTTTATTACTGTGCAATACGGGCTGAATTTTAGCAGTCCGATGATATTTGTCGGTCTGCGCTTTGCTGCAGCAGCGCTTGCCGTCACCCTGATTTCACTGAAGTCGCTAAAAGGCATGAACCTGAAAGAGGCGTTCGCCGGCGCGGTGATTGGATTTATGATTTCCATTGGTTATGGCACCCAAACAGTGGGTTTACAGACCATTAGCAGCAGTGAATCGGCTTTTTTAACCGCCTTGTATGTGCCGCTGGTCCCGATCCTGCTCTGGCTATTGTTTGCTAAAAAACCACAGGTGATGACCTGGATCGGAGCGCTGTTTGCCTTTACCGGTCTGGTATTTTTGACAGGCAATGGCTTTGCTGCAATTCAGCTCAGTTTCGGGCAAACCCTGACGTTGCTTGGTTCGATTGCAATTGCACTGGAGATTATTTTCATCAGCCATTTTGCTGAACGGGTCAATGTACGCCGGGTTACAGTGCTGCAACTGATTTTTGCATCATTGTTCTGTTTTATGATCGCACCCGTTTTAGGTGAATCTCAGCTACCCGAATTTCACTGGCATCTGGCAGGAATTTTAGTCGGTTTAGGCATTGCCAGTGCCTTGATTCAACTGGTGATGAACTGGGCGCAGCGCATGGTCAATCCTTCGCAGGCAGCGATTATCTATGCCGGCGAACCGGTATGGGCAGCCCTGTTTGGCCGTCTGGCCGGAGAACGTCTACCTGCGCTCGCGCTAGTCGGTGGATTGATGGTGGTGCTTGGCGTGATTGTCAGTGAATGGAAACCAAAGTTTTTAAGAAAAGAACCAACAGAAGAATTAAAGCAAGATCTTTCTTAATTCCACTAAATCCCCCTTAAAAGGGGGATTTTTTCTCTGGGGAAATACGGCTAAAATTATTTGTTATACATCGGCTTGTTGTCATTTAAACGCATGATACCGCGGATCGCCCGATAGACAATCCAGATCCAGGAAACAAAAATGACAATCAAACAGAAAGCGGAAGCACCAAAGGTTACGCCGGCAAATAGATCGGGATCTTCATGAGTAAAGAACAGGAACAGGAAGGGAACAAAAGCAATAATATTCCAGAACAGATACCACCAGAAACTGCGGATCTGCCAGGTAAAGTGGCTTTCAAAGATGGAACCACGTACATCGCGCCGTTTTACATAGTTAATGATGAGGGCTACGACAGCCAGCAGGCCAGCACTAAAAATGGCCACGATATATAAAATGTATAATGCAAAAGTCAGTGTGCGGTTTGGGTCTTTATCAATGGAATAGTTCACATCCCCTCCTCGTATTTTCCCCTAGATATTTAAGCTATTGAATGGGGAAATCAGCCATAGAATCAAAATGATGTTAAAGCCTATGGTACAAAAATATATCTGCCGGAACGGTTGTTTTTGTGTTTTATGGCGTAATTTCTGCTGTGCCAGCCAGGCTGCCGGCCAGCCGCCCAAGAAGGCCACCAGATGCAAGGTATTTTCCGGAATACGGCGATTACCCAGCTGTGCTGCTTCCTTGTCTTGTGCGTAGAGCCAGTAGCTCAGTGCATTCATCAGGCTGACCAGCAATAAGACCAGTCCACTGAGTAAACCCGCCAGCGTCAGAACGACCAGAAACAGAAGATAACCCACACAGGCAATTTGCATGGGTTGTAATTTCTGTGTCTGCTGCGGCTTGGACGGCTTGAGTTTGGCTTGCAGACCTTTGCTTTGCGATGCTTTAAGGTACATCACCTGCTGCGCGCGATAACGTCCACGTTCATCCAGAACGACCAGATAATCCAGCGCACAGCCCACGATTGGACGTGGGCCAGGCTTGGCAAAATCCTTGATATGTAGAAATACGCGATCTTTGGCGGGGTCACTGGGCTGAATGAAACCATACCCCTGTTCATCAAACCATTCCACTAAGCGTCCCTGATCGCGCATATCCCCTATCCTTTTTAATCTGATTGTTTAAGCAGTGACGAATTTTAAGCGTTCAATCAGCATATTACGCATTTCGTCCGGATTTTTTTGCAAAATATCTTCGCCATTCCGACCCAGTGCTGCATTACGCTGTGCCACCTGCAGACGCATCATCCAGAAACGCCCAGCCGCCATGGCCAGATAAAGTTCCAGACAGGATTTTTCATCCTCAGTTAAGGGACGAACGGTTTCATACGCTTTTAAAAAGGCATTGGCCTTTTCTTTATTAAGGACCACGTCAGGATATTCAGTACAGAAATCATTTAACGTAATCGCGATGTCAAACAGGAATTCATCTTGATTCAACTCATAAAAATCCAGAATACCATTCAGCTGATCGCCTTCAAATAAAGTATTGTCACGGAACAGATCTGAATGAATAAAACCGCGTGGACGGTCCGGATATACCGCCGTTAAAGCCTCATATAAACCTAACAGTTTACCCAGCAAGACTTTATCTGCCGGATTCAAGCTTGGTTTGATCTCTTGAGACACTGCCAGCCAATATGCATGATCACGTACGAAATTACGTTGCAGTTTAAAGTCTTGTAACGCCACGTGCATTTTCGCCTGAGCCACTGCAATCGCTTCAACTTGTCCGATGGTAGAGGGCATCGGATGTTCACCCATCAGGCGCGGTGCAATTTGTGCCGGTTTATCTTTAATACTGTGAATCGCTTTGCCTGAATGCGATAAAGGCACCGGAACAGCCAACCCAGCCTGCCCCAGATGTTCCAGAACCGGAACCAGTTCGCCTGCTGCCTGTTCATCCATATCTTCAAATACGGTCAGCACATATTGCTGGTCTTCGCAGACTAAAAAATAGTTGGTATTTTGAATACCGCCTTGAATGGGAATCAGATCAATCGCCTTTAAACCATAAGGCGCTGCAAAATCCTGAACTTCCTTTAAAGTCAAAGTGGTATAAACCGACATAGAAAACCTGCGAAAAAACTTACATAATTTTGCTAGAATACCGTTTCCATCTGCCAAGGTGTAGCGCTTGCGTGGGTGAGTTTCATAATCGGCTGTAATAATTGGAAAAATTTATGCTAGCTAAACGTATTATTCCTTGTCTGGACGTGGATAACGGCCGCGTGGTCAAGGGTGTCCAGTTCCTTGATATTCGTGATGCGGGCGACCCGGTCGAAGTGGCGCGCCGATATAATGAACAAGGTGCCGATGAAATTACATTCCTTGATATTACCGCTACACATCATGGACGCGACACGACTTACCGTACCGTGGAACGTATGGCCGAATCTGTATTCGTGCCTCTGACTGTCGGGGGTGGTGTACGTAAAGTTGAAGATATCCGTTTACTGCTCAATGCCGGTGCAGACAAAGTCAGTATTAACTCGGCAGCCATTTATAATCCCGAGTTTGTGCAAGAAGCATCACAGCGCTTTGGCGCACAGTGTATCGTGGTGGCGATCGATGCAAAAAAAACTGGCGACCACAAATGGGAAATTTTCACCCACGGTGGCCGTAAAGAAACCGGGATTGATGCGATTGAATGGGCTGTGAAAATGGCTGACTTCGGCGCAGGTGAGTTACTGATTACTTCGATGGATGCCGATGGCACCAAAGCCGGTTACGATATTGCCCTGATGCGTGCGATTAATGACCGCGTCACGGTACCGACTATTGCTTCTGGCGGTGTGGGTAATTTACAGCATTTGGCGGACGGCATTATTCATGGTGGTGCCGATGCGGTACTGGCAGCTTCAATTTTCCATTTTGGCCAGCATACCATTCCGGAAGCCAAAGCCTATATGGCAGCCCAAGGGATTGAAATGCGCCTTTAAGCCGTTTTAGATGATGATTTGATTAAAGAGTGTTTTTATAAACACTCTTTTTTTATGCCTTAAATAAAACAACACAGCAAATACGGGACAAAAAAAAGGAGTCTTACGACTCCTTATAAAACCAAGATAAGACTACAGCACTTGGTATTCAAAATAACTCATTACACCCAGAAACATTATCAGTATGAGGCTTTGCTCACCGACAGGAGCAAATATAAGTGAAATCCGCAGGACAATATTGACAATACAATCGTATTTTATTGACAAATCACGACAAAGCCCTGTTTTACTCCATAACCTGTGTATTTAACTGCTTCATTACCGTATTTTTTGCAGTATTTTTCGTCATTTTAGTGGAAGCATCGGCCGATTTAACCGGAAAATATTGTTCTGCCCAGCGGTTCAGTTTTTTCGAGATCGGTGCAGGCAAGCTCAAACCTAAAGGATTCTGTTCCTGCAAATCTGCCGAGGAAACCACCCGGGTACCGAGCAGATAATCAAACCAGGGCTTGGTGACGCACCAGTTCGCATCCTGATTACTATTCATATGATGATCATAATGCCAGGGCAATTTCTTTTTGGCCCATTCCGGTTCCAGATGAGCCCGGCGATGTAAATAATAATAGTTACCTGCACTATATAGGGTAGCCAGTGTCATGCCTTTGGAAAAAGGATAAAAACTGAGTCCAAAAACGGTTGCGACCACTGCAAGTGAAGCTATTTCATTACGGGTACGCCAGTTATCCAGTCCTTCTACATAACCGAAATCGGAAAATTCCGTTTTGCGCACAACCCGGTGATGTTCCCAATGGGAGCGCATACTTTCCGGCACCGGACTATAGCGGCTCTGTCCCGGCCGGTGAACACCATGCAATACATACTTATGCGCAAACCATTCAAACCCATTTGCAACGACGAGTCCTGCCAGAAAACCTTTCCACATGATCTTTTACCTCTTGGTCTATTTTGAATATAGGCTAAATAAAGGACTAGATATTGACCAAAATATTCAATATGATTGACAAAATACGACAAAATAAAAGAATTAAAAATGCTGGTTCTAAAAGACTACGTAGGCTCGGTATACGGGGGTTTAGGACATTTGCTTTTGGACTATTATCAGTTGAAACAGCTTGAAGTCCCTAAGAAATTATTGGCCATTCAAAACCTCGAATGCTTCGATTTCGTCCTGTGGCGTGAGCTGTTAACAACACTTGATCAACAGCTGCAACGACCTGCTCTGGGTCTGGAAATAGCCCAACTGGTAGAAGTCAAACATCTCGGGATCATTGGCTATCTGACCCTCTCAAGTGAAACCTTGGGGGAGGCCTTCATGCGCTATCATGATTATCATCGCCTGATCTATGATGGCGGTCCACTCCAGCTGCAGTGGGAAGGTGATTATGTGTCGATTGGCTGGGCCGAAGTCCCTTTTAATTTGAATACCCAATTGACCGATGAAATCGCCATTGCACTGATGACCGAGTTCATTAAGACCATTGTTCAGGATCCGCGTGGTGTACAGTTATATGAAGTACATTTTCAGCATTCAATGCCCAAAAATATTTCCCTTTATGAACAGCATTTCCGCTGTAAGGTCCGTTTTTCCCAAGCTAAAAATCAGGTATTGGTACATGTAAGTGAACTTTCCATGCCACTGAAACAGGGCGACCAGACCTTGCAGAAACTGTTGATGCAACAGGCCAACGCACTGTTAGAAAAATTCCCGCACTCCACCCTGATTGATCAGCAACTGCAACAGGCGATTCTGATTGGCCTGCAAAAAAACCTGTTCCAGATTGAGCATATTGCCGAGCAGATGAATTTTTCAGTGCGTCAGTTACAGCGCCATTTGCAGAAACAGGGCAAAACCTACCAGCAACGGATGCAGGAAATCCGCTGCATGATGGCCATGCAATACCTGAAAGATCCACACTTGAGCTTGCAAGAAACCGCAATGTTACTCGGTTATTCTGAACAGAGTGCCTTTCAGCGGGCATTCAAGCAGTGGACCAAGCTGACGCCACAACAATGGCGATTAGAAAGCATCTCAATGTCGTGAACCCTGACAGGCACGAATAAAGACAGCAGCAATCTGCTCTCCCTATTGCAGCTTACTGATATAAAATTTAAAAAAAGCAAATAAAAACAATAAAGGAATACACTATGGATAAATATATTGCAGAATTGATCGGTACGTTCTGGCTGGTCTTCGGTGGTTGCGGCAGCGCGATATTAGCAGCGGCTTTTCCGGAACTGGGAATTGGTTTCGCTGGCGTCGCCTTGGCATTTGGTTTAACCGTACTCACCGGGGCTTATGCCCTCGGTCATATCTCGGGAGCACACTTTAATCCTGCGATCAGTGTGGGCTTATGGGCAGGTGGACGTTTTGAAGCTAAACAGCTGCTTCCCTATATCGTCTCACAGGTGATTGGTGCAATTCTGG
Source organism: Acinetobacter sp. 228 (assembly GCF_048147885.1). NCBI lineage: Bacteria > Pseudomonadati > Pseudomonadota > Gammaproteobacteria > Moraxellales > Moraxellaceae > Acinetobacter > Acinetobacter sp. 228. Next base: position 11,102 of record NZ_JAYWYV010000012.1, read on the forward strand.
CCGCCTGGTTACTGTATGTGATTGTACAAGGTCAGCTAGGATTTACCGGTACCGGTGCTTTTGCCAGCAATGGTTTTGCTGAACTCTCGCCCGCCCATTATTCTATGGGGTCGGCATTAATCATCGAGATTATACTGACTGCAATCTTTCTGATTGTAATTATGGGAGTTACTGATCGTCGTGCACCTGTTGGCTTTGCGCCAATTGCCATCGGTCTTGCCCTGACCCTGATTCACCTTATCAGTATTCCCGTGACCAATACTTCGGTCAATCCTGCGCGTAGTACAGGTGTAGCACTTTTTGCACAGACTGCAGCATTGAGTCAATTGTGGTTATTCTGGGTTGCCCCGATAGTTGGCGGCATTATTGGCGCATTGATTTACAAGACCCTGCTGGAAAAGAAAAACTAGTGCTTGCAGGGATAGAGATATAAAAATCTCTATCTAATTTATAAGTTCATTTTCTGCATGTTTCCCTTAGAACGTGCAGAAAAACAGAGCTGCACGTTTTATAAAAATGGATTTTCAATTTCATCCAGGTCATTACGCTGAATTTTTTCTGGCAGGTCAGGTGTGTTCTCGAGCTGCTGCACGACATCATCGATAAAAGCCTGCAAGGCTTTGGCCACTTTCAGCCCCTGCTGATCCTTGGTGATCTGCAAGTTACCATACAGGCTGACGCAGTCCAGATCATTTTCCAAAGTCAGATCATGAATGGCATGGGATTCGTTGCCATTTTCAAATGCTTTAAACATATCCTTTTCACCTGTCTTTGTTATTTTCTAATCAAGCTGTGATATCGATGCTACCTGAATTCCGGTTTTTTCAGCAAACTTATTTCAACAGCTGCAAAATATATTGCAATAAGGCATCAATCAGCTGTTTCACGATAGTCTCTTGCGTTGCGCTATCCATCGCACTGCCAGCTGCAGGTGAGGTCGAGCCGCTTGAGGCAAATTTGAACTGGCGTTGCAGCGCCTGCAGGTTTTCTTTGGAAACGTCTTCGGCACACTGGCTTTCCGCATCCCAGTTCGAATATTCAATTTTCTGGTTGGCTTTTACTGCCTTGGCTGTCAATGGCAGGCGATAAGTATTGCGCTTCTGCTCTTCAGTGAGCTGCGGGAACAGGTTAATTCCCAACTGTTCTTCCAGATAACAGACACTGACTATACGTACTTTGAGTGAATTATCATTCGGAGCATAGTAGGCACCAATGGCACCGGTTTTCGGCATATAAACTGCTTTATAGACCGCAGTCGGCACGATTACACCATTGCCGATGGTTTTGAGTTTTTTCCCTGCAAATACCGGACCGGTGATGACATAGACATCCTGCTTTTGCTTGGTCACAATCGCACGGGTAGCCTCTTCCAGCTCACGCCAGACCTGCTGATTGTTCTTGGGCGCCTGCGGCACCATATTGGCCAAGGAAAAACTGTCAAACTGTGCCGCTTTAGTCGGCATGTCAGCATTGGGTGCCATATGCCCCCGGTCATAGCCCGACCCGCGATAATCCGCCAATGTGGCACGATGTTTCGCACTAACCCGCTCTTCTTCATGAAAACTGTCTTCACGAGGAATTTTCTTGCTTAAGCGTGCCGGCGTTAAAGCTTCTGCCACCCAGAGCGGGGTCTTGGATACTCCGGAATACTCTACATTAAAGCCATTAAAACACAGTGAATAACTGTCTTTTTTCAGGCTCTCTCTCATCAGGTAAGGGGGTACATCACGGTAAAACTGGTTCAGGCAGGCAGAATCGGTAGAGGATGACAGTGATACCCATTGACTGATTTTTTCTTGACCAAAAGCGATGGCGAAGCTGCTCGAAGCCACTACACCCAGAATGACTTTAATACTATTATCATTTAAAAACTGAAAAAATGAATTTTTGGATTTACGCTGCTTCTTGGCCATTCTTACACGTACTTTTTAGATCAACACCGACTTTAATTGAGCTTAACAAGCTGTATAAGCGAAGTATATCTTGGCTCCACTATTCGTTTACTAAATAAACAATAACTGTGTATAAACCGCATTCGTTGTAACAAACTGTCTGGTTTTTATTTCTTTTTAAATGAATTTTCACGGTGTTTACGTAGCTTTGTTTGGCCTCATAGACTGAGTATGTAAAGCTAAGCGCCTATCCAATTCGTACAATTATTAGTAATGGTGTTAATTATGAATTCCAAATTCTCTAAAATATTAAGTTTAGGATTATTTACAAGTGTGATGAGCGTAGGGGCATTTGCCGAACCCACCATTCAACCGGGTGAAACACTTGAAAGCCTCTCTAAAGCTAAAATCAGTACAAAAGTGAATGGCCAGGAAGGCTCTTTAGAAAGTTTGGTAAATTCGGGCCAGATCCGCCTAGTTGACCCGCGTACAGTGGCACCACAGCCCGCAATGCCAAATACACCCGCCCCAATGTCTAATGATCCAGCAATGACTCAGGCACCAAATTCAGGTACTGTTCCTCAACCAGCTATGGTAGAACCTGGCATGAATGAGGCAGGTGTAGAGGCAAACATGTCTATGGCTGCGCCTCAACCACAACCAGCACTGGAAGAGCAGCAAACTGCTGCTATTACGTCAGAACAATCAATGCCTGAAGAGCAACAAGCTGCTGTGATTGAAGCAGAGGTAAGCAATGAACAGGCTGAAGTTGCGGTGCAATCGGATGCAGAGCCAGTACAGATGGAAGAACCTTTGAATGCGGCACCTGAAATGCCAGCTGCGGTAGAGCTTGAGCAATAAACCAAACTCGCCGGTTTATTGTTTTCTGTATAAAAAAACCAGAGTATGGCTCTGGTTTTTTTGATTTCTCATCTTACTTAGATCTGGATCTGGGTGCCCAGCTCGACTACACGGTTGGTTGGAATCTGATAAAAATCGCTGACCGGACTGGTATTACGCTGCATGGAAATAAACAGCTTTTCCCGCCAGGGTGCCATGCCCTCACCCACAGTATGCATAATCCGTTCACGTGAAATAAAGAAACTGATCTGCATTAGGTCATATTCAAAATTCCATTGCTCATAGGCCTGTTGTAACGCATCCGGAATATTCGGCTGATCCTTAAAACCGTAATAGATAAATACCCGGTAAAAGTGTTCACTCAGTTTTTCTACCTCAATCCGATCTTGTCTGTCGACAAAAGGAATGTCGCGGGTAATTACCGTGAGCATGATATTTCTTTCATGTAAGACTTTGTTATGCTTAATATTATGTAGCATGGCATGTGGCACAATATTGGGTGTACCCGTCAGGAAAACAGCATCCCCTGGTACAAACTTGGTGCCGTCCCCCATCGAGATGCTTTTAATAAATAAGTCTATCGGTAAAGCATCCTGCTCAAGCCGTGTCAGCACCAAAGCACGCCCGTCTTTCCAGGTCATGAGAATTGTAAACAGTACTGCACCAATCAGAATTGGTACCCAACCTCCTGAAGCGATTTTTAAGGAAGTTGAAGCAACAAAGATCAAATCCAGTGCCAAAAATGGCACAGCAAATAAAGCCACTTTCCATACCGGCCAACGCCAGAAGCCATACGCCAGAATTGAGATCAGAATTGTGCCGCAGAGCATGGTCATGGTCACTGCAACACCATAGGCACTGGCCAGACTGGCACTATTTTCAAACAGTAAAATCAGGATCAGGACCGAGATAAACAGCATCCAGTTAATGAAAGGCAGATAAATCTGACCGCGCTCCACTGCCGAAGTATGCTTGACTGACAGGCGCGGCAAATAACGCAACTGAATGGCCTGATTGACCATAGAAAACACCCCGGTAATAACCGCCTGTGAAGCAATTACCGCTGCTGCCGTTGCCAGTCCAATCATCGGGAACAAGGCCCACTCAGGTAACAGCATATAAAAAGGGTTCTCTAGTGCTTCAGGATTACGCAGCAACAATGCTCCTTGCCCGGCATAATTCAGCAATAGACACGGCAAGACAATAATGAACCAGGCCAGACGAATCGGCAGACGGCCAAAATGCCCCATATCGGCATAAATTGCTTCACCGCCGGTCATGGTCAGGATCACCGCCCCCATGGTCAGAAAAGCCACATAAGGCTGATCAACCACAAAGTGATAGGCCCAGTAAGGGTTTACCATCCAGAGTACAAATGGGGTCTGGATAATGCTCCATAAACCAAAGCCACCAATGGACAGAAACCAGAGCAGGGTTAAAGGCCCGAAGAACTTGCCCATCGTCGCCGTACCATGTCGCTGAATTATAAACAGTCCAGCCAGAATTCCGATCGATAACGGCACCAGCCATTGATTGAAAATGGGTGTCGCAATACTCAGGCCTTCGATGGCTGAGAGCACAGAGATTGCCGGAGTAATAATTCCGTCACCAAAAAATAGTGATGCCCCGATAAAGCCCAAGGCGATCAGGAAAATTTTCTTTTGATCGGAAATGCGTGTGGTACGCAGGTTCAATGCCAGCAGTGACATGATCCCGCCTTCACCATTGTTGTCAGCACGCATGATGATGGTGACGTATTTAAAACTGATGGTCAGCATCATGCACCAGAAAATCAGGGACAGGATGCCGAGTACTGAAGCTTCGCTAATGGCGAGATGTGCAGTGAGGAAGCATTGGCGCAGTGCATACAGCGGACTGGTCCCAATATCTCCAAAAACTACTCCAAGCGCAGCCAGCGTAATGACCGGAAGAGCTGCCTTTTGTGCAGTGCTTTGCATAAATTGTCTTCGTTTTTAACAAGCATTTTTGCGAATCATAGCACTGCGTTCAAAGTTTTTCCGCAAATCAATTGTTTCAAGCTTGGCAGACTGGCTTTTTTTCTATATCATCCACGGCCATGGTGAGGTGTCCGAGTGGCTGAAGGAGCACGCCTGGAAAGTGTGTATACGTTTATAGCGTATCGAGGGTTCGAATCCCTCTCTCACCGCCAAATATCATTATCATGTCGCCGCATGATGTCTCAAAAGGTTTAAATCTAAAGGGTTTAGGCCTTTTTTATTATCTAATACACTCCATAGCATAACAGTAGAATACCCGCACTTTTGCGGGTATATTTGCGGGTATCAGCCTTCATTCTCTAGGGAATGGACGACAAAAATGTCATAGTCATTCAAATTTATACCCGCTTGAACTGTTCTTGCGTGTGATTATGATCAGTTTTGAAACGAGGGAGATAGTGAAGGCTTTACCGAAGCTGGATATTTGAATATTAAGTTTTAAGGCATTAGAGGGGGTCTAATGCCTTAATTAAAATTAATTTATGAAAGAAATAATTTATGAATTTATATGAAATATTGCATATTTCTCAAGATGCACCAGAAGAAATTATTAAGCTTGCATATAAAGGGTTGGCTCAAAAATATCATCCAGATCGATATAAAGGTAATGATGCAAATGAAATAATGATTAAAATTAGAGAAGCATATGAAACTTTAATCGATCCAATTAAACGTAAAAATTATGATCAATTTCTTACAGAACAAGCCCGACGTAAGCAGCAACAAGAAGAATATATTAAGAAGAAGGAACAAGAAGAGTTTATGCGAGCTCAAAGAGCAGCTTTTGAACAGCAAAATAAAACCAACTCCACTAACGGCTCAAAAGACAACAGCCAAGAAGCTGATTCTGAAAGTTTCAAAATGAATATCTCCATTGATGTCCCACATAGCTTTTCTATTTTCTTCCCTTTTATAAAATTTAAAAATTGGATAATTTCAAAGAAAAAAGTTTTCATACAAATAGGTAGTACTTGTATTGCATTAGCTTTGATTTTCATAATTGTAATTGTAGCAAACTCATATATGCAGAGTTTATCGGATAAATCCGATGTAGAAGCAATTCTAGCTGCTGAAGAGGCAAGAGAGGCTGCTGAAGAAGCTGAAGCAGCAGCAGATGCCGCTGCGGTAGAGGCGACAGGAATTGAAGAAGATTACAGCCTAGCTGATTCAGAGTTAATGAATGATAGTGAAGAAGTTTATGCAGAAAGTGATGAAGCCAATACAGTTACTGATGAAAGAGCGATGTCCACATACGAAACTGGACTATTATATTACTTACAACCTAATCCTGCAGAAATTAAGACATCGTCCAAACAAGTGTATGATACTTTTAAAGAAAGTGGAATTATAGGAATTAAAGATCTTATCTCGAATTGCTATATTACATTTCAAAAATCAAAAAAATGTTTGTATTTAGACTTGGCTGGAAAATATATTAATGATTCAGGAGCAGATGCTGGACTTCCAGCAGATGAATTCTTTGAGAATGAAGCTATTATAGAAAGAATGAATAATAATTTTTATATTCCTAATAAAGTTGGAGCAGATTTAGCTACGCCTCATGCTGAACAAATAGCTCATCAAACCTATGAAACAATAGAAAAAATTATATCTGATGAAATGGCAGAAATGTAGTGTAATATGATCAGCGTTGATCAATTAAGCTTTTGGGACTAAAGAGTAATCATGTATCTAATTATAATTTCCCCAACCTAATTGATCAAAAAACTCAATTATTATTTTGTTTGAGGGTATTTTTGTGGGAAAATAGTCAATAATATTTATAATATTCAAATACTTAATTACAAAACCTAGCTTCCTCACTCTCACCGCCAAAATTCATTATCATGTAGCCACATGATGTCTTAGAAGGCTTAAATCTTAAGGGTTTAAGCCTTTTTTGTTGCCTAAATTATGAGGTGATGCGTTAAAAATAAAAGAATAACTATACAAGTTACATAAATGATGCCGGATGGCTGTTGAATGACACTGAGGAATATTCGAGCATGATCCTATCTTGGTAAAAAATGATGGATCGCTATGAAAGATGATGAAAAACCCCTAAATTTTGATGATGATAACGAGCCTCTGGATTTCGAAGATGAAGAGTTCACTGACGATAAAAAAGAGGATGAAATGTACAACCCGATCACCAAAGATGGATCAAGTGTAGATCCTGCGGATGATGGCACACGTCATCTTCGTCCTGAAGATGGTGATCCGCTAGAAGTCGAGCCTTAAGCCCTAGCCCAATTTTATATTGGGCTTTTTTTATAGTCTAAAACCTTAAAAGTGAGCATCTTGGACAGATGAATTGAAAAAGGATAATTCATTTTACTGGTTATTTTTGAGATGAGTATTGCTTGCCTTTTCTTTTGATAGATTTAAAGATGTAAGGATATAGGTTGGGATATATTGAAATAAATTCTCTGGATAAAACCATGATATATCCATTTTTATTAATTTCTTAACTTTATGTTCTTCTTTTAGTTTATTTATATGATGGAGACAAAAACTGGCATAAAAATAGCTTAATTTAATTGTCATCATCGCTATGTTATGGTGGAATCAAAACAGGATAAAAGGAGAATAAAAACCTAAAGATAGAAAACGTTATTGCTTGAGTCTTCCTTATTTGAGTTAGAAAAAAGTGGAAACACTGCTATTCGGAGAGTGAACATGAATAACAGCGCAAACTATGCAAAACAGATTAAAAATGCAAAACGTGGCGGTTATACCCCAACCCTTGCCAAGGACATCAATAAACATAAAATTCAAAAAGCCTTAAGACTCATCGAACAGTGGAGAAGCCTCGCTCAAGAACTCAAACCTCAAATGCAGTTTGATATGGCCTTTACTTTAGAGGAATGTGCACAAGAATTAGATCGTATCCTGAAAAACAGATAACCCTTTTAACGAACTCATATCCATAGCAAATCCTATAATTTCACCCTCGCCCATATTTTGATGTATGGGCAATTTCCTTACGAATAGCCAAACACAGAACTTTTCAATCATCAGATTGAAATAAGCAAATTCTGCCGAAACTGATTAAACGGTTATTTTTTGGCTTGCGTGACTATCAAAAATCTGTAAAATGCACTCCACCATGCCGGCATAGCTCAGTTGGTAGAGCAACTGACTTGTAATCAGTAGGTCCACAGTTCGAATCCGTGTGCCGGCACCATATCTTAGCCTCGCTTTTTAGTGAGGCTTTGATGTTTCTGGACCTGGGGTTTTTATAAGTAAGTGGGGGTCTGCAGCGCTTTATTCATTCTTCGATTGTGCCGTCACTTGCACATATCTAACGATCCCTTCCTGATATAATTTCTGGCACAGTTTTGCTGTCATCTGAATCTTAAATTGATCCAGTTTCGAGCCTTGAGCCTGAGCATCTGATGACTTTGAATTCAAAGTCTGTTGCACATAATCAGCAAAGCCGGAAAATACCGGTTCGGACAGATCCTGAATCTCAATATTTTTAAATTTAAAACGATCCAGACAGGCATATAACGCACCTACTGTCATTAAATCTTTTAAATTCACATCGGCAGATTTCAATAAGAACTGATACTTACGTCGTTGTAATGCATTTAAAGTTTCCCAGCGCTCGGACAAAACCAGATGATGGAAACCAATCCGCGCATTTGAATTTAAAACACTGCGGACCTGCTCTAAGAATACAGGCACAGGACTGTGATAGGCTGCATCCAGGCATAACACCACATCAAAACGCTGGGAAAATGGCAATTCTTTTAAACGCAAAAATGACGCCTGATAAATGGCATTCAGTTCTGGTAAATATTGCTGAATATTGGCTACACAGGCAGCTTGCAGCTCAACCCCGGCCAGATATTGCACCTGATAATGTTGTTGCCAGTACAGCAAACTTGCGCCCTGACCGCAGCCTAAATCCAGCAGTTTATCTTTTGAATTTAAATTCACAGATTGTGCAAGGTGATCGGCGAGCATTCGACAGGCAGCCGCATAATCCTGCTGACCTGTTTGCCAATACCCTAAATTGCTCCAGGGCAATTGGGCGTGATCGCCCAACGCAGCAGCATCAATCGTATACTTGTGCTGGGGAAGACGCTGACGCAATGCCTGAAGCCATTGCATGGATTAATAACCCAGTTGCGGTGCAACCTCGACCACAGGTTTTAAACCCTGAAAAGGTAAAGGTGCACCAAAAATTTCCGCAATTTTCATCGCTGAGGTCACCGCCGACTCCAGAATCGGTAAACCATCACATGACCATGAGCCACAGAAGAAGACCTTACGATTGGCTTCTAGATGACGTTGCTGCAATTCTTTATTCAGTGCCACCGTATTAGCATCAACAACTGCACGCGTCAGCATTACCGATTTGATCACTTTCTTCGGATCAATGTCAGTCACTGGACGCCAGGTCTGAAATACGGCCGATTTGCCAACCAGAGAAGGCTCAATCGAGTTGAGCCACACGGTAAATTGCTGACGGGTAAATTTACGGTCCATCATATAACTGAGTACGGCCCAGTCTTTACGTTTTGGCGGCATCACGCTGGCATCGGTATGAATCACCAGTTCGCCCTGTTCGAATTTGAATTTCTTCAATAACTCAATTTCACTGGCAAACTGTTCTGCATCCAGGAACTCCTCAATTTTGGTGGTCGGGGTCGCGACAATCACCCGGTCAAACAGTTTTGAATAACCGGCTGCATTTTCCACTCTGACCTGATCGCCTTGCTCTTGTACCAATGTGATCGCTGAACCGTCTTCAATCTGAATGCCTTCAATCAGCTTGTCGACCAGCGCCGGTGTACCGCCTTGCAGACGCAGTAACGCATCACCATCGGTTAATTGACGCAGGAAAATCAACAAGGGTTTAGCTGGCCATTCACCAATAGTTTTCGGATTACAAGTACAGATGGTATATAGCACCGGCATCACCGCACCATGCCAGAATACTTCTTCAATCTCGTTGCGGTTGATAAATTCTGCCAGGCTGATGTCCTGATTTTTTGATTTAAAGAATTTAGTCAATGCAACTTTTAACTGCAACAGGCCTTTGACCAAACGCCAGCCATACTGCTGCAAGCCTTTACGGTTGTTGATAATCGGGATATTGCCAATACGGCTGCGCGATGTGGTCAGCCAAGTTTCAGTTTTATCTTCAAATAACCAGCTGCAGGCCATATAAGTCCGCACCGGATAAGTTTTAATGCCTAGATGTGTGGCCAGGCTCAGGGTGTTTTTCCACAGATAGGGGTTCATCACACGTAAAGGTGCATCAATCAGCCCCCCTTCAAATTCAAGGCTATGACTGTCCATGCCGCGACCAGGAAGTGCTTCGAAAATCGTGATGTGATGCCCTGCATCTTGGAGCATTCTGGCTGTAGCCAGTCCGGCCATGCCACTACCTATTACTGCAATATCCAAACTGATCATCCGTCATTGAAAAACTACAGAAATTATGTACCATGCGCCAGTCAAACAGGTTATTAAAATCTTCCAGAATATATGTTTTTCGTAAAAGCTTTTGGATTGACGTGCTGCTGTTTTTTTATCTATTTCTTAGTATCAGTCCAGTTACATCAAATCTAGGATTTTACTCATATTTTTGCCTAATTGACTAAAAATACACTTTAAAAACAAATAATTTAGTTAACCATTTTTATAACCTTTGGTTGACAAATACTTTTAGAATACCTATGATTCGCAGCATAATAAAAGCTTAAACTTATCTGCTTAGACTCGGATGGGTTTATGCGAAAATTATTTAAAACGACAAGAAACTACAGCGCCTTTTAAATAAAAGCCTCTGCGAAAGCAGGGGCTTCTTTGTTTTCATACTTTATAAATCACGTAGCGTGGTACTGGACTCACCTGATTAACCGGAATAAGTAACTTGAAAGGCGGATAATAAAACTCTACCTTTCTTGATTTATCTTCAAATGAGGCGCAAATAGCTGAATTAAGAATTAAAAAATCCAGCAACTTGTGCTGGATCTTTTGCTGCAAAAAAGCAGGTATGAATTAGATTTTACCCACCAGGTCGATGGATGGTGCAAGTGTTGCTTCACCTTCTTTCCATTTTGCCGGACAAACTTCACCTGGGTGTGCATAGACATATTGTGCTGCTTTCACTTTACGCAGAAGTTCTTGTGCATCACGGCCGATACCACCCGCATTGATTTCAACAATCTGGATTTTACCTTCTGGATCAATCACGAAAGTACCACGATCTGCCAGACCTTCAGCCTCAATCAATACTTCAAAGTTTTTAGACAATGTCCAGGTCGGATCCCCGATCATTGGATATTGGATCTTTTGGATTTCCTCTGAGGTATCGTGCCAAGCCTTATGAGTAAAATGGGTGTCGGTAGAAACAGAATAAATTTCTACGCCCATTTTCTGGAATTCGGCATATTGATCAGCTAAATCTGCAAGTTCTGTTGGACAAACAAAGGTAAAATCTGCAGGATAGAAAAACACCACTGACCATTTACCTTTCAGGTCCTGCTCAGAAACTTCGATGAACTGACCATTGTGATAAGCAGTTGCATTGAACGGTTTGATTTCAGTATTGATTAAACTCATGAGATATTTCCTCTCGCTTATTTCTGGGATTGCTTATGTTGTGAAGCTAGAATACGAAAAATCTTCAAATAGGTAAAACCGTAAGTTTTTATAAAAATGATCGCTTTTTTAGATCATAAATTTCTATCGGTATTGCTTATCTCATTTATTTTCTCGATGCAGAGTTGTTCTGATCAAAAGCAACGTCATGCTTTAAGACTTCTTAATATTTTAATAAATCAGTGCTTTATTCAAACTTAATACAAATATTCAAGACATAAAAAACCCACCATATTCAGGTGGGTTTTAATGATGATTTACCTTCTGATCTAGAACGGTAGGTCATCATCTAGATCTGCTGCAGGCGCTGCTGTTGGAGCAGGTGCAGATTTCGGCGCAAAACCACTCGGATTATTGTTGCCATAGCCACCGCCTTGATTATTGTTGTTAAAGCCACCTTGCTGTGGCGTTGAACCATAACCAGATTGCGGGTTATTACCATAACCACCCTGGTTGTTGTTCGCCTGATTATTATTAAAACGTGGCTGATTAAAGCTGCTCTCACCCTGATCGTTTTGAGGGCGGCTAGAGTCTAGCATCTGCATTTGTTCACCACGGATTTCCGTCGTATAGCGTTCCTGACCATTCTGGTCAGTCCACTGACGGGTACGTAATGAACCTTCAATATACACTTTTGAGCCTTTGCGAAGATATTGCTGTGCAATTTCACCTAAACGGTTATGCAGCACGATACGGTGCCATTCCGTTTGTTCTTTGCGCTCACCCGTACTTTTATCTGTCCACGAATCGCTGGTTGCAATCGAAAATTGAGTGAGAGAACCACCATTTGCAAAAGTTTTGGTTTCCGGATCTTTACCCAAAGTACCCACTAAAATAACTTTATTTACACCACGCATCTGCCGTCTACTTCCTATATATTTCTGTATTTTACTTTATAAGAGTTATGATTAAATGGCTACCTCTTTACCTAACAAGTGCGTTAATTGTTGTCGCGAAGCATCATCTATTTGCTGTTTATCGACTTTTACATAGGCAACTTGCTGTTCAGACATCACCACGACCTCTTCAATACCACGAATCGCCAAAAGCTGAGAAGTCCATTCGTCAGTTTGTCTGCTTTCCGGCAATCGCAGTACCAATGAGGACAGATAACGCGGCTGAGCCAGACCAAAACTCATCAGCAGCCAGATTATCGCGATCCCTGTCAGGATACTCCAGCCCATTGAGGTATTATTGAGCAGCAGCAATTGTCCGCCAATCATACCGCCAAAGAACGCCCCTAAAAACTGGCTGCTGGCATTCACGCCCATTGCCGTCGCTTTGGACTGGATCGGTGCCGCTTTCGATAACCAGGATGGTAACAGGGCTTCCATCACATTAAAGGCGATGAAGAACAGGCACAGACCGGTCAGCAAGACATATTTGGATTCAAAACCAAATGCCATCACCATTAAACCCAGAATAATGCCAGTAATGGCGACCAGAAAAATCGCGCGCATTTTATGGTATTTTTCTGCCAGGATAATACTTGGAAAAGCAAAAAACAGACTGAGCACCAATAGCGGTAAATACACCCAGCCATGACTGGCTAGTGGCAAATCTGCAAATTCGATCAGCTGCGAAGGCACATAGATAAACATGGCGGTAAGCAATAAATGCAGGGTAAAGACCGATACATGCAGCCGGTTCAGATCACCGATTTTGAGTACCTGTTTCAGCTGTGCCAGATAGCCCTGCTGAAAGTTTTGATGATGGCGCGTGACTTTCGGCACCATCAACAGCATGGCAATCGCCGCCAGGCCCATCACCGTGGTCACCCAGAATAATCCCGAGATGCCGACCAGACCTGTGAGCCAAGGCCCCAGACTAAAGGCCACCACAAAAGACAGACCGATACTCATCCCCATGATTGCCATGGCTTTCATACGGTTTTCTTCACGGGTCACATCTGCCAGCAATGCCATCACCACAGCAGATACTGCCCCGCCTCCAGCAATCGCACGGCCGATAATGACACCATAAATGGTGTCCGACATGGCGGCAATTGCCCCACCTAATGCAAATAAAAGCAGCCCTAAAACCACCAGCGGCTTACGGCTATAACGGTCCGCAATCAGGCTGAATGGAATCTGTAACAGTGCCTGGGTCAGACCATAGACCCCGACCGCCAAACCGATCAGTGCAGGTGTCGCATATTGATATGCCTGCCCTGCCACCGAAAATACCGGGATAATCATAAACAACCCCAGCATGCGCAGTGCAAAAATACTGCTCAGGGCAAAGGTTGAACGACGTTCTAAAGCATTCATCATAAATTATGGCGATTGGGTTAATTAATCTGGAGCCCAGATTATAGGACATTCAGCTCATTAATAAGACAAGAATTTTAGTTGAAATAAAGATGATGCCGATCTAAAAATAAAAAAGCGCGGCCGGAGCCACGCTTTTCAGTCAAGAGCAACATTTTATTTGTCTAAAGCTGCCTGACGTTTTTTATACTGGATCGAGGCAATCACAGCCCAGACAATAAAGGCCACACCGATCAGACCGGTCACGACTTCTGGCACATGCACGCCAGTCCCGCTGGCGATCATGATAAAGGCCAAGGCACCAATCGCATAATGTGCGCCATGTTCCAGATAGATATAAGCATCCAGTGTACCTTTTTCGACCAGATAAATGGTCATGGAACGCACGAAGATCGCACCAATCGCCAGACCCAGCATGATAATCACCACATCCGAGGTAATCGCAAAGGCGCCAATCACGCCATCAAAACTGAAGGAAGCATCCAGAACTTCGAGGTAGAGAAAGCCACCGATACCGGCTTTTACCACGCCAGTAGGCACGCCATTTTCGTCATGACGAACTGCATTGCCATTTTCATCGACTTCCGGCTCACCACCCAATAGATGGCTCAGGACCTGTACCCCGATGTAGATCACAATACCCCAGATCCCCGCCATCGTCACGACCAGACGCTTGGCCTCTACCACATTGGCCGCCATAATCAGCAGCGCCACCAGGGCGATAAAGACCGACATTGCAGGAACACTGGCTATATTGGATAGACGGCGTTCTACACTTCTGAACCAGTGCGTGTCTTTTTCTTCGTCCAGGAAGAAGTTCAGGAACACCATCAACAGGAAGGCACCACCAAAGGCTGCAATCTCAGGATGATGTGCCATTAAACGCGCCGAATATTCTTTTGGATCATTCAGGGCCAGCTGGACTACTTCCATAAAGCCCATGTCTGCGGTTACCGCGACGATGGCCACCGGGAAGATTAGACGCATCCCGAAAACGGCAATTAAAATTCCGACCGTCAGGAAGAGCATTTTCCAGAAATGATCCCAGCCGCGAAGGACAGATGCATTGACAACCGCGTTATCAAAAGATAACGACACTTCCATAATCGCCAGAATAGCGGTGATGGTCAGTGCTGTGAACATGGTTTGCAGGCCCGCTTCCGGACCGTGGGTATAACCCCAATAAGCAGACAAACCAAGACACACAATCGAAAATGCAATTGAGAAACCAAAATGTTTCAACATACATATCGACCTTAGATAAATTTCATTGAATGTATTTCTTTAATTACAGGGAAATACTAAAACCAGAAGTTGTCTCAATTATGAAACTTTTGTCATCTAAACCAAAGCACTTCCTGAGCCATATTTGAGTATTTTCTGCTTTTCCAGGTTGTTGATCTTTTAAACAGGGCGTTCTTTGCTATAGTGCTGCATGCTTAGACCTCAACTGCTCAGGATTTTAGTATGAGTTTCTCTCAAGATGTATGGCAACGTAATCTCGAACTTTATCAGAAGACATTGGCGTTGCCTTTTAACCAGCAGCTGGCACAGGGCACCTTAAGCCGTGACGCCTTTAGCCATTATGTGATTCAGGATGCGCATTATCTGCTGGCCTATGGTCGTGCGCTGGCAGTCTGTGCAGCCAAAGCTTTTGAGGCAGATGACGTTATCCAGTTTAGTGAAGCAGCTAAAATTGCAATTGTGGTAGAACGCAGCCTGCATGATGGCTTTATGCAGGATTTTGGTATTAGCAAGGCGCAATTTGAGCAGACACCGTTGACGCTGGCATGCCATCATTATACTTCTTATTTGCAGGCGACGGCTTGGGCCGAAAGTTATCCGGTGGTATTGGCTTCGTTGCTGCCGTGTTTCTGGATTTATGCAGAAGTCGGCAAGGATATTGTCGACAATGCTGCAGCAAATAATCCTTATCAGGCCTGGATTGATACCTATGCCGGGGAAGATTTCCATACCGCCGTGCGTAATGTGATTGCAACCGTGGATCGGGTGGCAGCGCGTGTCGATGCCGATACCCTAGAAAAAATGCATACAGCTTATACCCATGCAGCGCGCCTGGAATGGCTATTCTGGGACAGTGCTTATGAACAACGCCAGTGGCCTGGTCTGGATTAATTTAAGCTGAATTTAGCCCTGTTCAATACAGGGCTTTTTTTCTAAAAAATTTTAAATAATGCAAAATAGTTTTAATATTCATCTTGATTGATACTCTGCACTTCCATGCACTCAACCTTTTGCAGACGTCGAATCCATATTTAAACGTCTTGATAAAAAGGTTGGCCAGAATTTCAATGGAAAAATACATCATCCGTTTCTAAATAGTTGCTTTTATACTGATCTTTTGACCAATCACCGACATAACTTGACGTTTAAAATACTTTTATTTGCACTTGAACATTTTTCATCCGGTATCATATAAGAGTTTTTGATGAATATTCTAGGATTCTTGCATGAGCCAAAGCCACATCCGTATTCGAGGCGCACGTACCCATAACCTGAAAAATGTGAACCTTGATATACCACGCGACAAGTTTGTGGTGATTACGGGACTGTCTGGTTCAGGTAAGTCCTCATTGGCCTTCGATACCTTATATGCCGAAGGTCAGCGCCGTTATGTCGAATCGCTTTCAGCCTATGCCCGCCAGTTCCTCTCCCAGATGGAAAAACCGGAAGTCGATTCGATCGAAGGCTTAAGCCCAGCTATTGCTATTGAACAGAAGTCTACTAGCCATAACCCGCGTTCGACTGTAGGCACTATTACCGAAATTTATGACTATTTACGTCTACTCTATGCACGGGTCGGAACGCCTTATTGTCCGGAACATGACCTGCCAATGGTGGCACAAACAGTCACTGAAATGGTCGATGCAGTCAAAGCACTGGAAGAAGGCACTACTCTGTTATTGTTAGCACCGGTCGTGCGCGAACGTAAGGGCGAATATACAGCGCTGTTTGAACAGCTACAAAGTCAGGGTTTTGTCCGCGCCCGTGTGGATGGCGAGATCATGGAAATTGATCCACCACCTGAGCTGGATAAAAAGAAAAAACATACCATTGAAGTGGTGGTCGACCGCTTTAAAGTACGTGATGATCTGGGTAACCGTATTGCCGAAAGTTTTGAAACCGCGCTACGTCTCGGTGGCGATATCGCGATTTTATCCTGGATGAAAGGCGAACATAACGATCGCGTGTTTTCAGCCAAGCATTCCTGCCCGCAATGTGACCGTGCTGTGGCTGAACTGGAACCACGCCTGTTTTCATTCAACAATCCCTTTGGTGCCTGTCCGGTCTGTGACGGTCTGGGGACCCGCAGCCATTTCAGTGCCGACAAACTGATTCCCAACCCTGAGATTAGCGTCAGTCAGGGAGCCATTCGTGGTTGGGACCGTCAGCGTCCATATTATTACAGCATGATCCAGAAAGTCGCCGAGCATTTCGGTTTTTCTCTAGAAACGCCGTGGAATGAACTGGATGCCGATACCAAGAAAAAATTTCTGTACGGCACCGGCAAAGAAAAAATTGATTTGAGTTATATCGATGAACGTGGCCGTCGCCATAATCGGGTCATTCCCTTTGAAGGAATTTTGCCGCATCTGGAACGCCGTTATCGTGAAACCGAAAGTAATTATGTGCGTGATGATCTGGCACAGTATCTGTCCAATGCCGCCTGCGATGCCTGTGATGGTTCACGCCTGAATGAAATTTCACGCAATGTGAAAATTCTGGACAAGACCATTGCCGACATTACCCGCATGTCGATTGGCGATGCTGAAAGCTATTATCAAGGCATTCATCTGGAAGGTGCACGGGGTGAAATTGCCGACAAGATTTTCAAGGAAATCCGTGAACGTCTGCACTTTCTGGTTTCGGTGGGCCTGAACTATCTCAGCCTGTCGCGTTCTGCGGAAACTTTATCTGGTGGTGAAGCGCAGCGGATTCGTCTGGCCTCACAGATCGGTGCCGGTTTGATGGGCGTCATGTATGTGCTGGATGAACCGTCGATTGGTTTGCATCAGCGTGATAACGACCGTCTGTTACAAACCCTGATCCGTCTGCGTGATCTGGGCAATACCGTCTTGGTGGTCGAGCATGATGAAGATGCGATTCGTGCCGCTGACCATATTATTGATATTGGTCCAGGTGCCGGCGTACATGGCGGACATGTGATTGCCGAAGGGACTTATGATGAAATTCTGGCGAATCCTGACTCGCTGACCGGAAAATATTTATCCGGCAAATTAAAAATCGAAGTGCCGAAAAAACGGATTCAACCGCCTAAGCCTGAGGAACAGATCAAGCTGATGGGGGCATCCGGACATAACCTGAAAAAAGTCGATCTGACCATTCCTTTAGGTATTATGACCTGTGTTACCGGGGTGTCCGGTTCGGGTAAATCTACCCTGATCAACCGCACCTTGTTACCTTTGGCGGCAACCCAGCTCAATGGTGCCACTACTTTAACTTCGGAAAAGTTTGAATCGATTGATGGTTTGCAGTTCCTCGACAAAGTGGTGGATATTGACCAGAGTCCGATTGGACGTACCCCGCGTTCCAATCCGGCAACCTATACCGGTCTATTTACCCCGATTCGTGAACTGTTTTCACAGACGCAAGAAGCCAAGGCACGCGGTTATGCTGCCGGTCGTTTCTCGTTTAACGTGAAAGGTGGTCGCTGTGAAGCCTGTGAAGGTGACGGCATGATCAAGGTGGCGATGCACTTCCTGCCGGATATGTATGTGCCTTGCGATGCCTGTCATGGCAAACGTTATAACCGTGAAACGCTGGAAGTGAACTATAAGGGCAAGAACATTTCCGATGTACTGGAAATGACCGTTGAAGATGCCATGCATTTCTTCGATGCCATTCCAGTGATTCACCGTCGTCTGGAAACGCTGAATCAGGTGGGCTTAGGTTATATCCGTCTGGGTCAGTCTGCTACCACCCTTTCCGGTGGTGAAGCACAGCGGGTCAAACTGGCACGCGAGCTGGCCAAACGTGATACTGGTAAAACCCTGTATATTTTGGATGAACCGACCACAGGTCTGCATTTTCATGATATTGCCAAACTGCTGGATATCCTGCATCAGCTCCGTGACAAGGGTAATACCATCGTGGTGATTGAGCATAATCTGGACGTAATTAAAACCGCCGACTGGGTGGTGGATTTGGGACCTGAAGGCGGTTCGGGTGGCGGTATGATTGTCGCGGAAGGAACGCCTGAAGAAGTAGTGAAAGTCAAAGCTTCACATACAGGTAAATTCTTGAAGCCGTTGTTGAAGTGATTTATTTTTTAAATCCTCCCCAACCCTCCTTTGAAAAAGGAGGGATTTTTCTTCTTTATCTGACGTCATATAGGACTTAGGGCTAGGGAGATTTTTTATTCAGGTAATAAGTATGCTAAAACGGTGATTCGTTCACCGTTTTTTATCTTTCACTAGACTATTGAACGAATTGCTTTAGCCAATTGCGCCAGTTCTTGATCATCTGCTCTTTGCGCATCATGCGATGAAATATATCCTTCATAGGCATCGAAATATTTATCGATTGACGAATTCACAGGTTGCCAATTCTTATGCAGGCCTTGAGTCTGATGCATCGGAAATAACTTGGCATGCACATGATCAACACCAAAACCTTCAAATACCATGCCGGTTCGACCCACATCTTCAAAATAATGATCCAGCCTTAATGCCACCTGTTTGGTGTAGAGAACCAGATTTGCCAGAACCTGATTGCTCAGTTCAAATGCATAACTAGAATAATGCTGTTTTGGAATAACAACTGTTACGCCCAGGGTATTTGGATAAATACTGAGGAAAGCCAAAAAATCCTCATTTTCATCGATCAGATGACAAGGTAATTCACCTTTCACAATCTGACAGAAGATACAATTTTCACTCATTTTAAACCTTTCTGAATTTTATAATTTTCAATCATTTAAATGGACGATACTTATTCTATTTTTATCATTACCAAATCTAAGGATGATTGCTTTCAAAACATTAATTTTAAATATTCTATTCAGTGTATTTAAACCTCAGCCACCGCATTGCGTCCTTTGGCCTTTGCCGCAAACAAAGCATCATCTGCATTTGACAATAAAGCTATCCAAGAGCCAGCACCAATCGCTACGCCAATACTGACCGAAACCTTAATCTCATCTCCTGTTGCAGTCACAATATGACGCTCAGCCACTTCAGCACGGATTTTATCAGCCACAATCAGTGCCTGCTGCATCTGGATATTTTCAATCAGTACCAGAAACTCATCACCCCCATAACGCACCAGTAAATCTGTAGCACGGACATTGGCTTTTAAACGCTCGGCCACCAGCTGAATGACCTGATCACCAATAATATGTCCATATTGATCATTCACCTGTTTAAAATGATCAATATCAATAATCATCAGACAGGTTTGGCTCAATTGACCCGGCTGATTTTCCAGAAAGCGGATATATTCTTCCAGGGCAAAACGGTTGGATAATCCGGTCAAAGAATCGGAGTGGGCAATATTCTTTAAACGAAATTCCAGGGCATCGCGTTCCTGCAACATCTGCTGCAATTTCTGAATGGCTGCAAATAGAGAATCCGAATGGCTCGTGTCACGCAGCGGCATATCAATTTTTTGACGACCCGAATTTTTAGATAAATTCAACAGCAGGCGACGCGCCTGAATCAGCGGCAGAAAAACCTGTTTGCGTGCAAAGACCATGGTAGAAATAGCGGTCAGCAATGAAATCAACGACAACAATATGCTCCAGGTCAAACGCTGCATATTGCTGTTCATTTCCCGGATCGCTGCATCTCTACTGTATTGCAGCAGGTAATTTTGCAGATCCACCACGGTCGCAAATTTGTCTACGATCGCTTCAGTCAGCTGGGTTCCGCTTAAATGGTAATCACGTTGCTCCAGACTATCATCGATCAGCTCGCTGACGATCGGTAAACCTTGCTGAATAAACTCGGTTTCTACCCGCCGATGCAAACGGATGAATTCCTCGGTCTTATCTTGAGCAGGTTGAAGGGTATCAATTAATGACCACAGATAACGCACCTGATGCTGGGTCTGTAAAGAGCGGGTAATATTTTCTGTCGGGAGCGGGGTGTCAAATGTCACATGCGCCATGACAGACGAGGCAACCCGCCCCGCCTGATCGCGCAAATCAGATAAAAATAGAATCTGGCTAATATAGTTCTTTAGATGAGTTGATGAGCTATCTGAAGTCATTGCCACACCCCGCAAAAGTTCGCGGCAACTTTCCCAGGCAGCGAACATCGCCAGAATTGCCTGATCCATTTCCTGTGCATTACGTTGCTGACGTGGCATCCGGGTATAAGCATCAACCTGTGCACGTCCTTTTTTCAGACTGATTTCAAGCTGTGAAAGTTGCTGATTCAGATCGTTAAAACCGACTTTTGCCAATACTTCAGTCGTCAGGCACAATTGCTGGTCTACCTGCTGCCGATAGCGGATTAACTCTTGCTGATGCTTGGCAAATTCTTGCACCGAACTGGACATGGCTTTATTGGCAGGTGCGCGCTCACGCGAAATTTTATTTGCCAGATCAGCGACCTGTTGCAAGGCATTAAGTTGTTGATAAGTTTGTCTGGATTTTAAATAGCTTTGACTGCTACTGACGATCAAGGGAATACAGATGCAGAGTAAGCACAAAATAATAATCGACATCGACCCGTATAAACGTTTACTGATCCACTCAGAGCGTAATGTATTCATGCTGTTGTATTACGCCCCAATATTACAAACAAATCCAAATAGAATGTTTATTATACAAATAAAAACAGATTTTCTTAAAGTCTTTAGTCTTAGTTAGCTTATGTTTTTCATAATTTTTTTAATCTAAACTTCTTAAAATCTGTACTATTGCTCCTTTCAGACGATACAGCAGAGTTTTATATCTACAGCCCCACATAAACGCATATCAAAATAAGAAAATATTTATAGTTAAAAAAATATAAAAACTTGCTTTCTGCACTATTTACACATGCAACAAAGAGGTGCATAATGCACCGCATTAGGGCGAGTTAAATTATTCCTCAGCAGATATTTTAGTTTACCCGCAAATTTTGGCGAAAAAACCCCAGTTTTCTATGAAAATTGGGGTTTTTTTTAACTATTAAGTTTTTTCATTCTATTTTTACTTTTCAAATTGCACCATTTTAGTGCCATCCAATTCTTAATATATCTGCTTTTGTCTTGAGTGTTTTAACTCAGGAATCGAGGATCGTTAAAATTAAAAATTCGGGGCAAAAAAAAGCCCAACCTTGGGGAAAGCTGGGCCGATAAAACAAAAAATTGTGGAGAATCAGGCTAAATCACCCTGAAAGTGTGAACTCTAACTTGATTTTTATATTATGTAAAATTCTCTTAAAAAAGTAAAGCCGATTGCTTCGCTCAAGATTATAAAACATTCTTATTTGGCTTAAAAAATAGGCATCCACCATGCCATCCGACCTATTTAGGCTAAAAAATAATCAACCCAATCAAAGATTTGATGAGCTGAATAGTTTAAGTTTGTTGACATATTTATGGAAAATTCCACCTCCCATTAATTGATTTTACCAATCTAAATTTTAAATTTAATTGAATTAAGAAATAAAAATATCAACATAATTTCTCCTTAATTTTAGAACTTGATTTTAATTTTAAAGTTTACCTTTTGTTATAAAAGAATTTTTTCTACAAAGAGGAGATTCATCAAAAACATGAAATTTACACAAAAATAATACAATTATTTAGCTTAAAAAAATAGCTATCGCAGACCAGATTGACTTAATAAATTGTTACAATACAATATGTTCCAAGCTGTACACATCTTGTAACAAAACGGTAAATATCATGAAAAAACTCGGTTTAGCCACTGCTTTATTATTAGCCATGACCGGTGCTCAAGCATATCAATTCGAAGTTCAAGGTCAGTCAGAGTTCATCGACAATACTGTAAATGACAAAGATTTCACTGGTGCTGTTCAAGGTACTTACTACTTTAAAAATGTTGATGCGACTAAAGGTCCTTTAGCTGAAGCTGCTTTCCTTAATCAGGCATCAAACGTTTCTGCTGCTTATACATATGGCGAATACGATGTAGACGCTGATGCCAAAGACCAGACTTCTCATACTTTTGGTGTGAAAGGTGAAGCTTACATCCCGACTCAAGTTGTTCCTGCTTATGCAAGTGCATCTTATAGCCATACCATTACTGATGGTAAAGGTGGTCAAGCGGATGACAATGGCGACCGTTATGCATTAGAAGTAGGTGTATTACCGATTCCTAATTTCTTGGTTGCTGTTGGTTATACCAGCGTCGCAGACCAAACGTCTTATGACGCGTTCAACATGTTTAATAACGGTGTTATTAAAGCAGGCTTAGAGTCTCAAACAATCAATGGAGACCAAGATGCAATCACTGCCCGTACTAAATACGTAGGCGCGATTGACGGAACCAACATGTCAGTTGGTTTTGAAAGCGGTCTGGTTTATGGCGAAGACACTGCCTACAACTTAGGTACAACTCTTTTCCTTAACCCGCAGTTAAGCGTAGGTGCTTCTTATATGGAATCTAGCTTTACGGGTTCTCCAGACAAAGCATGGGGCGCGAACGTTAACTACTTCATCACCCCTGCTGTTGCAGTTGGCGCATCTTATGTAAATGCTAACTATGAAGCGAATCTTGCAAAAACTGCTCAAGTTCGTGATACACAGACGATCGGTGTAAATGCGAAATTCCGTTTCTAATTTCTGATTAGATGCTGAAAATAAAAAAGGACGCGATATGCGTCCTTTTTTGTTAGCAATTTACTACTGATTAAAGGTTGACCTTTTGACTTTTATTCATGAAAATTCAAATGTTTTTTCATTAACTTAATTGGAATGCGTATGAAAAAGGTTTATTTAGCATCAGCATTATTACTTGCTGTGACAGGTGCCCAAGCCTACCAAGCTGAAGTACAAGGTACTGTAGGCTATTACGATGCCGAACTTAACGATGGTAACTATAACGTTGGGGTACAAGGGACTTATTATTTTAAAGATGTCGACGCTTCTAAAGGGCCATTAGCTGAAGCTGCTTTCCTGAATCAAGCAAGCAGCATTTCTGCTGGCTACAATTTTGGCCAGCTGACTGCCGATATTAACCGCACAGTTAATGTGAATGGTAATCCAGTTACGATAAATGAAGAGTTTGATGCAGAACAACACACTTATGGCATTAAGGGTGAAGCCTATATTCCTACAAGTGTTGTGCCAGTATATGCAAGCGCATCTTATAACCACTCTAAAACTGACGCTAAAAATGATTTCACTGCTTTAATTCAAAATGATGATTCTGGCGATCGTTATGCACTAGAGCTGGGTGCCATGGTTTTACCAAACTTCCTGATGGCGGTAGGTTATACCAATATTGCTGCTACAGAATCCTTAGATACTTTCAACATTTTAAATAATGGTCTGATGAGTGCAACTATGGAATCGCGCGCGATCCGTGAAAAGAAAGATGCAGTCACCGCACGAACTAAATATGTAGGTCCAATCGATGGTACTGACATGGCTATCGGTTTTGAAGCTGGTTTAGTTTCTGGCGAAGATACGATGTATCAACTGAAAACAGATCTTTATGTAACGCCTAAACTGGGTCTAGGTGTTTCTTATACAGATGGCAGCTACAAGAGCTCTACCGTGCCGACCTCTGCAGTTGGCGTGAATGCAAGTTACTTTGTGACTCCAGCAGTATCACTTGGCGCAAGCTACGTTTATGCTGATGGTGAATACGGTGCGAATGATGCACACCTAGGTGCGCTTAATGCGAAATTCCGTTTCTAATTTCTGATTAGATACTGAAGTAAAAAAGGACGCAATATGCGTCCTTTTTATTGTTTTATGAAGCTGTTTACTCAGGTGTGCGCACCAGACTTAAAAAATGCAGATGACGTTCATACTGATCAATGATGTCCTGAAGCAGATCTTCTTGTGTCCATTCCATCACATCATAGCCCTGCCCGCCTTCTCTTAAAAAGACTTCTGCCTGATAAGACTGGGGAGAGTCAGCATCCGGCATAAAACTTGGTACTACAGTCTGCGTAGCAATGACCTGATAGATAAAGTTCATTTCATCCTGATGATCGACCCGCAACTCAAGACCGTCCTCCAGTTGAGCAATTTTTACCTGTATCTGCCGCCGTTTCAGTTCAGCCTGAAAACTGCTAAATGCTTTGCTGACCGTGGTCTCAATATAATCACGTACTTCACCCTGGCTATGCGCATAATGCATGATTAGACCTAAGCGCTGTTGCCAGCTACGCGGATTCTGGATGGCACGCGGGGTGATCCGTGCTGCTTGCAGTGCATGCATTTTGGTGACATCCAGATGCAAAGCTTTGATTAAACCCCAGCACATCAGCAGCATAATGAAGGTAAATGGCAAGGCACTCATGATCGTGGCCGATTGCAGTGCCTCTAAGCCGCCTGCCAGTAAAAGGATGATCGCCAGTAAAGCCATGAGTACGGTCCAGAACAGACGCTGCCAGGTCGGTGAATTTTCACTTTTTGCTGTCAGATAATCAGTCACCAATGCTCCTGAATCGGCAGAAGTCACAAAGAATAGCATCACCAGCACCGTCGCAATGATACTGGTCACTGAACTGAAAGGCAGATGACTGAGAAACTCAAACAGGGCAACTGAAGAATCACGCTGAACTGCTTCTAGCAAGCTGGTATTGGCTTCATGCATAATGCTGTACAGTGCGGCATTGCCCATAAAACCCATCCAGATCAGGGTAAATCCAGTGGGAATCAGCAGTACGCCAACGATAAACTCACGAATACTTCGTCCTTCTGAAACCCGGGCGATAAACATGCCGACAAATGGCGACCAAGAAATCCACCAGGCCCAGTACATGATGGTCCAGCCCCCAATCCAGCCACTTGGCTGATAGGCATACAGGTTAAAAGTCATACTGAACAGATTTGAAACATACTGTCCGGCATTCTGAATAGTGGTCTGCAACAGGTAAATACTTGGACCTGCCACAAAGACAAAGATCAGCAACAGTAGTGCAAGCACTAAATTTAGTTCAGATAAGCGTTTAATTCCTTTATCTAATCCAAAAAACACAGAAGTCGCTGCCATGGCACTCACCACAATGATCAGGATCACCTGAGTGCTAGGTGCCTGTTCAATACCAAACAGGTAATTCAAACCTGAATTGATCTGAGTAACCCCGAAACCCAGTGTTGTGGCGACACCAAATACCGTACCAATGGTGGCAAACGTATCGACCCCATCTCCAAGCGGACCATAGATTTTTTGACCAATTAGCGGATATAGGGCCGAACGGATTTTTAAGGGTAATTGATGCCGGTAAGCGAAATAAGCCAGCGACAGGCCAACAAGCGTATAAATTGCCCAGGCATGCAGACCCCAGTGGAAAAAAGTAACCCGCATAGATTGCTGTGCAGCCAGCACCGTTTCAGGCGTTCCGGCCGGCGGCGTGACATAGTGCATCACCGGTTCAGCTACGCCAAAGAACATCAGGCCAATCCCCATCCCTGCGGTGAATAACATCGCAAACCAGGAGGTATTTTTATATTTAGGCTGACTATGGTCAGGTCCCAGCTTGATTTTACCCATGTCTGACAGGGCAATATAAATGAGCAGGATCAGAAATATCGCCACAGACAAGACATAGAACCAGCTAAACGACGTAGTAATCCACTGGTTCAGTTGCTGGGTGAGAAGTGAAAAAGCATCGGGCGCAAATATGACCAGCGCTAGAAATATCGCAATAATACTTACAGTACTGATAAAAACATTTGGATTGATATTGGCAAACCAGGATGGTTTCGCAGAAGGCATACATCCTCCATTTTTAAAATTGGATCGACAAACAGCGTCAAATAATTATTAAGAAAGTTAAAATACGGGAACAGATTCAGTCTATGAGAGCAAGATCTGCTGTTATTTTAGGAGGTTAGAAAAAATAAAGCCGTTAAGTTCCTGTAACAAATAAAATAAAAAATATAAGGTTTAGTGTTCAGATGGGTGCTCTCTGTCTTTGACGTTATTTTTATGCGGCAGGCGCGAGATATATTGCAAGGCAATTAAGCGTGACACAATCAGCGCCAGATACATCACCCCGACAAACATCTGGACAATGGCCAGCATCCGGGCGACCGGACTGACCGGCATCATATCGGACAGTCCTGTTGCAGACTGTACACTGAAACTGAGAAAAAGCAGGTCCAGCCAAGGCTGATAGGCGTGCAGGTCAGGATCCGAAAAACTGTAGGGCACCAGAAGCTGGCAAATACTGTAAAGGAAGGCAAAGCCCCAGGCCAGCAAGGTAAATACTGCACCAGCAGCAAAGAGTTCATCTTTGGTCAGATAGCGATCATGAAACATATAACGCAGCAGGCCATAGGCTGCACTGAAATAAGCCCCGGCTTCAAACAGGTTGGCGGTAACATGGATCCAGGTATAACGCAGCCCCAGTACAATCAGGGAGGAAAATAAAATCGCGCCGGCGACAAAGCTGAGTCCAAGAATAGTAAACATCGGGGTCTGGCGAATGACCCGAGCAATCACCAGTAATACCAGCACACCAAGCACCCAGGTTCCCGCCCGGTAAGACACACTTTCATAACTTAAAACGGACAAGATCAGGATCAGCAATTGCAGACATAACAGCCATGCAGAAGGCAGCTGTGTAAAGCTGTTCCAGAACTGCTGTAAAGTTTGCTTCATAATGACCTTCTAGTTGCTATTGTCATGCAGGGAACGCATTGTTGTTATAAGCAGCGTTAACATAGCATGTTCAAAACAGCTTGCAGATATGCGATTTGTATGAAAATTACTGAAATAGCACACTATAGAAATCTGGCTCATCCATTCCAATACGGGACTTCTTTTAACAAGAAATATAATCATGCCCCCATAAAAAAAGCCCCTCACGGGACTTTTTTTGTGTAACGCCAATCTTAGTGATCCGATGCGCCGGAGATACCAAGACCGGTTTGTGAACGTACAAACTGGGCATCAAAGGCTTTGCGTTCTGCCTGAGCCTGTGCCGAGCTATCCGTCACAGAGAACAACCAGCAGCAGAAGAATGACAATGGCATCGCGAAGATTGCTGGGCCATTGAACGGATTCACTGGTGTATCGGAAATACCCAAAGTATCTACCCATACTGCTTTAGACAGTACAATCAAGGTTACAGCAGTCACCAGACCTGCCACACCGCCAATCACGGCACCACGTGTCGTCAAACCTTTCCAGAACATGGACAATACCAGTACCGGGAAGTTGGCACATGCTGCAACCGAGAACGCCAGACCTACCATGAAGGCTACGTTCTGTTTCTCGAACAGAATCCCGAGAATCATCGCGAAGATCGCAAGACCTAAAGTCGCAATCTTAGACATACGTAGTTCAGAGGCAGGCGTAGTCTGGCCTTTCTTCAGGACGTTGGCATACAAGTCATGCGAAATAGCCGAGGCACCTGACAGAGTCAAGCCTGCAACCACTGCAAGAATCGTGGCAAATGCAACTGCAGAAATAAAGCCCATGAACAGGTCACCACCGACTGCATCAGACAGGTGAACCGCCGCCATGTTATTACCACCGACCAGCTCCAGCTTGCCAGTCACTGCCATTTTCGCAACATCAAGGAATTGCGGGTTATTCGATACATACAGGATCGCACCGAAACCAATGATGAAGGTCAGCAGGTAGAAGTAACCAATAAAGCCTGTTGCTACCACTACTGATTTACGTGCTTCTTTCGCATCTTTTACCGTGAAGAAACGCATCAGGATATGTGGAAGACCTGCCGTACCAAACATCAATGCCAGACCCAAAGAGATCGCATCAATCGGGTTAGACGCCAGACTACCTGGCCCCATGATCTTGGTCGCATCTGCCAGGCTCAAGTCATGCACTTTTGCATAGACATCAATGGCCTGTTCAAACATGTTGGTAAAGCTGAAGCCTACACCTTTCATGACCATAAATGCCATAAAGGTTGCACCAGACAATAACATCACCGCCTTGATAATCTGTACCCAAGTGGTCGCCAACATGCCGCCGAACATTACGTAGGCCATCATTAACAAGCCCACAATGACCACTGCAATATTATAGTTAAGACCGAACAGCAGTTTGATCAGCTGACCTGCACCCACCATCTGTGCAATCAGGTAGAACGCGACCACAACCAGCGAGCTTAAAGCAGCCAAGGTACGTACCGGTTTTTCCTGTAGACGGAAAGACACTACGTCTGACAGGTTGTATTTACCCAGGTTACGCAGACGTTCTGCCACCAGGAACAATACGATCGGCCAGCCCACCATGAAACCCAGTGAATAAAGCAAGCCATCAAAACCGGACAGGAACACCATCGCGGAAATACCCAGGAAAGATGCGGCTGACATATAGTCACCGGCAATCGCCAGGCCATTCTGAAAACCGGAAATACCGCCACCGGCAGTATAGAAGTCTTTGGTATTGGTGGTTTGTTTCGCTGCCCATTTAGTAATAAACAGCGTAGCACCTACGAAAATCACAAACATGATAATCGCGTGCCAGTTGGTCGCCTGCTGTTCTGCTGCACCCAGATCAGGACCAGCCAATGCAACGCCTGAAGCCACTATCGTGGTCGCCAGGGCAATAAGAGAATTCCATTTCATCTTAGTGGTGTCCTTTTTCATGCGCAATCGCTTCGACTTCACGGATTGCTTCTTCAGTCAATTGATCAAGTTTGTTATTGGCAATGTAGGAATACACACCACACAAGATAAACGACAGGACAATGATACCCAGACCAAGTGGAATACCCCACGTGGTCACACCACCTGAAATTGAAGACAATAGAAATTCTTTGTTGTAACCAACCAGCAACATGAAACCCACATAGACAAATAGCATAATGCC
This sequence comes from Acinetobacter sp. 228, assembly GCF_048147885.1. NCBI lineage: Bacteria > Pseudomonadati > Pseudomonadota > Gammaproteobacteria > Moraxellales > Moraxellaceae > Acinetobacter > Acinetobacter sp. 228. Next base: position 40,728 of record NZ_JAYWYV010000012.1, read on the forward strand.
GGTCAACGTCCAGCTGAGCATACTTTTCTTGCGGACCATTTCCTTGAATTTTGGATTTTGTAGAATACGATCTACTTGTACCTCATCCATAATTACTACTCCTGTAGCCCAACCTTGGGCTGCCTATTTTTTAATTCGAATTATCACTGTTGCAAGTTAACAATAATCGTAGGTGCTTGTAATTTAGACTTTGGTCGTTAAAAAATGATCAATTTAAACTGTAGCGTTCACGATGCGTTATCATAGCGGCATGCTCAGTACACATCAGGCTATATGAACAGTTGGCTCATCATAGGGGTACTCGCCCTCTATATCGCATTACTCTTTATCTGCGCTTTCTACGGGGAAAAACATGCCAGCCGGCTGAGTACCCGTGGGCGCATGCTATTGTTTAGTTTAACTTTAGGAGTGTACTGCTCCTCCTGGACCTTTTACGGCGCCACGGGTGCTGCGGTACGTGAAGGCATTATTTTCCTGCCGATCTATCTGGGTCCGCTGCTCTTTGTTGCTGTCGGCTATGACATCTGGCGCCGTCTGGGACGGGTTCGGCAGCATCATGCTATTTCTTCAATCGCAGACTTTGTCGCTGCCCGCTATGGTAAAAGTGGCCCCCTCGCCTCGCTGGTGACCATTCTGGCGGTGGTGGCGATTGTGCCTTATCTGGCCTTACAGTTACGTGCGATTGCCCTGAGTGCCGCCGTCATTCTGGAGCCTTCCGCAGGTGTAACCGGCACGACCAATGGCGTACTGTTTCTGACCGGGGTTCTGGCAATACTGGCGATGATGTTTGGTACCCGTCAGATTGCCAATACTGAACAGCATGGCGGTCTGATGCTGGCTGTAGCATTTGAGTCGTTTGTAAAGCTCTTTGCCTTACTGGCTGTGGCCTGTTTCTTCATGTTTGAAGCACCAGGAAATATGGCACAGATCAGTCATGATATCAGCACCACTTTTCGTGAGGTGCAACTGTTTGGCGTACCACAAAGCTTCTGGATTCAGACCCTTCTGGCGGCACTGGCAATTATCTGCCTGCCACGCCAATTCCATGTGGCGGTGGTGGAACTGCGCGATGAAAAACATATCCGCGGTGCACGGCGCTGGTTCGCAGTTTATTTGATTTTAACTACCCTGGCGATTATTCCAATTGCCAGCTGGGCATTGCATGCAGCACCCCAATATCTGGCCATTCCGGATGTAGCCGTACTGTCTTTACCACTCAGCTATAATCAGGACTGGCTCACTTTACTCGCCTTCTTGGGCGGTTTTTCTGCCTCTACCGGCATGCTACTGGTGTCTTCCGTAGCCCTGTCGATCATGCTCAGCAATGACCTGATTATGCCGGCATTATGGCGCTTAAAACTGATTTCACGGCATGACAAGCGCTTACCATTGGTACTGAAATTTACCCGCCGGGTCTGCATTCTGGGTGTAATGTTGATGGGCTTTCTGTTCTTCAACTTCTTCAATGATATTGATCAGCTCTCGGTTTTTGGCCTGCTGGCGTTTAGTGCGGTGGCACAATTCGCTCCTGCCCTGATTGGCGGCCTGTACTGGCGCGGTGGCAGTAAACAGGGCGTATATGCCGGACTGTTAACTGGTTTTGCCCTGTGGGCCTATACTTTGCTGTTTCCAACCATTTTGCGCAGCCTGCCTGAAGCCTATAAAGGCTTCAGCCAAAGCCTGCTCACTCATGGTCCTTTTGGCTGGAACTGGTTACGACCAGAAGCCCTGATCGGTTTTGAATCTTTTGACCCACTGACGCATGGGGTGGTCTGGGCGCTGGGTTTAAACACCCTGCTGTATATCTGGATTTCCCGTATTTTCCGTCCAAGTGTGGCCGAGCAGATTCAGGCGGAAAGTTTCTTCTATTATGAAACCAAGCCCTTACCCTCACAGAGTCCTTCTACCGAAGTCAGCTATTCCCATCAGGATGTCGCACGTTTAAAAGTCGGTGACCTGATTACCCTGGCCAAACGAATTACTGGTGAAGGCCCAACCACACGTGCTTTCCAGCAGTTCTGTACCCAAAACAGCGTTGAGCTGAATGAAAACAGCAGTGCCAATGGTATGTGGTGGCGTTTTACTGAACAGTATCTGGCCGGAACCATCGGGGCAGCTTCAGCACGTACCCTGCTTACTACCGCCATGGTCAACAATGGTCTGGCCTTGGGTCAGGTCGCCAATATTCTCGATCAGGCCTCACAATGGCAACGCTTTAACCAGAACCTGATCATGACCATGATTGATCACATGACCCAAGGGGTCAGCGTGGTCGATGAAAACATGTGTCTGGTGGCCTGGAACAATCAGTATCTGAAACTGTTTGATTATCCCACTGATATTGTCTATGTCGGTTGTCCGATCGCCGACTTGATTCGTTATAACGCTGAACGTGGTGAATGTGGTCCGGGTTCGGTGGAAGAACATGTCCGTAAGCGGATTCACTGGATGCAGGTCGGTAGTGCCCATGAATTTGAACGGATTCGTAAAGATGGCCGGGTGATTCAGATGCGCGGTAATCCGATTGAAGGGGGCGGTTTCGTTACTACTTTTGCCGATATTACCGCTTTCCGTGAAAATGAAGCCGTACTTGAAGCGCGGGTTCAGGACCGTACCCAGCAGCTCGCCGATGCCCTGTCCGAGCAGCAACTGGCACGGGAACAGGCAGATAAGGCCAATATGTCAAAAAGCCGCTTCATTGCCGCCGCCAGTCATGACCTGTTGCAGCCGATGCATGCTGCGCGACTGTTCAGTACCGCACTTGAACAAAGTGTACAGAATGACGAAGACCGCAAGACCTTGCAGCAACTGGATCGTGCCTTGCATGGTGCCGAAAGCATGCTGTCGGCCCTACTGGACATTGCCCGACTGGAAGGCGGCACCATTCAGCCTAAACGTCAGGCTTATCCGCTGCATGACCTGCTGCGCGATCTGGAACTCCAGTTCAAATCGATTGCTGCACAGCGTGGCATCCAGTTCAGTGTGCATGATGTGCAGTTCTGGATTGATACCGATCCGCAATGGATTCGCCGCATTATCCAGAACTTTGTCAGTAATGCCCTGCGTTATACCGCAAAAGGTAAAGTCGTGGTCGGCGTGTTACGTTCGGGTAGCAAGCCAGATCATATCCGCATTGGCGTCTGGGATACCGGACCGGGGATTGCTGAAGAACAGCGCATCAAGCTGTTTCAGGAATTCGAACGTTGCGGCCATACCTCGCCTTGGGGTGAACAGGGGCTTGGTTTAGGCTTGGCGATCGTACAGCGTATGACCAGCATGCTGGACTATCCGGTATATGTCTTCTCCGAGTTGGGTAAAGGCTCCTGCTTTATGATTGAAGTACCTGTGGTTGAAGCACCGAAAGTTGTGGCAGCACCAATCCAGACTGTTCCTTTAAAGAGCAAAGCTTTTAGGATTCTGTGTCTGGACAATGATGAAACCATCCTCGAAGGCATGTCCACCTTATTAAGTAAATGGGGCTATCAGGTCTTCAAGGCTACTGAACCGGAACAGGCACAGCAGCTGATTGAACAGGAAAATATTCAGGTCTGGTTGATAGATCAACATCTTAACCAAGACAAAATTGGTCTGGATTTTATTCTGGAACATCGGCGTAGCGATATTCCGGTCGCCCTGATTACGGCCGATTCCGATCCGGAACTGCCACAGCGTCTCAAAGAGCTGAACATTGTTCTGCTGAAAAAGCCGCTAAAACCGGCCTCGTTACGTTCTTGGCTATCCGGACTGAAAATTTCTGACACCTGAGCAGATTTTGACCGCGATCAATGCCCATTTCAGCTCCTGAAATGGGCATTTTTTATACTCATCTGCTACATAGAATTACTTTAATTGCATAAAATTTATTCCAATGTGCTAAAAGCAGTAAAAACTCCGAAAATATCGCTCAATAAATTGACCAAAATGATCATTTTTCAATTCACTATGGCAAAAACTGACGAATGTATTAATGGTCATGTGTACACTTAGTTACAATTATTTATGCTGATGTTTTTTATAAAAATTAAAGATCGATTTTTTATTCCTATAACTTTAGTCGTATGTTTTATCCCCTGCACTTGGCTTTAAAAATAGAGGAAAAGAAACGATCAGTTTCCATCTCATATACATGCCTTGATTCCTTTGGCAGCTGATCTATTTTTCTGTATATCGGAGTTCTTCACATGAACATAGATCAAAACCATGACTTGAATCAGACTCAGCAGTTTCACCGTCAATATGGTGCCAATGCCCTATTGCCAAACATTGACTGGACACAAATTTTTAAATACAGCAAGCTGAATGATGCCCAGTATCAGGCACTGGAAACGCTGTATCAGAGTGCAGTCCCGCTGGCACTGCAAGTCTTTGATGAATTACATTTTGATGTCTTTGAACCTTATGCCTACAAGCCACAAGGTCTGGGTTTATTTGAAAAGATTGCTGAACAGGAAGATAAATTAATTCAGTCTCTTGAAGTTGAAGCCAGGGATCTCCCGGCAGCAACCCGACATCAGATCTGGAGCATGCTACTGCGTGGTGGTGCAGTACTGGTATTTAAAGCGTGGCTGGGCAAGGTCAAAAATGAAGAAGATTGCCTGGATACCAGCCAGTTCGACGAGCTGTCCGATCTGTTATTTATCAAAACTTGCCCACATGAGCTGGCGCAGCGTTTACATGTTGACCCGACTGCACCGGACGATCACATCTTCCTGATGTATGACAATGAAGTTTATCTGGACCGTTTCAACAGTCTGGAAACCGCGGCACTGTTTGTAGATCTGGGAGTATATGACGCGACCTTCCTGAGTCTGCGTGATGATCGCGTGGCAGAATATCTAAAATCCAAAGGTTATGTCACCGAAGAGCAGATTGATGAACTGCAATGTGCCTTAAACCCACTGTTTTGTGATGATTTTACCCGCAAACAGGATTATATCGCCTAATATCTTTATATCTTTTCACTTAATTTTTTCCATAAAAAAGACCTCCAATGAGGTCTTCTTCAATTCGAATAGCAGAAGCCTACATTTTGCGGTCTTCAATATTCAGCGCATTAATGGCCAATACTGCTTGCGTCCGGTTCTGTACACCCAGCTTACGGAAAATTGCCGTGACATGGGCTTTAATGGTGGCTTCGGATACATCCAGTTCATAAGCAATCTGCTTGTTCAATAAACCTTCAGCTACCATCATCAACACCCGGAACTGTTGCGGTGTCAAAGACTGGATCCGTTCGGCCAAAGCCGTTTCATCGGCAGCACGCGGATCAAAGTTCATATTGGCCGACAGATTGGGTGGTAACCAGATTTCACCTTCCAGTACTTCGCGAATCGCTTCACCAATATGGCTTGGGTGGGCAGATTTAGGAATATAGCCCATCGCACCATGCGCAATAGCGCGCTGGATGATGCTGACTTCTTCATGCGCAGACACGACGATAATCGGTAAAGACGGATACTGTGCGCGAACATGCACCAAGGCAGAAAACCCGGATGCGCCCGGCAGGTTTAAATCCAAGAGCACAAGATCAGGCTCAGGGCCATTTTCTAGACGTTCATAAAATTCATTGACTGCCGCAGTTTCATGAATCTGGGCTTGTGGCAGACTATAACGTACAGCCTGAATCAGGGCATGACGAAATAGTGGATGATCATCAACGATTAAAATATTCATAGGCAACGTGAGAAAGATCTTGGCACGGTAGGCCCTATTCTAACCACACAACCCGGTTTAAGGATATGCAAGACACTATTATTTTTAAAATAATATGCAGTTTTTCTTTTTAAACTGCCCGTTTTTGCAGTATTTCAATAATTATTTAATTCTCATCACTTTTTTATATATATCTTATTCCTCACTGAAAAAGCTTATATTTATTCAATATAAGTATAAATATCATAGGTTTATTAAATATTTTTTACTTATAAATCAGGCTTTTTTTGTATATCAAAAAATCAGATAACTTTTCTGCTTTTCGTTATTTTACAGTCCTGCGCTGAATCAGGATTAATAAGGACATTCCGAGATTAACCCTATTTTCAGGTTCTAAATATGTCTAATTTTAATGCGCAAAAACCCTTAAATATTGTGGCCGTATCTGGCGGTTTAAATCATCCTTCAAAAACCGAAGCCCTGGTTCAGGCGATTCTGGATAAACTGGGAGAAGCCACACCGATCAATGTACATTTCATTAAATTTAGCGAAATTGGTTCGCTGCTAGGCGGCGCGATTTACCGCAATCAACTGCCACAACGCATTCAGGATGATCTGGCAGCCGTAGAAGCCGCAGATGCGCTGATTGTCGGCACCCCGGTTTACCGCGCTTCATTTACCGGCCTGTTCAAGCATTTCTTTGACTTTGTCGAGCAAACGGCACTGGTCGATGTGCCAGTATTGTTAGCAGCTTCTGGCGGCAGTGACCGTCATGCCTTGGTGCTTGAACATCAACTGCGTCCTTTATTCAGCTTCTTTCAGGCGCAGACTTTGCCGATTGGTGTTTATGCCACCGACCGCGATTTCACCCCTGAATATACCATTCACAGTGAATTGCTACGTGACCGGATTACCTTGGCTGTGGCGCGGGCATTACCTATTCTGGAATGGGCACCTGCCAAAGGACAGCGTGCTGAAGTGATTAAAGAAAAAACCATTCAGGCCAGTCAAAATCTGGGCATTAACAAGCAGATTGAACAGGAAGAAGTATTACCATCTGCAGTGGTACCTAGCCTGGATGCAGCAGAATCGCGTTTACACAGCAAGAAAGCACCAAAGGCTCAAGTGGCTTAAATATGCACGCAGAGGGTAATCAGCATGTCGAATGATAAAAATATCGTATTTGCCTATTGGGTGCCGAATGTCAGTGGTGGGCTGGTGGTCAGTAACATCGAGCAGCGCACCGACTGGAGCTATGACTATAACGTGCGTCTGGCACAAACAGCTGAACAGGCAGGCTTTGATTATGCTCTGACCCAGATCCGTTTTACTGCCGGCTATAACGCAGAAAACCAGCATGAATCGGTGAGCTTCAGTCATGGCATTCTGGCCAAAACTGAACGCCTGAAAGTCATTGCCGCGATTCTACCGGGTCCGTGGAAGCCAGCACTGGCCGCCAAACAACTGGCGACAATTGACCATCTGAGCAATGGCCGGATCGCGATCAATGTGGTCAGTGGCTGGTTCCGCGGTGAGTTTGATGCGATTGGTGAAGAATGGCCGGAACATGACGAGCGTTATGCCCGTTCGGAAGAGTTTATCCGTAGCCTGAAAGGAGTCTGGACCCAGAACAATTTTAATTTTGAGGGTAAATATTATCAATTTAAAGACTATACCTTGAGTCCTAAACCATTGCAGAAGCCTCATATAGAAATCTTTCAGGGCGGCAGTTCCCGGGCAGCACGTGATATGGCATCCCGTGTATCCGACTGGTACTTCACCAATGGCAATACCCCGGAAGAACTGAAAAAACAGATCGATGATATTCGTGAAAAAGCCAAGGCAAATCATCACTCGGTGAAAATTGGTGTAAATGCCTTTGTGATTGCACGAGATAGCGAAGAAGAAGCGCAGGCTGTATTGCAGGAAATTATTAGCAAGGCCAATGTGCAGGCGGTGAAATCTTTTAGTGAAGCGACCCGTGAAGCTGGCGCAGCAAGTCAGGAAGGCGAAGGCAACTGGGCCCAATCCACCTTTGAAGATCTGGTGCAATACAATGACGGGTTCCGCACCAATCTGATCGGGACACCGCAGCAGATTGCTGAACGGATTATTGAACTGAAAAAAGTGGGCGTTGATTTGATTCTGTCAGGCTTCTTGCATTTTATTGAAGAAGTCGAATATTTTGGCCAGAAGGTATTGCCTTTGGTTCGTGAGCTTGAAGCACAACAGGCAATGCCTGTGCAGCAAGAAGAAGCTGAGCCCGTATAATTATTCCAATAAATCTCAGCAGACTCCCTCCCTCCCTCAAGGCTCGGCTTGGGGGATTTTTTATGTGATAAAATTGTTGTCTGGCTAGGTTTAAAACCATCAATTCCTTAAAATTCTGCACTAACGACTTTCCAAGAATTTTAACAATGCAACTGATCTGGTTTCGTCAAGACCTCCGCATTCATGATCATGCCGCGCTCTGGCATGCCACCCAGCAAGGTACCTGTATAGCAGTAGTGGTGCTCTCTCCCGAACAATGGAAGCTGCATCAGGATGCCCGGATTAAAATCGATTTTTATCTGCGCCGCCTCGACGTCTTAAAGCAGCAGTTAACGCAGCTGAATATTCCATTAATCATTTTAAATATTCCCTTATGGCAAGACCTGCCTGCCGAAATGCGAAGCCTGTGCCAAAAACTGCAGATTGATACGCTACATGCCAATATTGAAGTGGGCGTGAATGAACTGCAACGTGATGCACAGGTACAGCAGATGCTGGAACAGCAGCAGATCCGGGTCGAGCTGTATCATGATCGCAGCCTGTTTCCACTGACCAGTATCCGCAATCAGTCCAATCAGCCCTATCAGGTCTATAGCGCATTCAAGAAAAAATGCTATGAGCGACTGATTCATAATATACCGGGCTGCTATCCTGCCATTCAGACTCAAGATCCGCTTGAATTACCAGACCAGCTGACCAGCTTTGATCTGCAAAAATTTGCGGCTGATTATAAGGTCGATCATGCTGCCCAGCTCTGGCCTGCAGAAGATCAAACTGCCTTTGAGCTGCTCAATGATTTTATCGGGGAGAAAATGGCTCACTATAAAACCGAGCGAGATCTACCTGCAGTCGATGGTACCAGCCGCCTGTCACCGTATCTGAATATCGGTATTCTCTCGATCCGTCAATGTATGCAGCCCCTGTTTAACGACGGTTATTTCCAGATTGATGATATCGGTCAGCAGACCTGGCTGGATGAACTGCTCTGGCGCGAGTTTTATCTGCATACCCTGTTTGATTTTCCCCGTGTATCCAGACATCGGCCTTTTAAGGAAAATACCGATAACATCCAGTGGCGTAATGCACCTGAAGATCTGGCTGCCTGGCAACAAGGACAAACCGGGATTCCGATTGTCGATGCCGGTATGCGGCAAATGCGAGCCACTGGCTGGATGCATAACCGGGTACGCATGATTACTGCAATGTTCCTGTGTAAAAACCTGCTGATAGACTGGCGTCTGGGAGAAAGCTGGTTCATGCAGCATCTGATTGATGGTGATCTGGCAGCGAACAATGGCGGCTGGCAATGGTGTGCTTCGACCGGCATGGATGCCGTGCCCTATTTCCGGATTTTTAATCCGGTCAGCCAGTCACAGAAGTTTGATCCGAATGGGGATTATATTCGCCGCTGGGTGCCGGAACTGGGGCATCTGGATGCTAAATTTATTCATGAACCTTATGCCAAAAATCCGGATCTTGCACTGGATTATCCAAAACCGATTGTGGATTTAAAAGCCTCTCGTGTAAGAGCGATTGAAGCGTTTAAGCAAATTTAAAACCAAACTTTTTCATCCCGAATAAAACAGCCTCCGATAAAGAGGCTGTTTTATTTTCAGATCAGGAATAAAAGCTTGGATCAGGCACTTTTCCAGTTAGCACCCATTCCCCCACTTCCTGATACTTATAATCTATTGGGTCATGCAAGGTCTGGGTGCGGACATTGCGCCAGAAACGGTCCAGATTGAGCTTGGCCGTGGTAGCCCGCGCACCCATCACCTGGAAAATATTCTGGGTAATATAGAGAGAGGTATTGGTTGCGGCAATTTTAGCGGTGGCAATGGCAACCGAGACTTCACCGCGCTGTTCGGCACTTAAATCATTCCCAAGCTCCCAGGCTGCCTGTAAAGCCTGAACTGCTTTATCTGCCAGTAAGCGTACACCTTCTAGTTGTACATAAAACTCAGCGAAATGCTTCTGGATAAAAGGATCATTCACCGCATCTTCTACCAGTGATTTGGACCAGGCTTTTTGAGTTTGTACACCCTGTCTGGCAGTTTCAAATGCCCCTTCTGCCACGCCCAAAAATAGATGCACGAAAATCAGTTGAGCAATCAAAGGCCGTAGGCTGGAATACGGCGTACTCAGTGGACCTGGATTTAACAGCAGTTCATTTTCATGAATTTTGACCTGCTCAAAGTGACTGGTACCACTGTCGGTCTGGCGTTGGCCCATATTGTTCCAGTCGCCCAGAAAACTTACTCCTTTGCGTTGGGTAGGAATCACACCAATCAGCAATTTTCCGGCATCGTTATAGCCTGAACACAGCAACATATCTGAATCGATCGAACCTGAGCAGAAGCTTTTATCTCCATGAAAAATATATTCTTTTTCTGAAACTTTTGTAGCTGTGGTGCGACGGTCCAGCGGATTTAGAGTATTACCCCAGAACAGATTATTTTGGGCCGTCTGTTCAAACCACGAGCCATATTGTTCCGCTTGGGAAAATAATTGCACGGTCGCAATTAGCAAATGGTGAAAGCCATAGACATGCGCCAGTGAACTGTCGACTTGGGCAATAATTTGAATGGTGTTAAAAATGGTCTGCCAATCTGCCTCCTGACCGCCATACTGTTTTGGAATGGACAGGCCAAGCAAGCCACTCTGGCGAATCAGGTCACGCTCGGCTTTGGGATTCCCCCCCTGTTTGTCCCGCTCTGCGGCAGTCAAAGCAAAATTTTCAGCAAGTTTCTGGGCAATATCGACAGGAGACTGATTTAAATATGGGGATTGTGCATTCATTATTTTAACTCATGTTCAGCATGGAAACAGCTTAGCAGATCAGGGTACTGACCTATATCCGAAAGCATGCAGAGCTTATGACTGATATAAAAATACCGGCAGAATGCCGGTATTGGAACCGCTTGAATTTAAACTTTATTACGCTGTACTTCTGCGATCAGATGCTCCACCACCTGCGGTTCAGCGAGGGTTGAAGTATCTCCCAGACTGTCCAGCTCATCGGCTGCAATTTTTCGCAGGATCCGGCGCATGATTTTGCCGGAGCGGGTTTTTGGCAAGGCCGGTGCCCAGTGTAAAGCGTCTGGTGTGGCTACTGGACCGAGAGTCTTACGCACCCAGCTCACCAGCTCACCGCGTAATTCATCTGAACTTACTACAGCGGCCTGCAAAGTGACAAAGGCACAGATTCCCTGTCCTTTAATATCATGTGGCATACCAATAACAGCAGCCTCGGCCACCGATTCATGCGCCACCAGTGCACTTTCAATTTCTGCCGTACCTAGACGATGTCCGGACACATTCAGGACATCATCCACCCGGCCGGTAATCCAGTAATAACCATCTTTATCACGACGTGCCCCATCCCCGGTAAAATAGGTGCCTGGATAGGTCGAGAAATAGGCTTCGATAAAACGCTCAGGATCACCCCAGATGGTCCGCATCTGACCCGGCCAGGAATCCTTAATGACCAGATTACCCTCGGCTTCTCCCTCCAGTTCCTTGCCGTCAGCATCGACAATGGCCGGCTGTACGCCGAAGAAAGGCCGTGTCGCCGAACCCGGTTTTAAGGCAGTCGCACCCGGCAATGGCGTAATCATGAAACCGCCGGTTTCGGTCTGCCACCAGGTATCAATGACTGGACAGCGACCTTCACCGACCACGCTGTAGTACCAGTTCCAGGCTTCCGGATTAATCGGCTCACCCACTGATCCTAAAATTCTCAGGCTGCTACGGTCACTTTCCCGTACAAAAGCATCCCCCTCGCGCATCATGGCACGGATCGCTGTCGGCGCGGTATAGAGAATGGTCACGTTATGCTTGTCGACAATATGCCCGGTACGTGCCCAGCTCGGATATTGCGGAACCCCTTCAAACATCACAGTGGTGGTACCATTTGAAAGCGGACCATACAGCACATAGGAATGCCCGGTAATCCAGCCGACATCTGCAGTACACCAGAACACATCATCCTGCTTGATATCGAACGCTTCACGGAAGGTACAGTTCACATAAGTCAGATAGCCGCCAGTGGTATGCAATACTCCCTTGGGCTTGCCGGTAGAACCTGAGGTATACAGGATAAACAGCGGATCTTCGGCATTCATCGGTTCGGGTGGACAGATGTCATTCACTGACATAATTTCCATGTGATACCACAGATCACGTCCTTCCTGCATTTCGATCGGGTTACCGGTGCGATGTACCACGATGACATTCTGAATGGACTCTGTACCTGCAAGTTTCAGTGCTTCATCGACATTGGCTTTCAGTGGAATGGCCTTACCGCCACGCATGCCAGAATCAGCGGTAATCACCATTTTGGCCTGACAGTCTTCAATCCGGCTGGCTAAGGAGTCTGGCGAAAAACCGCCAAATACTACACAATGAACCGCACCGATCCGGGCACAGGCCAGCATGGCAATCGCGGCTTCAGAAACCATCGGCATATACAGCATGACCCGGTCACCTTTCTGGATGCCATTTTTCTTCAGCACATTGGCGAAACGGCAGGTTTCATCATGCAGCTCGGCAAAGGAAATAATCTTGTGCCTTGAAGGATGGTCACCTTCCCAGATAATCGCCGGTTTATAGGGATGTTCTTTCAGATGCCGGTCCAGACAGTTGGCACTGACATTCAGCTGGCCATCGGCAAACCATTCGATTTTAAAATCATCTTTGTTAAAACTGGTATTTTTGACTTGGGTAAAGGGTTTAATCCAGTCCAGACGTTGCGCCTGCTCTGCCCAAAATTGATCTGGCTGTTCTATAGAATACTGATAACGCTCAAAATACTGCTCTTCGAGCGTACGTGCTGTTTTTTTAAATTCTTCAGGTACTGGATAGATCTCTTGCATAATTCACTTCCTTGATTTTGTTCTATCTCATCACGAGAGGTTAATGCGGCGTGGTTGATTGTTTTTTATGCATAATGGCAGTATGGCCTGCTTATTTCAAATCCGGCAATCATGCTTTCGTCGTAGATTATTTATACAAATTCAATCAAAATAAACCACAACTTACAGTACAGAATTTTCTACACAACTGTGTATGATCTGTAGTAATTCCCTTTAAAATAAAATTGCCCTCTCATTGGGTCTGGTTTAGCAGGACACTCTCTTTATGACATCGCCTGAATCTCCCTACTTTAGTCCGCCTGATCTGCCTCTAGCAGATCATCCCCTGTCGATGAAAGGGCGTTTCGGGCGCTTGAGCTTTATTGCCTGGTCGGCGTTTCTACATTTCATTTTTTTATGTTGCACCCTCGCACTGGGCCTTAGTATTGATATTGTAAATATTGCCACACCTTCCATGGACCCGAACTGGCTGATTTCATTACAAGGCTTGGGCAGCATTGGTGTACTGCTCATCGTTCTGGCCTACCTGTATTTTGCTTTAGTCGTTACTGTTCGCCGTTTCCATGATTTAAACAGGAGCGGCTGGTGGGTGCTGTTATTATTACTCCCCTTAGTTAACATTTTTGTATGGCTTTATATAATCTTTGGTTCGGGTGATCGTGGCATAAATCACTATGGTCCGGCACGGATCACCTTGTTCTGGGAAAAGGTCCTGGCTTGGCTGATGATTATCCTGACTCTGCTTAGCCTGTTGGGTTCACTGGCTTTATTCGGCTATATGAGTGGTGGAGAACAGCCGCAGACTCCGACGGAAATGATGCAGAAAACCACAAAATATTTTTAATATTGACTTTAGCCTTGGAAGAAATACCTGGCCATGCTGGCAAACCCTGGTTAATTTTTTGCTGAACATCAGGCAAAATAGGCAAAATTTAAATGCGGGAAATTTCGTGGCAGAAAAAGAAAATACTTTGAATCAGGTCACTGAAGGCACGACTGAGCTGTTGCACGAGGCAACTGAAAAAACAGCACAGACCGTAATTGAACATACCGCCAAGTATAATGATGCTTATAGTGCCATTGACAAGATCATAGAAGGCTTTTGGGAGCGTGTGCCCTATTTCTGTATTGCCTTGGTGGTGATTTCGATTTTCTGGTTACTCTCCAAAATATTCAAGTTTTTTATTCGCAAGACTTTAGAAAACCGCTCTTATACCCGGCAGAATCTGGTGCTGGTCCTGAACCGTGTAGGCAGTACTTTTATTATATTTTTCGGTGTATTAATCGGGCTGGTGATCGCAATTCCTGGCTTTACTCCAGCTCAGCTGATGAGTGCCCTCGGGATTGGCTCAGTGGCCATCGGTTTCGCCTTCAAGGATATTTTCCAGAACCTGCTTTCCGGCGTACTGATTTTACTGAGTGAACCTTTCAAGATTGGCGATGACATTATCGTGAATGGCATGGAAGGTACAGTTGAAGATATCCAGATTCGCGCGACCTTTTTACGCTCACCAGATGGCCGGCGTATCGTCATTCCCAATGCCACGGTCTACACCAGTGCAGTAACTGTAAATACCGCCTATACCCGTCGCCGCTGTGAGTTTTCGGTCGGTATTGGCTATGAAGATGACATCCAGAAAGCCAAGGATATTATTACTGCAATCCTGGATAAGGATCCAACCATCCTGAGTCAACCTGCCTTTAGCGTCAATGTCATTGCACTGGCAGACTTCTCGATTACCTTGAAAGCTTTATGGTGGGTCGACACCACAGATACCGGAACCGGAACTTCGATCAGTGCGGTGCAGGAACGCGTGATTCAGGCTTTTGCAGAACACAGTATTTCAATCCCTTATCCCGTTCAGGAAGTGAAGGTCTATCGTGGGGATGGTCATGACGATGCCTCAGCTCGCGCTAAACAGCCGACCTAAAACATAAGGAATTGCCGTCTCGGTACGCAGAATACGGTTGCCAAGGTTCACTGCCTGACAGCCGTTTTTTATGAGCAGATCGATCTCATAGGGAATAAAACCACCTTCTGGGCCAATCACGATACTGCAAGGATGCTGAAGCGCAAATGGCATAGGCTGTTCGGCATAAGGATGTGCCACAAAAGCTGGACAATCCGTACTAATCAAACCCGGCAAGACATCTTCCACAAAAGGTTTAAAGCGTTTATATAGCACTATTTCTGGAGCGATCGTATCCCCTGCCTGCTCCAGGCCCAGTTCAACATAATGATCCAGCTGCTGCAAAAACGGTGTCTGCCAGTAGCTTTTATCTACCCGATAGCTGTGCAGTAAAATGATTTTTTCTACTCCCATCGTGACAGCATCCATGATCAGACGACGCAGGACTTTGGGTCGTGGCAAAGCCACAATTAAGGTCACAGGTAATTTTTCTGGAACAGCTTCCTCTTGAAGCGGTTTTAGTTGTACTGATTTTTCAGAGATTTCAACAATTTCTGTAAGATAACGCTTGCCTTCACGGATACCCACTTTGAGCGTATCACCGACTTGAATGTCCAAATGTGTCTGCAAATGTTCCAATTGACGTTTGGCACTGATCGTCCAAATCTCAGATTGGGTTTGACGGGGATCAAGCAGGACGATGTTCATAAAAAAGAAGACCAAAAAATATGATATATCCCTCTATTGGCTAGAGGGTGGCGACAGGGATGTCGCCTGCAGTGCTGAGGGACAGGACGTCCCTTCAGCGCTGCAAAAGGCTTTTGTTAGGCTGATGACACTTCCTTGTATCACACAGCCTAACGACGGCATCCCTGCCGTCTTGGGAAATCCAATATCTGTTACTTATCAATGTAAATTAAAGATACTGATCAATCACCTGAATATGCTTAGCCAGTGAACCCTGATTTTGCTGCATAATCTTTTCCGCAGCCGTATTCAAACTTTCAGCCTTTTCTGAATTATTTAAAAGCTCCAATAAAGTCGTCGCTGCCTGTTGAGCATTTTCGACCACTTCTACAGCTTGAGCTTCTAAAAACTCATTCACAATGGTCTGGAAGTTAAAATAGTTCTTGCCCAAAATGGTAGGTACATGCAGCGCAATCGGCTCCAGAATATTATGTCCACCACCTGGTTCATTTAAAGAACCACCAACATAACATGCCTGACTCAGAGCATACCAAAGCCACATTTCACCCATAGAGTCGGCCAGATAAACTTGGGTATCTGCTTCAATATGTTGCCCCAAACTACGGCGCCGGATTGTTAAACCTAGTAACTGTGTCGCCTGAAACACCTCATCAAAACGTTCCGGATGACGTGGCACCACAATACAGACCAATTTAGGATCAGCCTCCAAAGCAGCTTTTAAAGCACTCAGAATTTCTTTTTCTTCAGGAGCATGGGTGCTGGCCAGCGTGATCACTTGACGACCTGCTAAAGGCCATTGCTGTTTTAACTGATCTGCCTGCTGGATAAAGTGCTCAGGCGCAGTAATATCGAACTTGATATTGCCCAAAACTTGGGTTTTTCTAGCTGCAATTCCCAGTTCGATATAGCGTTGCCGGGTAACAGCATCCTGTGCCAAAAGGCCAGTTAAATTTTTCAGCATGCCACGGGTCAGACCTTTGACCTTGGCATAGCCTTTGGCGGATTTTTCAGAAAGTCGGGCATTCAGCAGTAAACAGGGCACCTTAAAATCCGGTGCCTGATCAATCAGATTCGGCCAGAGTTCCGTTTCCATTAACAACAGTAGCTTAGGCTGATATTTCCGATAGAAATCCTGAATCAGTGTTTTCTGGTCAGCAGGCAAATACACGGCCTGAAATAAGTCTAAGTAAGGTGGCTTTAAGAATAGCGATTTGGCCCGGGCCTGACCGGTTTTGGTGGTATTGGTGACCAGCACCGAATGACCGAGTTTTAAATAATGCTCAATTAAAGGTTGGGCCGCGTTGGTTTCACCTACTGACACTACATGAAACCAGATGGCATGCAGGTTTTTAGGGGATTGAAATGGACCGAAACGTTCTGTCATTTCTTGTTGTAATTGTTCCGGCTCGGTCGTACGTTTACGAATACGCGATTGATATAAGGGTTTAACCAGCGCCAAGGCTGCGTTGTACCAAAATGGAGTGGCCACTTTGCGCCCCTGTCCAAAGATTCAATGGGCAGAATATAGCAGAGCCACATCAACATGTTAATCAATGTGGCTCAATTTTAGATTATTCTGCGGTGCTTAAAGCTTCTGCTTCAGCCAAGGTTGGATAATCAATATATCCTTCAGCTGCCTGGCTGCCGATCATGTTTTCCAGTTTTAGTTCATTCAATGGTGCATCTTCAAGCAGTCGCTCATACAGATCCGGATTGGCAATATAGGCTTTGCCAAAAGATACTGCATCAGCTTTGCCAGACGCTAACAGTTCAATCGCATCTTCACGGCTCAAGCGCATATTTGCAATGTACGGTACGCCATGTGAGCGCTGTTTCATATACTTGGAAATACTGTCTTCTGCCAGATACTCACGGGTAAAGAAAAATGCGATCTGACGTTTGCCCAGCTGCTCCATGACATAACCGAAGGTTTCACGTGGATCATTATCGCCCATATCATGCTCATCGCCACGTGGTGCCAGATGTACACCCACACGATCAGCACCCCAGACTTCAATCAGTGCATCCATGACTTCTAGCAGGAAACGCGCACGGTTTTCAACTGAACCGCCGTATTCATCTTCACGTTTATTGGTTTTGGTTTGCAGGAACTGGTCAATCAGGTAACCATTGGCTGCATGCAACTCAACGCCATCAAAACCGGCTGCTTTGGCACGAATTGCAGCCTGTTTATACTGCTCGGTAATTGCTTGAATTTCAGCAATTTCTAATGGGCGTGGTAGGACGTATGGACGTTTTGGACGTAACAGGCTGACGTGACCAGCCTGTTGTACGCTGCTCGCCGATACTGGTGTTTCACCGTTTAACAAATCTGGGTGCGATACACGGCCGACATGCCAAAGCTGTGCAACAATCAGGCCGCCCTTCTCATGAACCGCTTTTGTCACCTGTTTCCAGCCTTCTACCTGAGCATCGCTAAACAGTCCTGGCGTATTCAGATAGCCATTGGCTTCTTCAGAAATAACAGTTGCTTCAGAGATGATCAGACCTGCACTTGCACGCTGGGCATAGTATTCAGCCATCATTGGCGTTGGCACACGGTCAGCAGTAGCACGACTACGGGTCAGCGGCGCCATAATGACACGGTTTTTGAGTTCTAACGCACCGAGCGTTAAAGGAGAATTTAATTCAGCCATCGTTACTCCCACCGGTTAAAGGTGTTGTTGTAAATGTTCGATAAATTGCTGAATCAAAGCTTCATTGCGGGAAAAATACGACCATTGCCCATGTTTGGTGGCGGTAATTAAACCCGCCTGTTGCAACACGGACAAATGGTTGGACATGGTGGATTGAGAAACTTGTCCTAATTTTTCAATCTGGCCCGCGCAGACACCACGCTGAAAGCCGCCACACTCCTCCACAGACAGATATTGTTCTGGAGATTTCAACCATTCCAGAATCTGCCGACGGGTCGGATTGGCCAAGGCTTTAAAAATTAGATCAAGGTCCATAAGCACATCACAATCAGTGGCGCAACGAAACTTCATTCAGCATCTGCAATCATTATATCGTATTTTTTCGATTTATATATCGATAAATTTAGATATAAAAGTCACAAACTGTTAAAGCATTGTTACGCCAGCTTTAAACGACTTGTTACAAGCCCTGTTTCAGGCTTGCTTCAATAAATTTGTCCAGATCACCGTCCAGTACGGCACCCGTATTGGAATTTTCTACGCCAGTACGCAAATCCTTGATACGTGAATCATCCAGTACATAAGAACGGATCTGGCTACCCCAACCGATATCAGACTTGGAATCTTCCAGCGCCTGGGCAGCTTCATTACGCTTGTTCATTTCCAGCTCATAAAGCTTGGCACGTAACTGTTTCCAGGCATGGTCACGGTTAGCATGTTGTGAACGCTGGTTCTGACAGGCCACCACAATACCGGTCGGAATATGGGTCAAACGCACCGCAGAATCAGTTTTGTTAATGTGCTGACCACCGGCACCTGAGGCACGATAAGTATCGGTACGCACATCTGAAGGATTGATTTCAATTTCGATGTTGTCATCCACTTCAGGTGACACAAACACGGCAGAAAATGAAGTATGACGGCGGTTACCCGAATCAAATGGCGACTTACGCACTAAACGGTGTACGCCAGATTCAGTACGTAACCAGCCATAAGCATACTCGCCTTCTACACGAATCGTGGCAGACTTGATCCCGGCTACATCGCCGTCAGACTCTTCCATCAGTTCAGCTTTAAAGCCATGACGTTCGATCCAGCGCAAGTACATACGCAGCAGCATGGACGCCCAATCCTGTGCTTCCGTACCCCCTGAACCGGCTTGAATTTCCACATAACATGGATTCGGGTCCATCGGATTACTAAACATGCGGCGGAATTCAAGTTTGGCCAGCTCTTCTTCAGCAGCATTCAGCTCAGCCTGCACATCTTCAAGCATGGCTTCTTCATCTGCTTCAACGGCCAGATCAAGCATCGCTTGCGCATCTTCCAGCTGGGTCTCTAACCCGTCCAGTACATTTAATACGTTTTCCAGCTCGCCTTTTTCTTTAGCCATGGCTTGGGCACGACTCTGGTCATTCCAGATGGCTGGATCTTCTAATTCACGCAGGACCTCTTCTAAACGCTCTTTTTTCAGATCGTAGTCAAAGATACCCCCGTAGTGTCTGACCACGTTCGTTTAAATCTTTTAATTGGTTTAGATACGGATTAATTTCCACGTGAATTACTCTCAATCAGAATTAGGCACAAATTATTTAGCCCGCGATTATAGCACAGTCTTTTTTTGCAGTTTGCGCGTCCTCAGTGTTGGCTAAAAGTTCAAATGATTATTTCTTAGGACTTACTTTGTAACACTCAGCACCGCCCTAAAATCCCCTTATTAGTTATTTTTTATTTAATGGTTTCTATTATTTTTTACTGCTATTTATTCAGTTAGTCTCTGAAGACTGTGGATCTTTTTTTCTTTTTTAAAAAGCATACTAAAAAAAATAAAAAGTAGCAATTTCAATACATTCCACAATATCTACACAATTTTAATAAAACACTACATTATAAATTTACTTTTATTATTCAGTGACTTATTTAGATAAAATTACATAAGATTACGCTATTCACATTGCGGTAACTTTCCTGTGATTGACGATCTTTGGAATTGGTCTACACTTAAAGTTGTAACAAAAAGTGTAATATTTTAACTCACGATTTGAGGGGTATTAACCATGAAAAAATTAGCGATTGCTTCAGCACTACTTTCAGCAATAGCCATGACTGGAACAGCAGCACATGCTTACCAGGCTGAAATTGGTGGATCAGCGGGAGTAATTGATCCGGACAACGGTGGAACCAGCGGTTCTTTCGGTGTTGATGGTACATATTACTTCAATCCAGTTCAAACTCGTAATGCCCCATTAGCAGAAGCGGCATTCCTTGACCGTGCTAGCAATGTAAGCGCTCAATACCAATATGATGAAGTGGGTGATGATGATCGTCATCGTTATGGTGTAGGCGTTGAATACTTTGTACCAAATTCCGATTTTTATTTAAGTGGTAACGTGGGTCGTGATGATATCAAACGCGACAACGGCCGTGATTTTGATGAAACTGTCTATGGCGCCGAAATCGGTTATCTTCCAGCACCAGGCTTATTAATTGCTGCGGGTCTGAAAGGTTATGATAATGACTACGATGATGGCGTAGATCCAACACTTCGCGCTAAATATGTGACTACATTAAGCAATGGTAAAGATATTAACCTGGAAGCAGGTGCAGGATTTGGTGATCTAGATGAATGGAATCTGGCAGCAGACTACTTCATCGATAAAACTCTCAGTGTTGGTGTAGATTATTATAGTAAAGATCATGGTTTTGCAGATACCAATGAATTTGGTATCAGTGCACGTAAGTTCATTAACCAGCAAGTAAGCTTGGAAGGTCGCGTAGGTTTTGGTGAAGTAGGGAATAATGACTACAACAAATTTGGTGTAGCTGCGAAATACCGCTTCTAATTTAAACCACGATACTTTTCATTCAAAAGAAACCCATCCTCGGATGGGTTTTTTTATTGCACTTTTAACAGGCATTTAGGTATTTTTTGCACATTGACGGATCAAATATAAACCGTACAATTTGTTACAACTGTTAATCAAACAGTTATATTTTTATAACAAAGAGAGAAATCTAAATGCTTAAGAAACTTGCTCTTGCTACAGCACTTATTGCTAGCCTAGGAACTGCACATGCTTATCAAGCTGAACTCAATGCTGGATATGAGAACACAGATCTTGATGGTTTTAGTGATGATGTAAATACATTTTCTATAGGTGGAAAATATTATTTAAACGGAGTGCAAGTTAAAAATTCACCTCTTGCTGAAGCAGCTTTTTTAGGTAGAGCAAGTAATATTGGTTTAGCTTATGCTCATGCGAATACTGACGATGAAGGCGCTGAGCTTAAAATTGATACTGTAGGCATCAATGGTGAATTCTTTATTCCAGATTCGCAATTCTACGTTGCTGGTAGCTTAAACCGTGCAGAAGTAACTGTTGAAAATGAATTTGGTAAAGTGTCTGATGACAATACAGGTTACGCTGTTGAAGCTGGTTATTTACCGATTAATGGCCTACTTTTAGCTGTTGGTATTTCAAAAGAAAATATCGATGCGTATCAAGCAGGCAAAAAAGGCTTTATCAATACTTTTAGCTCTGCTTCTGCATTAGCAGATGATACTGCTTTTACTCTACGTGCTAAATATGTAACTCTCATTGGCAACCACTACGCTAACTTTGAAGCGTCAACTGCTTTCGGTGATGAAACAGCATATGGTGTTGCTGCTGATCTTTATATTGATCCAACGTTAAGCGTTGGTGTATCTATTAACGATACAACTTTAGAAGATTTTGATACTGTCTTCTCAGTACGCGCACAAAAATTCTTTACCCCTGCTATTGCAGCTGGCGTAAATTATACGACTACTGACGGTGCTGACTCTTTTGGAATTAACGGTACTTTCCGCTTCTAATCTCTCCTTTGAAAAGAAAAAACCGCTCTAGTGAGCGGTTTTTTATGGCCTATTAGCTACTGTTCTAAATGAATAATCCGCATCTGCAGGCTGACATTGCTGTTAAAGATATTTTTATCCAGCTCATAGACCAACCGGGTATTTTTCATCGGGTCAAAACTATATTTATCCGCTGCATTGAAGGCAATCGCATCCACCACCTGACCATTCTCCAAAGCCACGCGCAATTTCAGATGGACATCTTTGAGCCAGCGATAGTCCATAATTTTAAATACACCCTCAAAAGTCGGCTGGGGAAATTTTTGCCCCCAAGGACTTAAGTTTTGCAACAAGTCGACTGTTTCAATCTGAAAAGCAGAACTTGGCAATTCCCCATCTGTCCATAAAGTTGCAGTGAATAAATCCTCATCCATCTGTGCAACGAGATTTTCAAAAACCTGTTTAAATTCAGAAAAGTACTGTTTTTTTATCGTCAAACCTGCCGCAGCTGCATGTCCACCAAAGTGGCTGACCAGATGCGGATACTGTTCCGCAACCCGTTCAATGCTATCCCGAATGTGAATACCTTCAATCGAGCGTGCCGAACCTTTAATATGAATGCCATCTTCATCAGCAGCGAAGACAATACTTGGACGATGAAACTGCTCTTTCAAACGTCCTGCTACAATCCCGATGACGCCCTGATGCCAATGCTGTTCAAACATAATCAGTGCAGCAGGCAGTTCAGTTGCATCCCACTGAATTTTATCCAGCTCAAGCAGCGCTTCCTGCTTGATTTTTCCTTCCACCTGACGGCGTTCGACATTGAGCTGATTGAGTTGTTCAGCCAGTGGATAGGCCGTGGCCAGATCAGGAGCCAGCAGACATTCGATGCCAATGTCCATAGTTTCCATGCGTCCAGCGGCATTAATCCGCGGGCCCAGCACAAAGCCCAAATCCTGAGCTTTCAGACCAGCGGGGTCACGTTTGGCAATATCAAGTAGCGCACTGATTCCTGCGCGGCAGTGTCCTTGCTGAATCCGTTTCAGACCTGCATCGACCAGAATCCGGTTGTTGTAGTCCAGGCTCGCGACATCGGCATAAGTACCGAGCGCCACCAGATCAAGATAGTTAATAATTGAGGTGGTGGATTTTCCCAGTTTTTTACGATGTGTGGACAAATTAGCAAGAACGTAAAAAGCCACCCCGACCCCGGCCAAGGCTTTACTTGGAAAGTCGCAACCCAGTTGATTGGGATTGACCACCGCTTCAGCTTCGGGTGTCAGCTTGGTCGTCAGATGATGATCGGTAATGATCACCTGCATGCCGTGATCCTGCGCCTGTTTTACTCCGTCATGGCTGGAAATGCCATTGTCCACGGTAATCAGTAAATCAGGGGTAAAATTGACAAAGGCCAGGTCTGCAATTGCAGGTGTCAGTCCATACCCATATTTAAAACGGTCCGGTACCAGATAATCGACCTTTGCCCCCATATCCCGAAGTGCCAGCACCATCAAAGCAGTACTGGTCGCGCCATCCGCATCATAATCACCGACAATCACGATTTTCTGGCCACGATCAATCGCCTGATCGATCAGTTGAATGGCTTCAGGCAACCCTTTCATGGTCGGTGCCAGCAGATGCTTCAGCTTGAGTTCCAGCTCCTGCTCGGACTCTACCCCACGCCGGGCCAGAATCTCGGCTACAAATGCAGGAACACCCGATAAGTTTTCAGGACGAGTTACAAAAGGTCGCTGCTTGATTTCCAGTTTTTGCATGGTTATGGCATTAAGCGCTCTAAAGTCCAGCCATCATCGCTTTTACGATAACTCAGACGGTCATGTAAACGGTTGGGGCGACCCTGCCAGAATTCATAATAATCTGGCTCGAGACGATAGCCACCCCAGAAGACCGGTTTGTCCAGCTCTTGCTGATTCGCAACCTGATGATGTAAATCCCAGAAGCGCTGTTGCAACTCTTCACGGCTACCAATCACCCCGCTTTGCGGCGTACTGACATGTGCGGCAATCTGGCTATCACGTGGACGTTTATGATAGTAATCGGTGGATTCTTCTTCCGAGATTTTCATTACACGACCCGAAATACGAATCTGGCGCTCCTGATCCTGCCAGTAAAACAACAGTTCGGCATACGGATTTTCAGCAAGATCCAGACCCTTCTGACTGTCATAATTGGTATAGAAGTCATAGCCCGCTTCAGTGGCACCACGTAACAGCACAGTACGCACATGCGGACGCCCTTGTGCATTGGCAGTCGCCAGCGACATGGCATAGGGTTCATGCGATTTCGCTTCCAGTGCATGGTTAAACCATTGCAGGAACTGCATATGCGGATTCGGATTGACTTGCTGTTCCTGCAACTCGCCTTTTTCATAATTCAGGCGTAGCTCACTCAGATCCTTGATCAGATTACTCATCATTTATGCTCCCGTTAAGCAGCATTGGCACGTACAGCATCTGCCAAGCTATTTGCAAGTATGGTAACTTCAGCCAGATCATCACCTTCGACCATCACCCGGATGACTGGTTCTGTGCCTGATTTGCGAATCAACAAACGGCCACGGCCTTTCAGCTGCTGTTCGGCTTTTTCAAATTCAGCTGCCAGTGCCGGCACTGAATAAGGATCAAACATGGCATCTAAACGTACATTGACCAGGACATTTGGTAGCAGTTTAAAGTCAGCTACCAGTTCATGTAGGGCTTTTTTCTGTTCCACCATCACCGTTAAGACCTGCAATGCTGCAATAATTGCATCGCCTGTGGTGCTCTTGTCCAAAGTCAGAATGTGGCCTGAAGGCTCACCACCAATGGTCCAGCCATTTTCTTCCAGACCCTGCAATACATAACGGTCGCCCACTTTGGCACGCAATAAGGGTACTTGCGCTTTTTCTAGCGCTAGTTCCAGTGCCATGTTGCTCATTAAGGTACCCACAATTCCGGCCGGTTTTTTCGAGCTTTGAGTTGCCAAGATATACAGTATATGGTCGCCATCAATCAGTTTACCGTATTGATCCACCAAGACCACACGGTCGGCATCGCCATCAAACGCAACCCCCAGATCCGCTTTATGCTCAAGTACTGCCTGTTGCAAGCTTTCAGGATGGGTTGAACCGCAATTATCATTAATATTTAAACCGGTCGGTTCATCATGAATGGCAATGACCTTGGCACCCAGTTCACGGAACACCGCAGGTCCGACGTTATAGGCCGCGCCATTGGCACAATCCACCACGATAGTTAAATCATTCAGATCCAGGTGATATGGGAACGTCGATTTACAGAATTCAATATAACGGCCGTTGGCATCTTTGACCCGGACACTTTTACCCAGATTCGCAGTATCCTCAATGACCATTTCTTTATCAAGTTCTTGATTAATTTCTTCTTGTATAGCATCTGGCAATTTCTTGCCTTCCGCAGAAAAGAACTTGATCCCATTGTCAAAGTAAGGATTATGTGACGCAGAAATGACGATTCCCAAGCTGGCATGTAGGGCACGAGTCAGATGGGCAATCGCTGGTGTCGGTAATGGACCCAAGAGATGAACATACACACCGGCAGCATTTAAACCTGCCTGCAAGGCCGCTTCCAGAATATAGCCAGACAAACGGGTGTCTTTACCTAAAACCACCAGCGGTTTGGATTTTTTGCTATGACGTTTTAAAACTTTTCCGGCTGCAAATCCCAGTTTCAGGGCAAACTCAGGGGTAATCGGCAATTCGCCAAACTTTCCACGGATACCGTCTGTACCAAAATAACTCATCTTTATCTCACTTCTTCGCGGATGATTGATATCACCCATTTTTTTCCTTGTGCCACACTTTACACCAAAATAAAAAAGCCGTCATTTGCATGACGGCTTTTTCAAATTTTAAATCACGGGAGATTAACCCACACGATAGTTTGGTGCTTCTTTGGTAATCGTCACATCATGTACATGTGATTCCGACATACCGGCAGAAGTGATTTTTACAAACTTGGCATTTTGACGCAGGTCTTCAATCGTCGCAGAACCGGTATAACCCATCGAAGAACGTAGGCCACCCATCATCTGATGTACGATATTACCCATTGGACCTTTGTACGGTACGCGACCTTCAATACCTTCTGGAACCAGCTTCTCGGCACCGGCCTTGGAATCCTGGAAGTAACGGTCAGCAGAACCTGTGGCACCCGCCATCGCACCCAATGAACCCATACCACGATAAGCTTTGTAGTAGCGGCCCTGGAAAAATTCAACTTCGCCAGGCGCTTCTTCAGTACCTGCCATTAATGAACCGACCATAATGGTGCTCGCACCGGCGCCAATCGCTTTGGCCATATCACCAGAGAAACGAATACCACCATCCGCAATCAATGGAATCTGATCTTTAAGTGCAGAAGCTACGCTATCGATGGCAGAGATTTGCGGCATGCCAATACCAGCTACAATACGTGTGGTACAGATTGAGCCAGGACCGATCCCGACTTTAACGGCATCAGCACCTGCATCCAGTAAAGCCAATGCAGCATCACCTGTGGCGATGTTACCGCCAATCACCTGAACTTGTGGATAGTTGGCTTTCACCCAACGCACACGTTCGATTACACCCGCAGAATGGCCATGTGCAGTATCGACTACAATCACATCCACACCTGCATCAACCAGGGCTTCTACGCGACTTGGCGTTTCTGCACCGGTACCGACAGCAGCACCAACACGTAGACGACCCAGATCATCTTTACAACTGTTTGGATACAATTCAGCTTTACGGAAATCAGTTACCGTAATCAAGCCTTTCAGCTCTTGCTGATCATTGACCACCAGTACTTTTTCAATACGATGCTGTTGCAATAAGGCTTGAATGTTTTCTTTCGATTCGCCTTCACGAACCGTCACCAGACGGTCCTGACCAGTCATGATATTGCTGACTGGCTGCTCAAGATTGGTTTCAAAGCGTGTATCACGACCGGTCACGATACCCACCACTTTGCCGTCTTTCACAACGGGCACACCACTGATATTGTTGGCTTGAGTCAGCGCAATCAGTTCACGTACTGTGGTTTCAGGAGTCACTGTAATCGGGTCTTTGACCATACCCGCTTCGAATTTTTTCACACGGCGCACTTCTGCAGCCTGAACAGCGATATCCATGTTCTTGTGCAAAATACCGATACCACCATTTTGCGCCATTGCAATTGCCATACGGGACTCAGTCACCGTATCCATTGCTGCGGACACAAGAGGAATATTCAGGTTAATGCCACGAGTTAAACGTGTCTTTAGAGAGACATCTTTTGGAAGAACAGTAGAATAGGCAGGGAGTAATAGGACATCATCGAAGGTTAACGCGTCTTGAACGATGGTCAACATAACAGTCTCACTGGTAATTTCCGTGCACTATTATAAACAAATATCGGCTTAAATTTCATTGCAATTGCAAAATTATTTTTTCTTCAAGCGTTGTACCAGCAGAGCGATTTGTGTTCTGGGGCAGTCCCTTATGCTTAATAATCAAGTTTCCTAACTTAATATATACCCTGATCCTTCAAGACTACTGTAAAAAGCAGAGCCTAAGCTCTGCTTTGGATGGATTTAACTGACATATTCAAAACTGTCATCATTCTCGGCTTCATCAGTTTCAATCTGAACAAAGGACAACATATTGTGTGCCACACGTGCCTTGTTGCATTGCTGATCGGCAATCTGCACTTCTTTGCAGGATGAACTGCGCAGCTCATACATACCGCAGCTGACCTGCTGGCCGATGGTGCCATCCAGTGCGATACAGCGTGGATTTTTTTGATTGGTTCCAGCCATACATGAATAAACTGCATTAACAGGTTCAGTATAGTGCTCAGGCATATGAATTCCTTCGGCCCAATAAAAAGAAACCCTGAAATAGGCGCAGCACGCCCCACAGCTTAAACACGCATCCGGTGTTGGAATTTGAGACAACATTTCTTATAAGTTCTCGTCATCAAAAAAATTTTTTGAAGAAGAAATATAAAAAATGTTGTTTTTCCATACAAGAAAAATTTTATCTTTTGGATGAACTATTCAGGACAGGTAAAAACCGTTTCATCCATCAGATCGGTACCACATTGCAGCGTTTCAATCCAGTCGAGAAACTGGGTAATCTGTTCTTTGCCGATAAATGGCGTACCATGCTGCGGCACGATCATCTCGATCTCCATGCCGCGCACCATTTGCACCCAGAGACGAATGACCTTGTTATTGCACATATAGCGCTGATGGAAACTTTTCATTTTCGGAATATGCGCGGCAAAGTTTTCCAGTGGCTTTGCGGCATCTTCAACCATGGACGCGCCCATATCACCGGAAAACAGGATTTTGGCAACCGGATCATAAAACTGGAAGTTCCCAACCGAATGCAGGAAATGCGCCGGTACTGCCACAATATGAGATTGACCGAGCGGAACGATCTGACCGTGATCAGGAAGCTCTACCAGGCGGTCCAGCCAGTTACCTTTCATCCGGTCACTCATAAAAGCAGAGTTTAAGTGAGGCAAGAAACGTGCCCAGAGCTTGGATGCGACGACTTTGGCATCCGTATAGACCAGCCAGCGTGGCATCGAGGTAATAATATCCGGATCCTGATGCGAGGCCATGACATAATCCAGATTGGTCAAACGGGTGTATTTATTCAGTTCCATGGTCAGCGGCACATAGGTTAAATCCCCCCCCGGATCGAGCACTGCAGCACGTTCATGATCAATGATCAGAAACTGGTTTGCCTGAACGCCTTCACCTTTAACCAGGCTGGTAAAGCTGATGCATTTATGCGTCCCGTTATCAAACAGAACCTGCGATGTGGTGCGTTCAAAAGCCATGTAAATTCCCCAATTTATAATAAAAATGACACTTTTATACCCGTATAAAATATATGGAATTAATCAAACTTACAATCAATAGAACTGACCATATCACGCTATTTATCAACATTTCGATAGCATTTTAATCATAAAAAATCCTGAGTTTTTAGCTCAGGATTCACATAAATATTATTTTATTCTTTAAAAGAAATAATGTTGAACCAGGGTTGCCACACCAATCACCAGGAAAATCGCCGCACCAATTTTATGAATCAGGCTGATTGGCAATCTGTTGGCGAGTTTATCACCTAAAAAGACCGCAGGTGCATTGGCCAGCATCATACCCAAAGTGGTCCCAAGCATGACCCAGAATACGCTGTCGAAACGTGCCGCCAGTGCAACTGTGGCAATCTGGGTTTTATCGCCAATTTCTGCCAGAAAGAACAGAATAAAGGTCGCACCAAATACCCCGAATTTTTGCCATTTATTGATGCTGGCATTTTCATCCCCGAGTTCATCCGGAATCAGCATCCAGATAGCCATCGCGATAAAGCCAAGCGAAACGATCCACATTAGTACCTCTGGCCCAATCACTGTAGTGACCCATTGTCCCAATACCGCAGAAAGACCGTGGTTAATCACCGTCGCCAATAAAATGGCAACTAAAATAGGAACAGGTTTGCGAAAGCGTGCGGCAAGCAGCAATGCCAGCAATTGGGTTTTATCACCCATTTCAGCCAGTGCTACGATTGCAGTCGACAGTAGGAATTCATACATGAGGTTTTTCTCTGGCTAGCATCCAATACCAATGACTCACCGCTCCTGCTAGCCAAAATCTGCAGAGTGGTAAATCAAAGGTCTTGCCAACAAAAGAAAGCTTGGAAAAGCTGACTTGGTTCTTTGCTATGATGACCATGCCCGGTTGAGCAAATATGTTGACCATCACCCTTCTGCTTTGCGCAAAAGGCGGCTACTCCCCAATGAAGTGCGCCAAGTATATAATCAAATAGATTATTTTTCAATGCAGCAGCAAAAAACCCTGCCGAAGCAGGGTTTTTTATATCCTCTTTGTCTTTCTCTCAGAGAGAAAAACAAAGGCCTAGAGATAAGGTTTTAGATGAGCAAAGTACGAATATCTTTAAGCAGCTTGGTCAGCTTGTTGGTGAAACGAGCAGCATCTGCACCATTGATCACACGGTGATCGTATGACAATGAAAGCGGCAGCATCAAGCGTGGATCAAAACCTTCACCATTCCAGACCGGTTGCATTGTTGCAGGTGAAATACCCAGAATCGCCACTTGTGGCCAGTTGACCAACGGTGTAAATGCCGTACCACCAATTGAACCCAGGCTAGTAATAGTGAAGTTCGCGCCTTGCAGATCTTTCGGTGACAATTTCTTGTCACGCGCTTTCTGGCTTAGTTCTCCCAGCTCAACTGCAATCTGTTTAATTGACTTCTGATCTGGATGACGCAGCACAGGCACGGTCAAACCATCTGGCGTTGCGACCGCGATACCCATATGGATCTCGTTACGTAACAATACTGACTTGCCATCATCAGCCAAGTGACCGGCAAACTCTCGCTCTTCTTTTAACAAGTGCGCAACTGCTTTGATGATGAACGCCATAATGGTCAGACCAATGCCGTCTTTCTTGAAGTTGCCTTTCAGTTCATTACGCCATGCTTCCAGTTCCGTAATATCTGCTGCATCAAACTGGGTCACTTGCGGAATGAAATTATTCAGCGACAACTGTGGAATGGACACTTGTTGCAAACGCGTCAAGGTTTTCTCTTCCACTCCACCAAAAACGCTAAAGTCTGGCAGTTTTGGCAGTCCTGCGACTTGGGCAGCAGCGGCGACAGGAGCCGCCTGCGGCGCAGTAAGACGCGATTTGACATAGGCTTTCAGGTCTTCTTTCATGACGCGCGCATGTGGACCAGAGGCCTTGACATCTGCCAGCACGACGCCAAGCTCCCGAGCCAGTTTACGCACAGCAGGACCGGCATAGACTTTCGAGTTGGCCGCATTCTGCTCTTTGGTCAGCTTGTCGACATTATCCGACGTCGCGACTGCCTGATTAGAAGATGCCGCAGGTGTCGGTGCTGCTTTTGTAGCAGGCACTTTTGATTCTTCTGCTGCTTTTGCTACTTCTGCCTTGGCTGCAACAGGAGCAGCTTCTGCTTGCGCTTCAGCTTCGATTGTCACCAGTGCAATACCTTGAGAGACATTTTGACCCAGTTCAACATGAATGGCTTTAATCACCCCGGCCGCAGTACTTGGTACTTCAACAGTCGCCTTGTCTGATTCAACCACGATGATGCTCTGGTCTTTTTCAACCGTATCTCCGACCTGAACCAGAATTTCAGCCACAGCCGCCTTGTCTACACCCAGGTCAGGCACGGCAATTTCAATATCCCCCGCAGGTACTGCTGGCGTTTGTGGTGCTTCGACTGCTTTCTCTTGGGTCGCCGCTTGAGCAACTGGTGCTTGAGGTGCTTCTGTCGGTGCTTGCGCTGCCGAAACAGCCGTTTTCACTTTCAGAATGACTACACCTTCTTTGATCGTGTCGCCGTCTTTAATCTCGATGGATTCCACCATGCCTGAAACCGTACTTGGCACCTCAACAGTCGCCTTGTCTGATTCTACCACCACGATGCTTTGATCTACCTCAATTTCATCACCGACAGCGACCAGGATTTCACCCACTGTGGCTTTCTCTACACCAATATCAGGCACTTGCACATCGACCACTTTTGAGCCTGCTTGCGCTTCAGGAGCAGCAGAAGCTTTGGGTTGATGTGAAGCGATTTCCTGCATGATTTCCTGATCAGGCAATGCGGTTGGCGTATTTTCTGAAGTTTTTTGTGATGCATCTGCTTGCTGTGGCTCGACCACATCAGTGCTACCGTCTTCAGCTTGCAGTTCAATCAGTACCGCGCCTTCAGCCACTTCATCACCCTGGCTGACCAGAATGCTTTTCACCACACCGGCGGAAGTGCTAGGCACTTCAACAGAGGCTTTATCAGATTCAAGCAATACGATGCTGTCATCGACCGCAATCGTATCACCGACTTTGACCAGAATTTCGGCCACTGTTGCCTTATCTACACCAATATCGGGAGTCGTAATTTGCATGCTTAGTTCTCCTCTTTGTAGTCAGCAACAGCATGTACTGATGGAGTTTCTTGCGGTGCCCAAGCCACTGGACGATCGGTATCAAGCTCGAAAGTCGAGATCGCATCTTTAACCAGACGCGGATCAACTTCACCTTCATCAGCCAGTTTTTTCAGGGTGGCCACTACAATATGTGCAGCATCAACACCAAAGTAGCTGCGCAAGTTGCCACGTGTATCTGAACGGCCATAACCGTCAGTACCCAGTGCTACGAATGGACGGTTATCCGGAAGATAAGCACGAATCTGTTCGCTATAGGCACGCATGTGATCGGTTGCAGATACCACAATACCTTCAGTACCACGGAGCTGTTTCGATACCCATGCTTCTTTCACGTCTTCAGCCAGCGGATGCAAGCGGTTGTATTCTTCACATGCCATGCCGTCACGTGCCAGTTCATTGAAGCTGGTCACACTGTAGACATTCGAGTGGATCTGGTATTCCTCACGCAGGATCTTCGCTGCCTTGATCACTTCACGCAGAATCACACCTGAGCCCAGTAACTGAACGGTAGCTTTCTCGTCTTCTTCAAGCAGGTACATACCGCGCTTGATACCTTCTTCAACACCTTTTGGCATTTCAGGATGCTCGTAGTTTTCGTTCATTACGGTCAGGTAATAGAACACACGTTCCTGATTCACATACATACGTCGTAAACCGTCATGCACGATCACTGCCAACTCATAACCGAAACATGGGTCATAAGCGACACAGTTTGGAATGGTACTGGCCAGGATGTGTGAATGACCATCCTGATGCTGCAAGCCTTCACCGTTCAGTGTGGTACGGCCTGCGGTTGCGCCCAGCAAGAAACCTTGTGCCTGTGCATCACCTGCAGCCCATGCAATATCACCGATACGCTGGAAACCAAACATCGAGTAGTACATGTACATCGGAATCATTGGCAGGTTATTGGTTGAATAACTGGTGCCTAATGCCGCCCATGCACTCATGGCGCCGGCTTCGTTAATCCCTTCTTGCAACATGTGACCGTCTTTGGCTTCACGGTAATGCATCAGCTGTTCTTGGTCTTCCGGGGTATATTTCTGGCCATGCGCGGCATAAATACCCAGCTGGCGGAACATGCCCTCCAGACCGAAAGTACGTGCTTCATCAGGCACGATTGGCACAACACGATCTTTAATCGCTTTCTCTTTAAGAAGTGCCGAGATTAAACGTACCATCACCATCGTGGTCGACTGTTCTTTGCCGTTCGAACCCGCTAGGACCGAATCAAATACAGACAGCTCAGGAATTGCCAGCTGCTCGCTGTCCTTGCGACGTGCAGGCAGATAACCACCCAGCGCTTCACGACGAGCCTTCATATATTTGATTTCAGGAGAGTTTTCACTTGGACGATAGAACGGCACTTCTTCCAGCTGTTCATCAGTGAAAGGAAGATTGAAACGGTCGCGCACATATTTCAAAGAATTAATTTGCATCTTCTTGATTTGATGCGTTTTGTTAACTGCTTCGATTTCTTCCGACAAGCCATAACCTTTCACGGTTTTCGCCAGGATCACCGTCGGCTGACCTTTGGCAGTACAAGCTTCGGCATAAGCCGCAAAGACTTTGTACGGATCGTGACCACCGCGGTTCAGATTATCAATATCTTCATCACTTAAATCTTTCACCAGCTCTTTGGCTTCTGGATATTTACCAAAGAACTTTTCGCGTGCATAAGCACCACCTTTTACCTGGTAGCGCTGGAAATCGCCATCCACCGCTTCTTCCATTACTGCTTTCAGTGCACCAGATTTATCTTTCGCTAGTAATGGATCCCAGTGACGGCCCCACACGACTTTAATTACACGCCAGCCTGCACCGCGGAATAGCGACTCAAGCTCCTGAATGATCTTGCCATTCCCACGTACCGGACCATCCAGACGTTGCAAGTTACAGTTCACCACCCAGATCAGGTTATCGAGCTTTTCACGACCGGCCAGAGAAATTGCACCCAGGCTTTCCGGCTCATCCATCTCGCCATCGCCCAGATAAGCCCAGACTTTACGGTCTTCTTCTTTGATCAGGCCACGGTTCATCAGGTACTTTTGAATATGCGCCTGATAAATTGACATGATGGGACCTAGACCCATCGATACCGTCGGGAACTGCCAGTAGTCCGGCATCAGATAAGGATGCGGATAAGATGGCAGACCTTTACCGCCGACTTCTCGACGGAAATTATTCAGATGCTCTTCGGTCAGTCGGCCTTCCAAAAATGAACGCGCGTAAATACCCGGTGCACAATGGCCCTGGTAATAGATCATGTCACCGCCAAAATGGTCACTGTTGGCCCGGAAAAAGTGGTTAAAGCCGACATCGTAAAGGGTCGCAGAAGAAGCAAAGCTCGCCAGGTGACCACCGAGGTCATCACCAGTTTTATTCGCACGCAATACCATTGCCAGAGCATTCCAGCGGATCAGCGCACGAATACGACGCTCCATATCCTGATCACCCGGCATGGCAGGTTGTTCTTCAACAGAAATCGTATTTAAGTAGGGAGTATTTAAACGCTGAATAGGAACATGCTTTGCGATTGCGCGTTGATAAAGTTTTTCTAATAAAAATGCTGCACGCTCAGTGCCCATATGCTGCAAAACCGAATCAAATGCATCTTGCCATTCCTGGGTTTCTTGCGCGTCTGTATCACCATAAAACGCCATAATCTACAGTTCCTAAAAGCCTAATCTAATAGCCTATATGTACCATATTTGAGACCTCAGCTGGTATGGCCCTAGCTGAATGCGATTTGGCAGTACTATTTAGGAACTAAATGATTGGTGACGTATAATTACACTACATAACAAAAAACAGCCAATAAAGGCGATTTATTATACAATCATTATAATA
Source organism: Acinetobacter sp. 228 (assembly GCF_048147885.1). Taxonomy (NCBI): domain Bacteria; kingdom Pseudomonadati; phylum Pseudomonadota; class Gammaproteobacteria; order Moraxellales; family Moraxellaceae; genus Acinetobacter; species Acinetobacter sp. 228. The sequence continues at coordinate 75,501 of NZ_JAYWYV010000012.1, forward strand.
GTTGGTGATAATATGATATTTAAAAGCGATTAAATAAAAAGCCCCTCAATTTGATTTGAAGAGCTTTCAGATTAAGTGTTTAAAACTGCTTAATGGAGATTATTTATGTATAGAGATATATCTCGCTATCCCAGACTATATTTAAGGTAACATGGCCAAATAAGTCGATGGGTTTTTACGTTGACCGTCTTTTACTACTTCATAATGTAAGTGTGGACCGGTACAGCGACCAGTACAGCCTACATTGGCAATATGATCACCCGCTTGCACCTGTTCTCCCACACGTGTAATAAGTCGTGAAGCATGAGCATAACGTGTTAAATAGCCGTTGCCATGATTGATTTCAACATATTGGCCATAACCTGTACCCCAACCTGACTTGGTCACAATACCGGGACCAGTAGCATAGATCGGTGTACCGCTTGGTGCAGCGAGATCAAGGCCTGAATGATTTTCAGCACGGCCACCCATGGTACGCCCGCCGTAACTTGAACTTATGCGAGAATTAGGTAAAGGATGGGAAATCAACCAAGAGTAAGTGCTGTTTGCTGCCGCTTTGTTAGAGGAAGTACTGGCATACTTCTGAGCAAGTGTTCGATTGTTAAGCTCAACAGGTTTCTCACGCAGTTGAACATTTAATTTGGTTTGCGCTGGGATATCGATATCATCTGGATGAGTATATGCACCCTGTGCCAAAGTCCGTGTCAATTGCTCGATACGATCTGTTGAACCATTTTCTTGATTTAGATTGACTAAATCTGCAAACGCTACCGAGGCAGCTGAAGCCGACAAAGAAAATGCCAACAAAATACGTCGCATATGCATAAAAAACCTCTCTAAACTGCTTTAATCGAGTTTCTTGAAGATCTCTATCCTTGATATCCACTAAAAGAAGCGCATAAGATTAAGACATAAATATGTAGGAACAATGTATGTCTGAACCTGTCAACGTTTTTCAACAAACAAGAAAGCAGATAAAAACAGGAAACTTTTCGTTTCTCTCATCACAAGTTGCCGCTTGGCAGAAACTTACGAAACTCGTACAACCGCTGTTGCCCCAACCGGAACGCTGGCAAGTTGTTTGCTATCAAAATGGTGTGTTAACGATTACTGGTGAAAACCAGGCCATGATCAGTCAACTGGCCTATCTTCAAAAGCAATACATCTCACAACTCTCTCAAATAAATGAATTAACAGATCTCACTAAAATTCAAGTTTGCTTGCGGAATCCTTCGCAAATACCCCCTGCTCCAGTAACACCTGAAAGGGCCTTAAATGCAGAAACACAGGAATTACTTCGTAGTGCGGCTGACTTTATAAGCGACCCTAAGCTTAGCCAAGCTTTACTACGTTTGGCAAGCAATAAAAAGTAACATAGCAATCAAATGTAATAAATTAAAAAGTAACCATTATGTGACCTGTATCACAGTATTAACGCAGTAATAAAAACATAAAGGCACAAACACAATGACTTATGTCACATTCACATACATGATTGGACAATTAGACTCGTCATCAAATGTTACAATTTCATAGCAGCTTGGATCACTTTTCACATTGCGTAAAAGTTGATTATTCAAGGCATGTCCAGATTTATAACCGTCAAATTTGGCAATAATCTGATGTCCGAGCAGATATAAATCACCGACGGCATCCAGAATTTTATGCCGTACAAATTCGTCCGAGAAACGCAAGCCTTCTTCATTAACGACCCCGGTTTCATCCACTCCAATCGCATTTTCCAGACTGGCTCCCAACGCCAGATTATTGGCTTTGAGATAATCCAGATCTTTCATAAAACCAAAGGTACGTGCTTCACTGACTTCATAAACAAAAGTTTCAGTAGAAAAATCGATGCTGGCGGACTGATGTTCTTTTTTAAAGGCAGGATGATCAAAATCGATGGTGAAATTAAGCTGGAAGCCTTGATGGGGGCTAAAAACGGCACGCTTGTCATCAATCAGTGCTTCAACCGGTTTAATAATCTTGACGAATTTTTTGGCAGCATCCAGCTCTTGTAATCCACCTTGCATTAACAGGTAAATAAACGGACCTGCACTGCCATCCATAATCGGTACTTCAGAGGCAGAGACTTCAATTATCAGATTATCAATTCCCAAACCGGCAATCGCACTCATGACATGCTCAATCGTACCCACTTTGGCATTTTCCTGAACCAGATTCGAGCACATAAAGGCTTCCTGAATCAGCATGGCATCAGCCGGAATGTCCACTGGTGGGTTCAGGTCTATACGACGAAACACAATTCCCCCATCGGCATGGTGCGGCACAAAGTTAATCATGACTTTCTGCCCACTGTGAAGACCGATTCCGCTCGCTTTCACGATACGTTTCAGGGTGCGTTGTTTCAACATGCTTTTATCATCTGTTCATCTATAAAACCGCTATACGTTAGCATATTTGGCCATTGATAAAAAACAAAAAGGTGGCTTTTAAGCCACCTTTACTGTGTAATCCAAGTAAACACATCATGTTACATGTTATTTACGTTGTTGATTCTTAAGATAATCCTGAATGCTCATTGGCGTTGGCCGCGGGCTAGAAACTGATGCTGCTGCCGGGTTCGCTGCTGCTCCTGTTTCATGCTGCTGACGCTGAATTGCCGGCACATCGTCATCTTCAACCACTGCCTGTGTAGCAGCTGGACGAGTTGCCTGTACATTGGTACGTTTGGTCGGCTCAACTGAATCGGCTGCATGACGGGTGAGACCTGTTGCAATCACGGTCACACTGATTTCATCACGTGCATCCGGATCAAAAACGGTACCGTAGAACACCTGACCTTCATCTAAATCGACAATCTGATTGACAACATCAGTGATTTCTTCAATTTCACCAAAAGTCACATCATCGCCACCGGTTACATTGATCAGAATACCTTTGGCATTCATGATGGTTACGTTATCGAGCAATGGACTACGGATCGCCTGTTCAGCTGCCTGACGGGCACGGTTTTCACCACGACCCAAACCAACACCCATCATGGCATAACCACGTGTGCTCATGGCGGTTTTCAAGTCAGCAAAGTCAAGGTTGATATGACCTGGACGTACCACTAAATCAAAAATACTGCGTACAGCATTCAGTAGCACATCATCCGCTTTTTTATATGCATCTTTCATTGAAATATCACGAAAGACTTTCAATAACCGCTGGTTTGGAATGATGATCAACGAGTCCACATGCTGCTCAAGGGCTTCGATACCTTTTTCAGCAGACTGTAAACGACGTTTTCCTTCGAAGTTGAAAGGCGTCGTTACCACACCTACAGTCAGGATACCCATTTCTTTGGCAATTTCAGCTACGACTGGCGCAGCACCGGTACCGGTACCACCCCCCATACCTGCAGTCACAAATACCATATCTGTGCCTTCAAGCTGCTGACGGATCAGTTCACGGCTTTCTTCCGCTGCAGTCTGGCCCACTTGCGGATTTGCACCGGCACCCAGACCACGGGTACTCTGCTCGCCCAGCTGAATTTTAAATTCAGCTTCCATGCGATCCAGTGCCTGCTTGTCCGTATTGGCACAAACAAACTTTACACCCTGAATATCGGACTGCAACATATGCTGTACAGCATTACCACCCGCACCACCTACACCAAATACAGTGAAACGGGCTTGACCATTGCTATCGCTATGATCGTCTTCGAAAAATTCAAATGAGGCCATGACCTATAAAATTCCTAATTCATAATTGGCAGTCACTAAGCCCGTATACTGCCTTAATCTTGATAAAATTGTTTTTAAGAATGCTGCTCATGCGTTCACTTGTCAAGTACAAGCCCGATTAACTACATCTTCTCAACAATATTCACAATAAAAATCGACTTAAAAGATGGATTTCAGGGTGTCGTTAAAGCCAGACCAGGCTCTTTTAACCCGCTGAGCCAATGACAACCGTTCTACATCATCCTGTTCCACTATCGTGTCCTGGGTATCACTCTGACTAAACATCAACAAACCAGCCACAGTACTATATTGCGAACGACGCAAAGCGGCCTGATGAGGTTCATCCGCATACACCTGAGTCGGCGGATTACCTAAATGCGCCGAGACTCCCATGGTACGGCGGACAAAACTCACCATTCCTTCAATATGACTGGCATCTCCGGTCAGTACTACCCCATGATATAAGCCTTGGAGAGCACCGTTTTTCACCAGCTCATCACGCACCAGTCCGAGAATTTCTTCATAACGCGCCATAATGATTTCAGTCAGCTCGATCCGGCTGATGGTCTGTGGTCCATCAATGCCCTGGAACTGAATCATATGGTCAGGCTTGACCACTTTCAGGTCAACACAGCCGTACAGCAATTTCAGACGTTCAGCTTCTTCAGTTGTGGTTTGCAATACTGCTGCAATATCACGGGTTACATGTTCACCGCCACGCTGGAAAGTATGGGTTAAGGCCAGACGGCCATCTACATACACTGCAACGTTGGTCGTGCCGGCACCAATATCTACCAGACATACGCCATATTCTTTTTCATCTTTGAGCAGGCTGGCTTCAGCGGTGGCCAGACTCGACACCACCATTTTTTCTACGCCGATATTGGCCCCCTTCAGGGCACGGTCAATATTCTGCATGGTACTGATCGGCAGCATCATCAGATGATAATGTCCGGTCATGCTATGTGCCGACATCCGAATCGGATTCAGCACCCATTCCGGTGAATCATCTAGCTCAAAGCCCAGAGGCACAGCACTGACCAGATAATGATCTGAAGTCAAATGACTAGCTTTAGCCAATTCCAGTGCACGTACCACTTCGCTGGTGGTAATCGCATGTTCGCTATTATCGATCGAGGTACGCCCCGATGCATAAAAGCTTTTTAATTCGGCACTTGGAATAGAAACCCAAGCAGAATGTACTCGACATTCTGCCATATCTTCTGCTTCTTGAACGGCATTTTTAATTGCAGTAATAACTTTATCGAGACTGACAATTTTCCCTTTACTCATGCCTCGGTTACGAGCGGTGGCCATACCAATCACTTGGATATTGTCTGGCGCGTGTACCTTGCCAATCAAAACTGAAACTTTGTGTGTCCCAATGTCAATCGCCACAACCGAGGGAACAGCTTCACTCATTATTCACTACTACCATTACGTGTTTGTTAGATTTATGGCTTTAAACGCCTCTATTTTTTAAAGCCGGTCATTATGGCTTTACTGTTACATTATTCTCAACGCCCATGTCATTAATGGTTACAATAAAATGTCCATTTACAATTTTAGGCGGAATTGAATTTTTCCACTGTATCGACAATCCATTGCGATAACGCAGGTCGATAGCCGAGATTTTAGACCAGACCGGCTTCAAATCACGCTGGGATAGCTGACTTAAACGCTGTAATTTGCTCATGGTCTGATCTTTATCCACAATTATTCTTAAACCCGAATCAAACTGCATAAACCAGGTCATTCGCTCGGTGAGGTATAATTCTTTTAGACGAATGCCTTGTGGTAAAAATAACTGATTAATTTCATTATAACGACGCATCATGGTTTCCGCATGGCTCGCCGGTCCATGTAACAACGGTAATGCCTGATAATTCTTGGGTGTGACTTCCGTAAAAATCACACCACTGTCACTTAGTAAACGCCCTGTTCCCCAACGTGCAATTGCATGATGCGGCATGACCCTGACCCGAATACCATTTGGCCAGGCTCGAGAAACCACGACCCGGTCTACCCAGGACAATTCCAGGGTACGGTCGCGGATCGCTTCCAGATCCGAAGTAAAATAGTTTTCGGTCACAATCGGTGATACATATTGCATGACCTGACGCTGTTCAGCAGCCGAGCGCGTACCTACCACGCCCAGTTCTGCCACATCAGTATTGGTCATGACTTTATATAAACCCCATACTCCAGCGGCCAGTACCAGCACCGCGATACACAACAATAACCAACCACCAAAATTAGCCAGCTTTTCTTTGGGTGTCGGCGGCTTGTCGTGAATCGAGGTAATTGCAGCACGTTTACGGCGCATGGAAACAGGAAGCTGAGCCATATTTAGTGTGCCGAACCGGTCAGAGTCTGTTCCAGAATCGCAACACACAGCTCATCAAAACTGCATCCGACTGCAGCTGCCGCTTTTGGCACCAGAGAATGACTGGTCATACCCGGCACGGTGTTGACTTCAAGCAGCCAGAAATTGCCCTGTTCATCCTGCATGGCATCAATCCGGCCCCAACCGCTGGCGCCGACTGCCTGGAACGCGCGTAAACTCAAGGCTTTTAACTGCTGCTCTTCAGCTTCGCTTAAACCACACGGGATGCCATATTGCACATCATTACGGTTATATTTAGCTTCATAGTCGTAGAAGGCAACATCTTGAGGCGGTTCAAGACGAATCACCGGCAGTGCCTGACCATTTAAAACCACAATGGTGAATTCACGACCGGTAATCCATTTTTCTGCCATCACCACGGCATCGTGTTCAGTTGCCTTGGCAATCGCTTCGGCAAAGTCTTCAATTTTTTCGACCTTGCTCATACCGATACTGGAACCTTCATGTACCGGCTTGATAATCAAAGGCAAACCTAAAGAATTAACAATGTCAGCCGCATCGGAATCTTTGATGACAATGCGATATGGTGCTGTCGGCAATTCCGAGCCCTGCCAGACCTGTTTGGTCTTGACCTTGTCCATGCCGATGGCAGAACCTTGTACGCCCGTACCGGTATATGGTACGTCTAACCATTCCAGCACACCCTGGATCTGGCCGTCTTCCCCGCCACGACCATGCAATACAATGAATGCACGATCATAATTCACCAATTCTGTGACACTACGCTCCTGCGGATCAAACGCTTCCGCATTGACCCCTGAACGCACTAATGCCTCAAGTACCGCCGTACCACTGTCTAAAGAAACCTCACGCTCTGCAGATTTACCACCAAGCAACACGGCAACTTTTCCGAATTTTGAAGCATTTGACACGTTTATATCCTTAAACTTTTTTCAATCTGGTCAATTCAATTCAGTCACGCAAGATGACTATTTTATATATAAGTGATTTTGCGCAAGTTCGACTGAGATTGCTCCAACATTACCTGCGCCCTGGGTTAATAACAAGTCATTTGCTTGCAATACTTTTCTCATGATCTGATTCAGGTTGCCGTCCGCCGCATCGACCAGAATTGGCTCGACTTCACCACGTAGACGAATGCTGCGGGCCAAAGTACGGCTGTCCGCCCCGACAATCGGTTTTTCGCCAGCAGGATAAACATCCAGCAACAATAACTGGTCTACAGTCGAAAGTACTTCCACAAAATCATCAAAGCAGTCACGGGTACGGCTATAACGGTGTGGCTGGAACATCATTACCAGACGACGGTCCGGATGACTCTGACGCGCAGCTTTAATCGTCGCTTCGACTTCTTTTGGATGATGACCATAGTCATCCACCAGTTTCACGTCACCGCCTTCAATCGCAAACTCACCCTGAACTTCAAAGCGGCGACCCACACCACTAAAACCTTCCAGTGCACGGCAGATTGAAGCATCAGACACGCCTTCATCAGTTGCTATACCAATCGCAGCCAAGGCATTCAGCACATTATGCAAGCCTGGCTGGTTGACCGTTACACGCAATGGCTCGCGCTCTTTACGCAATACGGTAAAGTGGGTTTGCATACCATCCTGATCAACATCTACTGCGCGGATATCATTGTCTTCATTGAAGCCATAAGTCAGTAACGGACGTGCAATTCGCGGCATGATTTCACGGATATTGGCATCATCACCACAGACTACGGCCAAGCCGTAAAATGGCAGTTTTTGCAGGAACTGGATAAAAGTATCTTTCAGGACATCGAAGCTACCGCCATAGGTATCCATATGATCGGCATCAATATTGGTCACCACGGCAGCCATCGGTTCCAGATGCAGGAAAGAAGCATCTGACTCATCGGCTTCGGCCACGATATAACGGCTGGCGCCTAAGGCTGCGTTCATCCCAGTACGGTTCAGCAAACCACCGATCACATAGGTTGGATCCATGTTTTCTTCAGCCAGCATACAGGTGATCAGACTGGTGGTCGTGGTCTTGCCATGCGTGCCGGCAACGGCAATACCATGACGATAACGCATCAGTTCACCCAACATTTCCGCACGGCGAACCACAGGAATACGGTTTTCAATCGCGGTTTTAATTTCCGGATTTTCCTTATCAATCGCGGTAGAGACCACGATCACGTTGGCGCCCTTAATATTATTTGCAGTATGTCCGATATAGACTTTAATGCCATTCGCTTCCAGCTGTGCGGTGGTATTGGATGTCTTGATATCTGAACCGGAAACTTTATAGCCCTGGTTTTTCAGCACTTCCGCAATACCACACATGCCTGCGCCACCAATCCCCACAAAATGAATGTGTTTGATACGGCGCATTTCTGGCACTTTAATTAACTTTTTCGCTTGTTCAGCTGGGGTTGTTGGAGACATAGTTTACTCGGATTACAATTCTTGAATTAAACGGACCACATGTTGAGTCGCATCGGGTTGAGCCTGTCGGCGTGCTTTCACGGCCATTTCCATTAACAGTTGGCGATTCAGCATCGGCTCTAATAATGTTTTTAAACTTTCCGGGGTCATTGTGGCCTGCGGGCAAATCTTTGCCGCATTGATATTGGCCAGGAAACCGGCATTGGCCGTCTGATGATCATCCACTGCACTTGGAAGCGGCACAAAAATCGCAGCTACGCCGGCAGTGGCAATTTCAGTTACAGTCAAAGCTCCGGCACGGCAAATCACCAGATCGGCATCAGAATAGGCTTTGGCCATATCTTCAATAAAGGGCTGTACTTCAACTTGCAAACTGGCTGGTGCATTTTCATAACGTGCCCGTGTCGACTCGGCATGGTTTTGCCCACACTGATGATAGACGCTTAATGGCACATTGAGTTGCTTTAAAGCTTTCGGAACCCGTTCATTTAAGGCTTGCGCCCCCAAAGACCCACCAACGATCAGAATACGTAAGGGTAGTCCTGCCTTGTCACGCTCCTGATAACGCCAGGACGGATTTAAAATTTCGCTAATTTCTTGTCGTACCGGATTACCTGTAGTCACGACTTTTTCTTGGGCCGGAAAAGTATTTGGAAAAGCCTGGCACACCGTCTTTGCCACACGCGACAATTGGGTATTGGTAAAACCGGCGACTGCATTCTGCTCATGGATCAACACCGGAATGCCTAAGATACGCGCGGCCAAACCACCCGGGCCTGCCACATAACCGCCAAAGCCTGCCACGGCATCGACCTGAAGCTGTTTCATGAATTTCATGGCACTGAAGGTGGCTTTCATGATTTTAAAAGGCGCCAAGGCTTTACGTAAGAAACCATTGCCACGCACACCCTGAATATCAATGTGATAAATGGGAATATTCTGGTTTTTTAACAGGCGGTTTTCCATGCCTGTGGGGGTGGCTAACCATGAAACCTGTATACCTTTTTGTTGTAAATCTTTGGCAACAGCTAACGCTGGAAACACATGTCCACCTGTACCTGCGGCCATCATCATGACATGTTTAGGCTGTTTTTGCTGAGCGTCGGTCACGGTTTAATTCTTCAATACTAAAAATGGAGCAGGAAATCTGATTTAAGTAATCAATTGTAATCACAAACCTCAGGCCATGAAAGTTTATTTACTTTATTTCAACAAGGCTTTAATTGTTTTTTTCACGCAAATTTCAAGTTTGGACTCGTTTTATTTATAAGGTCTGCACTTTTCCTTCGACTTAAGTGACATATCATATCAATTTTAAACTCACTTTTCATTATATTATCAATGATCTTGCCCCGGATAGGGCTTTATTTAGAACCATTTACAGCTCACTCCCGGTCAATCCATGTCTTATCATCGACTAATGAGCTTAGGCTTAAAACCTATAAATTTTATAAAACTTTCATGTTATTCATATCTATATATGAATGATGCTTGATGTACAAGCAGATGCTTTAAATGGACTCAGTTCGGATAGATGTCAAAAATCTCATTGCGTGATGTATGGATTATCTTGGCCGGTTATCTGGCTGCGATCCATGTGGGCAAACTTTCGGCCGTGATTCCTGTGTTGCAGCAGGATTTAAACCTGAGTTTTACTCAGGCTGGTTTTTCGTTAGCATTGGTGCAGGCCGCCGGAATGCTGTTTGCGCTATGCATTGGCGCCTTCTCGGAAAAAATGGGATTAAAGCGCTGCCTGATCATGGCCTTAATCATTTTAGGGCTGAGCAGTCTTGCCGGGCTCTGGATTACGCAGCCTGCCACTTTATATGTATTGCGTTTTATGGAAGGAATCGGGTTTTTAACCATCTCCTTGTGTGCGCCAGCAATTTTAAAACGTACCAGCCGCGCTGAAACACTGAATTTCAAGATGGGACTCTGGAGTTCCTATATGGGCATCGGTGTCAGTCTGGCCGTATTGATGATTCCTCTCCTGCTTGAATATCTGGACTGGCAAACGATCTGGGCCATTTTGGGCTGCCTGTGCCTTGTCATTGCTGGCATGATCAAACAATATTTAAATATTGAACCTGCCCTGGTAACACAGCCAGACTCTTCCCAGGCAGCTACAGAAAACACCTCATTCTGGCAGATTGTTCAAATTACCCTGACTCATCCTCCCATTATCTGTCTGGCGATTATTTTTGCCTGTTATACCAGTCAATGGATTACTGTCACGGGCTTCCTGCCTACGCTGTATGTTGAACAGGGGCTGGACTTAAAACGCGCAGGGATGCTGGTCTCGATGGTCGTTCTGGCCAATCTGGGTGGTACTTTTGGCGCAGGCATGTTGCTGCAACAGGGTTATAGACCGCGCACCTTATTGAGTACCGGATTTGTGGCAATGCTCTGTAGCAGTTGCTTGGTATTTGCCGCAAATTCCTGGCTCTCATTTGAATTGCAGGTTGTCAGTGCCGTGCTGTTTTCACTGATTGGCGGGATGATCCCGACCACTGTTTTTGCGATTACCCTGCATTATGCACCACGCGCCTATGCAGCAGCGGCCAGTGTGGGTCTGGTTTTACAAATTTCAGCCTGCGCACAGTTTTTTATACCGACCCTGAGCGCTGCGCTGATATCTGCCACCCAATACTGGGCCAATCTTGCCATTATCACCGTCTGCCTTTCGATGCTAGGCATGGTAATGACGGCATATTTATTTAAGCGTTACCCGAAATAAAAAGGTAAAAAGAGCCTGCAAGCAGACTCTTCTTTCACCTGATTTTACCTTTAAACCTGATTGGCCTGACCTGCTTCCAGCACGGCAAACAGATCATCCGCAATCGAAGTACCAAACTGGGCGTCAATTTCACGAATACAGGTTGGACTGGTCACATTAATTTCAGTGACATAATTTCCGATCACATCCAGCCCCACAAAAACCAGACCTTTCTCTCTGAGATACGGCCCTACTTTTGCTGCAATGGCCTTGTCAGTTTCAGTTAGTGGGCGCGCCTCGCCCAAGCCACCCGCGGCCAGATTACCGCGCACTTCACCATTTTGCGGAATACGGGCCAGACAATATGGCACTGGCTCGCCATTAATCATCAGGATGCGCTTATCGCCTTCGACAATTTCCGGAATATAACGCTGCGCCATGATCGGCTGGGTACCATTATTGGTCAGCATTTCAATGGTTGAACCGATGTTGATGCCATCCTGATACAGGCGGAAAATCCCGGTGCCGCCCATGCCATCCAGTGGTTTTACAATCACATCGACCTGTTCCTTTAAAAATTCACGAATCAGGCTTTGCTGCGAAGTCACCAAGGTCGGAACTTGCAGATGCGGGAACTGGGTCGCGAACAGTTTTTCATTACAGTCACGCAGGCTTTGCGGCTTGTTGATAATCCATGCCCCTTCGCGCTCTGCCTGCTCCAGAATATAAGTGGTATAGACGAAGTTCATATCAAAAGGCGGATCTTTACGCATCAAGACAACGTCATAAGCAGCGATCGACTCTTTTTGTTTTTCGCCAAGTTCATAATAATGGTCGTAGTCTTCAAACACCTGTAACGGCGCGATCAGACCAAAGGCCTTGCCCTGATCGATATATAAATCTTGCTGCAATGCATAACCGAGTTCATGCCCGCGACGTGCTGCTGCCCACAGCATCGCCATGGTCGAGTCTTTTTTCAGGTTTACATTTTCGATGGGATCCATCACAACAAGTACGCGCATGTGTCTCTGCTCTTTTTCAAAAAATGACTTGGCAAGGAGTATAGCTTGTGTCGATTCTTTTGTTTATGGTGATTTTGCATGACTTATTTTGTATAGGTTTTTAGATAGGTGCTCAGGCAATTTGAGCTCAAGGGAGGTATGCCATGCAACAGGCCATCATCGATTTTCATCTGGATGAAGAACAGCATTGGGTTGCAGAGCTGGCCTGCGGACATGGCCAGCATGTGCGGCATACCCCGCCCTGGCAAAATCGCCCATGGGTGATGACCGAGCAAGGACGTAAAGAAAAACTCGGGATACTGCTAGACTGTAAAAAATGTGAAAAGTGCGAAACTGAAACCTGAACCTATGAAAAAAGTAGTATGTAGGTGACCTAAAAAATAATTCTGTCCAGAATTTGCTAATTTGAGTTACTGCGTTTATGCTTTTATTGCTCAAACATGCAGCGCATTTTTTCAGGGTGTACTTTTGCTCATACGGCTCGTCAAACAGATCTGGTTGGTGATGCTTGTGGTTTTTGCCATAGGCTGGAGCAGTGTGTCTGTCGCATCTGCAAACACCATGCATCTGGTCATGTCGACTGAAAAAATGAGCAGTCATTGTCTGGAAATGAAAAAACCATCTGCTTCTCACTCGCTGCATGAGACTGATCATCATCAAGATCAGAATCTGGTACAACCGGATTGTGTCAGTGACAGCACCCAGCATTCGCCAGACTGTCTGGATTGCGGCACCATGGCCTGTCAGAGCCTGATCACCAGCCTGCCCATTGCAGCGCCCGAGTTAAGCGTGCCTGATCACGGTTATCCGGAAAAAACCCTCCTCCCTGCTTACCATGCCCAGCACCTTGCCGGTTACTGGCAAGAAATCCTGCGCCCCCCCAAAGCTTGATCCTGAATTTTTAAATTTTTTTATTCATTAAGGATTAAGTTATGTTGCTTAAAATCAGTCAAAGCCTGTGTCTGGGCTTCGGTCTCATCTCGTCGTCTGCCCTGTTTGCAGCCGTAAAAGAATATCATCTGGTCATTGATGAAAGCCCGATCAATCTCACCGGAAAGACGGTCAAGCGTATCACTGTAAACGGAAAATTCCCTGCACCCTTGCTGGAATTTGAAGAAGGTGATGATGCAGTCATTCATGTACAAAACAACCTGAACAATCAGGATACCTCGCTGCACTGGCATGGCCTGCTCCTGCCCGGGCTGATGGATGGCGTCCCCGGATTTAACGGTTTTCAGGGGATCAAACCGAAACAGTCTTTTACTTATCGCTTCAAGGTTCGTCAAAACGGCACCTACTGGTATCACGCACATTCCAAAGGTCAGGAACAGGACGGCCTCTATGGCGCATTGGTGATTCGCCCCAAAGCCCAGACATTGCTACCTGCACATGAACAGACCGAGCGGGATTATGTGGTGATGCTGTCGGATTTTCACGAACAGGGCAGCCAGCAGATTCAAAACAATTTAAAAAAATCGGCCGAATATTATCAGACCCAGCGCGAAACCGTAGGCGATGTACTCCAGCAGGTGAAACGTGATGGCCTCAAGGCCACCTGGTCAGACCGCAAGATGTGGAACCAGATGCGCATGCTGAAAACCGACCTGTCTGATGTTACCGGTTATACCTTTCTGGTCAATGGAAAAACACCACAACAGAACTGGAGTGGCCAGTTCCAACCCAATGAAAAAGTCCGCCTGCGATTCATTAATGCCTCGGCCATGTCGTTTTTCGATGTGCGTATTCCCCAGCTGAAAATGACCGTGGTCAGCGCCGATGGACAAGCTGTGCAGCCGGTCGCTGTAGATGAATTCCGGATTGGAACCGCTGAAACCTATGATGTGATTGTGGAACCGACTGCGACCCATTATCAGATTGAAGCGGAATCGATCGACCGCTCAGGCTTTGCCATTGGCAGTCTGCATCAGGCAACTGATTCAAGCAAAACCGCAGCGCCGGTTCAATTACCAACACCGCGCCCTCGTGCCTTATTGACCATGGAAGATATGGGACATGCTGAGCAGCATTATATGTCACATGACGCACACAGCAGTCAGACCACACAATCTGCAACAGGTACGCCTAAACATGATGATCATGCCCAGCACGACATGCATGCAAGTCATAGTGCCATGTCCGGAACCAATCAGCCTCATCAGCCGGTTGAGGGCTGGGCCAATATGTCTACGCCTGCAGGGCACAAAGCCTTGCAATATCAAGACCTCAAAGCCCTGACACCACAACCCGATATCCGCGCAGCAGAACGTGAACTGGTGATTCGTCTGGGTGGAACCATGGAGCGCTATATCTGGACCATTAATGGTAAAAAATTCAGTGATGCTGAGCCACTTCAAGTGAAATATGGCGAGCGGATCCGGCTGAAATTTATCAATGACAGCATGATGGCCCATCCGATGCATTTGCATGGCATGTTTATGCAGCTGGAAAATGGTCAGTCTGCTGCAAATATGCCAAATAAACACACTGTCATTGTGCCGCCCGGGAAAACGGTGACCACCCTGCTCACGGCTGACGAACTGGGCGAATGGGCGATTCACTGCCATCTGCTCTATCACATGAGTGCCGGCATGATGAACAAGCTGATTGTGGCACAGGTTGACGAAGATCAAGCATCTCACCCTTCTTCACAAAAAATACCGTCAAAGCCAGCAGCTGCTCAAGGAGAAAGCCATGCACATCACTAATCTTTTGGTAAAGTCAGTGCTCAGCAGTGCGCTTACCCTAAGCAGTCTGAGTATTTTTGCGGCAGCTTCTAGCGAGCATACGGGTCATAATGAACATCAGCATCATAGCGGGCATCATGCCATGCAAAACATGGCTGATGACCACGCACAGCATACTGAAACTACAGATGAAGCATCCTATCAACTGCCACCAAAGTTATTGCATCAACAGCAGGTGCTGAGCACACCAAAAAATTCAGTCAGCTCTGCCAGCGAACATGATCACCGTAAAGAACATGGCGCACAGATTTATAGCCAGATCATTCTGGACCAGAAATGGCAGCATAGTTCAGAGGGAAATGGAGCATTCAAGTCCAAGAACCAGGCCAGAGTCGGCACGGATGAAAATAAAATTTTCCTCAAGCTAGAAGCCGACAAATATGAATCCCATTCGGCCGAATATGATGCCAAAGTGTTGTATAGCCGAAATATTTCTGATTTCTGGGATGTACAGGCTGGTGTGCGTTACCGTCAGGAAAATTTAGCTGGGGCTGCAATACGACAACAGAACGAGCGTTTCGATGCGGTATTTGGCCTGCATGGCCTGGCTCCCTACTTTTTTGAAACTGATGCTTATCTGTATATCGGTGAAGATGACTTTGTGGGATTAAAGCTGGAAACGGAACGTGACCTGTTATTGACGCAGAAACTGATTATGCAGCCTTTTATCGAGCTGGATCTCACCCTGAATGATCAGGCAGCGAATGCGAAAAAAACCGGTCTTCGTCATGCAACCTTGGGTCTGGAAACACGTTATGAGCTGAGCAAAAAGCTCATGCCTTATCTGGAAGTGGGTTATGAATACAGTAAAGGTAACAAACAGACGGACTGGCAGCAAAGCTCTGACTCTGAAAAAGGCTGGATCTATGGGGCAGGCCTGAGAATGATGTTCTAAGTTTTTCTTAACTTTAATTTTTTACAGGTTAATTATGT
Organism: Acinetobacter sp. 228; assembly: GCF_048147885.1. Taxonomy (NCBI): domain Bacteria; kingdom Pseudomonadati; phylum Pseudomonadota; class Gammaproteobacteria; order Moraxellales; family Moraxellaceae; genus Acinetobacter; species Acinetobacter sp. 228. The sequence continues at coordinate 91,393 of NZ_JAYWYV010000012.1, forward strand.
CGCTACGGAAGATGAAACTACATTCATACTCCGTAGCCCTATGCTGCTGTGTTTTGGGCTGAAGATAATTTGTTTTGATTTTAGATTTTATAAGCATTCTCATTATACTTTTTGGGTTTTCCGGTACACTCCCGCTTATGCCGATATCTGTTATTTTGCTAACAACTAGTCTTCATCACTTTGATTTCTATTGTTACTTTTTGCTACCAGCGTGCCGAGCATAATGATAAAAGTACTCACGCCACCGATTAACAGGCTCATCAGACCCATTTCCAGCATGAAATTACTATTGTGACTTTGAGGCACACCCCAAAGAAATTGCAGACGGTCACCGAAGATAAAGTTGATCGCACACATAATCAGAAAACCGATCAAGGTGGCTATCAGCAAAGTCACCACCAGATTTTTCCACATTTTACATCCGACAAACAGGATGATCATGGCCAGCCCAACCATGGTGATGATGGATATAAGCAACACACCGTTCCAGTAATCCATGAGACTCACTCTTGTTATGGTTTTAAATTAAAATTAAGAAATTCTTATAGTTAATTTTTCCAATTAATTTTTAATATAGGTGGATTCTTATACCTCGGCAATGACAATAACTAACTTAAACACAAAATCCTTATGTCAACCAAATTCATAAATTACATATACTTATAAAAACATTGTTACTTAAAAAATGATTTTTATTAACATAAAACAACTTAAGCACAACATAGATTTAGGGGATTTAATTCGCTGATGCTGAAATGCTCTGCATAAAGCGCAAACGGATCAGGACAAAATTTAAAAGCAAAAAATTCGAGTCTTTTTTTATAAGAAAAATAAATAATAAATATAAAAAACTTGAATATTTTATGATTTAGGTTATGCTGTCTTTAACTAGAAAAAAGCGTTGTTTAGTTAAACTTCTTTAAGTGCCGCAGTATTATTTATAATCCTCAGTTTTTTCAGATCTTTATTTCAATTCTTGTTGTTTTTCCAAGTTATCCATAGTCATTTCGATGACTAAAATTATTAAAAATTTAACAGGTTTATATTATGTCTACTACAGTTACCGGTACAGTAAAATGGTTTAACGAAACTAAAGGTTTTGGTTTTATTCAACAAGAATCAGGTCCTGACGTTTTTGCACACTTTAAAGAAATCAGCAGTTCTGGCTTCAAAACTTTGTTTGAAGGTCAACGTGTTTCTTTTAGCGTAGTTGATGGTCAAAAAGGTCCAAATGCGATCAATATCGTTGCGCTATAATTTAGCCCAACAATGAAAAAAAGCACCTGAAGGTGCTTTTTTTAGCTTTGAAGATAAATAATTTTGAGTCACTGCTGTTCTGAGTTGGACTTTATAAAAAGATAAAAGTGAAAAACCCCCAGCATCCTGCCAGGGGTTTTCCGTGTTGGTTTGCTTGGTATAACTCCTGTCGTACCTTACTTTCCTTGTATTTATCTCTGGTTATTCTTCTATGGAACATCCTGTTCCTGATGACTTCATCATAGGAAATGACGGGCAGCTCGTATAGATGCAAAGTACCTGAATTGACGTAAGCAAATGCGTACAAAAAATAATGAAATATTAATTTCGATCTCCAGTATTTTTATAAAACAATGCATTAAATTAAAGTTATTTCACTTATCTTAATCTAGATAACTATTAAATAGCTGAATTTATAAATAAATTGAATCTTAAAATAAAAATGTACGGTCTAATTCCTTCTTCTGAGCAATAGTTTTGATCGTAGGTCCTGTTACCTGTAAATAAAAAAAGGAAGCCAAAACTTCCTTTTCTCTCATGATTCAGGCTTAGATCCCGTATTTAACCCGGTAATCTTCCATTTTCGCCAACGCCTCTAGGTCGCCTTTCACTTCCAGATAGTCCATTAAATCTTTCATTGTAATTAAGGCATGTACAGGGATCTCAAGCTCTTGCTGTACTTCCTGAATCGCAGATAAATCCCCCTGACCTTTTTCCTGGCGGTCTAGCGCTACCAGAACTCCAGCAATTTGAGCACCGGCATTCTTCAAGATGGTGACGACTTCACGAATCGCTGTGCCTGCGGTAATCACATCATCAATGATCCAGACTTTTTTACCTGCTACAGAAGCACCGACCAATACCCCACCTTCACCATGGTCTTTGGCTTCTTTGCGGTTAAACCCCCACGGCACACTCACCCCATGATTTTGCGACAAGGCCACCGCCGTAGCTGCCACAAAAGGGATACCTTTATATGCAGGGCCGAAGATCACTTCCACATGGTCACATTCAGTCAGTTTCGCAGCATAGCCAGAAGCCAGCAGGGTCAAGGCTTCACCATCATTTAGCAGGCCCGCATTAAAAAAATAGGGACTCACACGTCCCGATTTTAAAGTAAACTCACCAAATTTAAGCACACCGCGTGATAATGCGAGTTCGATAAAAGCTTGCGGGTTAAACTGAGCTGGCGTTGACATGAGGTGCTCCTAAATCCATTAATTAAGGTAAGACTTGCGCATGATACCAAAGAGTAGCTATCCAGGTGATCAAAAAATTCTTCGCGTCGTTTCAATTAATGTCAACGGCTTACGCTCATCTGTCACCAAAGGCCTATTAGAATGGATGGAACAGTCTGAAGCTGATGTAATTTGCATGCAGGAAAGCCGGATCACTCATGCGCAGTGGACCGATAAATTCAAGCCTGAAGGCTGGTACGCGCACCTGTTTCCTGCCGAACGTCCGGGGTATGCCGGTACTGCCATTTATAGCCGCCTGCCTTTTGTCTCTTTAACCGATGGCCTGGGTTTTGAACTGGCCGATTCACAAGGCCGTTTTATTGCCGCTGAATTTGACTTGGGTCTAGAGCAAACTGTACAGATCTGTTCACTGTACCTGCCTTCGGGTTCATCGGGTGATGAAGCGCAAGCACGTAAAGATCACTTTCTGGAAGAATACGCGAAAATCCTGAAACAGTGGCGTGATGAAAATAAGTCGGTGATTGTCTGTGGTGACTATAATATCGTGCATAAACGTATTGATATTAAAAACTGGTCAGGTAACCAGAAATCTTCAGGATGCTTGCCGCATGAACGTGCCTGGCTGGATCATATCTACGATGAGCTGGGTTATGTCGATACTTTCCGTGAAGTGCGCAAAGAAGCCGAGTTATATTCCTGGTGGTCAAACCGTGGTCAAGCACGCGCCAAGAACGTGGGTTGGCGGATTGATTATCAGGCCTGTTCTCCAGACTGGAAAGAGCGCACTGTGAATGCTTGGGTCTATAAAGATCAATGGTTTAGTGACCATGCTCCCGTGATTATTGACTACAAACTATAAATCCGTACGATGCAACATAGTAAACATATGTTCACTCAGTTAGGGTTTATCTCTTACATGACATGACGTATTTCTTGGGTTTATCTCCATGTAATAACATAGCATTATAGCGCTACGGCACAGGGACAGGTCAGGATGACCATATAAGGACAGGACGCCGTAGGACGAAAATAAAACAGACTATAGATGTAGCCTGTTTTGCATGGATGTGACAATGGACGTTGGATTGAGACCCGCATGATCAGGATGATTAAATGCGGGTTTTCTATTTTTATTACTTCTGCTACACCTCAATTTCATTTTTTATGATGCAGATCTCTGCACACGACAAAAAAAACAAAAAAGTCTGTTAAAGCAAAGGCATAATAGTAATTTTTAAGACGAATCAGACCA
>NZ_JAYWYV010000013.1:0-81537 GCF_048147885.1 Acinetobacter sp. 228
TTTCGACAGTTAGTTAGCTTTTTAACCCCTAAACCTATGAAAATCGGGTGGGGATGATTTTTTTGTCGTGTGCAGAGGATGCAGATTATTCTTTTTCTTGCCACCAATGTTAAAGCAGCTTGATGTCATTTTAATGACAGGGCTTGGCGGGTATTTAAAACTGATATTTAAAAAAATTTCCTTTTCCTGTTTGGGTTTTACATGGTCTGCTGTGGCCAATTTGGTTAAGCTAATGCATGATTTAAATTTTCTAGATGACAGCTATGTTAAAAATTTACGGAATTAAAAATTGCAGTTCAATGAAAAAAGCCTTTGATCTGCTTAATGAGCAAGGTCTCGCTTATGAATTTCATGATTATAAAAAACAGGGCATCGATGCTGAAACAGTGAAAATCTGGCTGGACGCCTTGGGTCAGGATGTAGTTTTGAACAAAAAAGGCACTACCTGGCGTAAACTCGGCGCAGAAGAACAACAGATGGCCCTATCGAGTGAAGATGCTTTAATTAATGCATTAACCACCCACACCAGTTTGATTAAACGCCCTATCTTGGCGACCTCTGCAGGATTTATTGCGGGTTTTGATGAATCTGCCTATCGTAACTTAGATTCTTGATTCCTTTTTTAAACAAGCGCCATAAAAAAAGCCTGACATCCGTCAGGCTTTTAAATATCTACTTAAATAAATCAGTTGGCACGAATCCAGGTCTGGTTACGACCCAATGCCGCTACACCAATGAAACCACGTAGCTCAAGCTTCTTGCCACCATCAGCTAGCTGACCTTTCAACTTATAAGTTTTACCAGATTGTGGATCCAGGATTGAACCGCTGTCATAGCTGGTACCACCAGTATTTTTAAGACCTTTGACAATAGTCAAGCCTTTGAGTGACTTGTTCTTGTAAGGGCCTTCACACTTGGTACAGGCATTTTCTTCACCTGGAGTTAACACCGACTGAATGCTAGCTGACAAAGTGCCATTCTTTTGTTCAGTGAATTTAACCATCGCCTTCGGCTGCTTGGTTTTGTCATCAATGGTTTTCCATACCGTGCCATTTAAAGGATCCGCAGCATTAGCCAATGCAGATAAGCCTAGTAGTCCTAACATAAGCGCTATTTTTTTCATTTTTCTTCATTTCCTTAGTCTGAAAATAGACCAATCTAGTATTAAAAAGTCACAACAAATTTTCAATTTTTAGCTGTGACTATTTAGTGTAACCTTGTAAATATGGTTGGTAAATAATCTACATGATTAATAAAAGCACAAAAAGATGGAAGGAAAATGAAGATAAACGCGCTAACGAAACAATTAATTACAGAAAGCTTTTTAAAAACAGCCATTCGTGCCCCGAGCAGATTGAATCTTCCACCTAGTTCCATGCGTCTTGCACTGGAACAAATGTGCAAACTTTTCCCTCAGGACAAAACTGTGGAGATTCGCTCCCTCCGTCTGGCGGGGCTACGTGCTGAGGAGATCAAACCACAGCAGGAATCCAGCCAGCTGATTTTTCATATTCATGGTGGTGCATTTTATTTAGGCTCCTTAAAAACCCATCGTGCTTTTATGACGCAAATTGCAGCTCGGACCCAAATGCAGGTCCTACATGTAGATTATCCACTATCCCCTGAATCTGCCTATCCGGAAGCCCTGGAAGCCTTGTTTGATGTTTATCACCTGCTACTGGATCAAGGAGTGCAGGCCAAAGATATCATCCTGTCCGGCGACTCTTGTGGAGCCAATCTGGCACTGGCGCTGGCACTTAAAATACAGCAGGAAAATCTCCCACAGGTTAGCGGTTTGATTCTCCTGTCTCCCCTGCTGGATCTGACCTTAACCAGCGAATCTTTACGCTATAACCAGAAACATGATTCCCTGCTTTCTCTGGAAACACTTCAAACCGGAATTGAATATTATGTCCCGCGCTCAATTAACCGTGGCGATCCGGAAGTTTCCCCATTTTTTGCCGATTTAAACGGCTTGCCCCCGATCCATATTCAGGTGGGTTCCAAGGAAATTCTGCTGGATGATGCGACCCGTTTTAAAGAAAAAGCCGAACAGGCAGGTATCGAGGTTGAATTCAAACTGTATACCGGCATGTGGCATAATTTCCAGATGTTCAGTGCTTGGTTCGATGAAGCCAAACAGGCCTTAGGTGATCTTGCTGAATTTGCCCATGGTCTGGATCGGGATTAAATATAATTCAGCATGTAAAAAAGTCAGCCGCAGCTGACTTTATTCAGAAAGGAAAGGGCTGAGTTAAATAGCCTGAACCTGCTGTAATGCACTTTGCAGCGCTTGTGCTTTGGCAGTTTCGCCCATGTTAACTCCTTCGGCACGAATCACTTCAATATCCGTTACACCAGTAAAGTTAAATACGGTTTTCAGGAAAGCTTCCTGAAAATCAGCCGGGCTCTGCTCGCCATAAACCCCACCACGGCTACTGGCAATATATACTTTCTTATTTCCCGCCAGCCCCACAGGACCTTGTTCGGTGTATTTAAAGGTACGTCCTGCGACACAGATCCGATCAATCCAGGCCTTTAAAGTCGAGGGTAAACCAAAGTTATACATCGCGGCACCAATGACCACGATATCAGCCTGCAAATATTGCTCTAAAATTTTGTCACCCAAGGCGGTCTGTTCTGCATTTTGACCCATTAAAATCTCAGCATTCAGATGTGGAATGGGCTGTGCAGCCAGATCCAGATAGTCAACTTCAATTGCCTCAGCATATTTTTGCTGTAATTGCTCTACCACAGCCTGCGTCAACTGACGCGAAATTGAGGCTTCTCCTAAAATACTGGAATCTATCTGTAAAACTTTCATGATATGGCTCTTTCTTTACGGTTCTATTGGATAATTAATCCAGCTATTTTAAATATTCGTCATAATGAAATAATTAGCACCAATAAAACACATCATCCTGAATTTAGAACAAAACTGTATACTGCTTAAGCTCTCCGATTTTTAATTAAGGATGCTTTGACATAGCACTGAGCGCCTGCATCACAGGCTAAAGCCCACCAAACCAGATATAAAAATAACCAAACTGGATTAAATATTGTTGTTTATCAAGTACTCCAACTTATGTTATCTTATGTAAATAACGCCATAAATATCCGATAAGTCTTAAAAAAAACTGCCATAGCAATTAAAATCAGGCCGGGACCATGAAGCGAATATCGCCTGTACCAGAAAAAATACTGAAGCATAAAATCACGAAATATCTGGTCGAAGATGAAGTCGTGATGAACTGGAGTATTCTAAAAAAGTGCATCCTGATGCTGGCATTGGGATGCGGAGTACATCTGACCTGGCTCGGCTGGGATATTTTCGTGTTATTAAATCCCGAATATTGGCAATATGTTCATCTAGAACGGGTCTATACACAAATTACTCTGAACAGCAGCTTTCTGGTAATTCTATTTCTCCTGATTTTTCCCTGTTATAAATTTCAGGGGAATCAGCTGATTGAACGTTATCTGCCCTACATGGCAGTGGGTACTTTTGTTATCTCGTTGTGTCGTGACGCCTATCTCGTCGGGGTGATCAGCCCTGTGGCCACGACCTCCTATGTCTGTTTAATTATGGTGGGACTGGTGCTGTTCCATCGCACACTGGTCTATAGCATGCTGATTCCAGCATCCATTTTCCTAGGCGGATGTGCCTATTTAAGTTTCAGCCATCAATTGCCTTATTCACCGCTATTTAATCTCGATGGCGAGCTTTTTTATAATGGTTTCTGGCTGTTATCGATGCTGTATTTCATTTTGCCAATTCTGGCCGTCTGCATGGTATTATTCGAGATTCTGCTCAGTCAGTGGCGGCATCGCGAGCAGCTGATCAAACAGCTGAGCCAGATCGATCCGCTTACCAACCTGTTTAACCGTCGTAGCATCAATCAGTGTCTGGACAAACTGAATGCCGCAGCGACTCCCAATTATGCCCTGGTGTTGCTGGATCTGGATCATTTCAAGAAGATTAATGACCATTTTGGCCATCATAAGGGTGATGAAACCCTGGTAGAAGTGAGCGCCGTGCTGAACCAGCAATTGCGTGAAAGTGATGTGGTCGGCCGTTTTGGCGGGGAAGAATTTATTCTGGTGCTTAAAAATACCAGTCTGGAAAAAGCCGAACAAGTGGCTGAACGCTGCCGCATTGCCATTCAGCAATTGCAGATTTTCAGTGATGAGGGTGAGTTGATTCCGGTCACGGCCAGTTTCGGGATTGCCATTTCGACAGCTGATTTACGCCCACAACAATTATTGAGTCAGGCCGATCAGGCACTTTATCAGGCTAAAGCGGATGGACGTAATCTGGTCAAAGCCTATGTTGAGCCATTGACTGCCCAGATGCAAGTTTCCTAAACAGCCCAATTTCTGGATAATATTGAATACTAAGGCTTTTCGCTTTGCGCCAAACTTTGCAACTGGGCCAGCAATTCAGCTTCGCTAAATGCACCAGTCAATCGCAACCCCCGGATTTCCTGCTGCTGCGCATTCAAGAATAAATACGTCGGCGGTCCAAGAATTTCCCATTGATTTAACAGTGCTTGATGAGAAGCATTATATTGGCTTAAATCCAGCTTGATCAGGAAATATGGCGCAAGGGCCTGCTGTACCGCTGCAGATTTTAAAATCCGGTGTTCGATCGGCTGACAGGCGACACACCAGTCGGCATAGACATCAATAATGACCTTTTGTCCTTGTGGGACCTTGGCCAAAATCTGCTGAAATTCTGCCGCATTACGGGCCACATGCCACTTGGCTTCTGTACTCGCCTGCTCCACAAAAAACCGCTGACTGTGCTGATATTGGCTATAAGCAATATAAGGCACGGCCAATGCCAGACACAGGATATACAGCCATCTTAGACCAGTACGATGCCAGAAAATCCGGAATAGTACATAGGCAACAAAGGCCATGCCCAAAGCTAGGGATAACCACTGTAAAACAGCTTCTGAAATCAGCGGCCGAATAAAATACAGCGCCAGCGCCAGCATGATAAAGGCAAAGAGCACTTTAATCTGGTTCATCCAGTGCCCGGCTTTCGGTAGAATCCGCGCCCCCAGAATACTGGCCAGTAGTAAAGGTGTGCCCATTCCGAAACCCAGGGTAAACAGTAGCAGAGCTCCCTGCCACTGACTTTGGGTCTGGGAAATAAACAACAATGCACCTGCCAGCGGTGCAGTCATGCAGGGTCCGACCAGGAGTGCCGAAATCACTCCCATAATACCCGCACTGACCAGACTACCTCCCTGCTGCATGGCCTGTGCCCGGTCCAGACGATGAACCAGACGTTGTGGCAGTTTGATTTCAAACAGGCCAAACAGATTCAGGGCAAACAGGACAAATAGCAGACTAAATCCGATCAAGGTGGCGGGTTGCTGCAACCAGCGCTGGAAGTTCAGGCCGGCTGAAGATGCAATTAAGCCAAGTACCGCATAGACAGCAGCCATACTGCTGACGAAAGTCAGTGCAATCATCCAGGCTTTCAGACCTTTGCTGTCTCGTACAATCAGCGACGTCAGAATCGGCAGCATCGGCAAGGAACATGGGGTAAAAGCCAGTAATATTCCCAAACCAAAGAACAGCAAAAGCCCATAACCTAAAGAGCGTTCAAGCAGCTGGGCTGACCATTTTTGGTCTTGTGCTGCATAGGGTCCGGTTTGCCAGTCTGATGCGGAGAGGTTATCTACAGCAGACTCTGAGGAACCTGCTGTATTAAACAGGGTATTTTGTTGCGGTGAGGCGCTATTCAAATCAAGTAAACGTTTTGTTCCTGATCCGGCTGCTTCAAATTGTACCAGACCAGATAAATCGGTCTTGAACTGGATGGTTTGTGGCGGATAACAGATCCGGTCTTTAGCACAGCCCTGCCAACTGACCTGATAGGATTGCCCCGCCTGGGTCGGAATCTGAAACTTTAACTGCTGATAATAAACCTGGGTATGCCCATAGTTGTCATCATATAAATCTTCAGCTGGCGGCAATTCAAGCGCTAATGCCTGATTCCCCTGCCGCACTTCAATTTTATGCTGATACAGATAATAGTTGTCTGGAATCTGCCAGCTCAGTTCAGCCTGCTGCTGACTGGTGGAGATCACAGTTAACGGAAAAGCCTGCTCGGCAGACAACAATGCCGTTTCCGCCTGAGCAGGACTACTGAATACAGAGCAGCCTAAAATGAGCGGGACAAGTACTTTCCCCCAGACCGGAAACTGCGAGTATTTGATCATCTGTAAACTAAACCGCTTAGAACAGGACAGATAAGCCTAGGCCTGAGAAGTAGCTTCGATCTATACCATTCAGATCTACACCTACACTGGCGTCCAACTGGACACGATCGTTTAATGCATACATCACTCCAGTGCCAAGCGCGTATTCATTATTGACTCCTTCAGCCTTACGGTAAACCAGTTCAGAATAGCCTGACCAGCGATCTTTAATCTGGTAGCCTAAAGATGGAACTGCCACAACTGCCCAGTGACTGTCCTGCCATTCATAACGCATGGTGATTGCTGTGCTTACCAACTCATTATACTGATAAGAAACTGCAGAACTGAGGCTGTAAATATCCTCTTCATTACTAAAACCGGCATTTCCTGTCGCAATAATTGCTTCAGCCAGCAAGGCCATACTTAGTTTGTCATCATCCAGATCAATGGCTTTTTTTAGACCGATACTGATATCACCCAAGCCGTCTTCGTCATCGGTCTGACCATTGGATTTTACTTGCTTCCATCCAGGACCATCCCAGCCCAGACGTAGTTCTAAATCCTTGGCAATCCCGGTACGTAACAACATATCTGCATTAAGTCTGGTAATCGTCTGCTCGCCTGAATCGCTATACTGAACTGTGGGCAATCCCTGTTCCCAGGCTACCTTTCCTACGGGAGTGATGCCGGTACCGAGACCTTCACCAGGCCGGTCAAATTCAAAATCAGCTGCGAAAATTTGGGCACTACAACTCGCCAGTGCTATCAGACCCAAAATTCTTAATGTTGTCATATTCAGGCTCTTTTATAAAATGTATTTAACCAAGCTCTTTGGTCATTTTTGCGCCATGACTACGAAGTAGTTCGAGCGTCTGTTTTTCTTCTTGCAGGGCTTCTGACCAGTTAATTTCATCAAAATCACAGTCAAAGAACAGGTCACTAATTGAAGATAAAATTGTCATGCCATCTTCATCTTTGCTATTCGGATCTACTTTTTCATCAAGTAAACGCTGTACGGCAGGTGCACATGCGGCACTTGCAGCATCCCAAAGCGGACCATAAATTTCTTCAGCATCCCAGAGATGCAGATTTACTTTAGCCTGGATCAGCTCTTCCAGAATCTGTAAATGCACTTGCAAACGTGCTTGCTTTTCATCTTCTAAAAGTGGGGTGCCGGCTTCATACAACTCGCACACCTCTTCCCACCATTTAAACAGGCCATCCGACCAGACCGAAATCACCGGTCCTTTGTCATGATCTACAAAATTTGGATTGAGTCCACCTGCCAGCAGCTGTTTGACCTGTTCCAGATTCAATTCTTCGAGTGCTTGCACAAAAAGCTGTTGTTGCGCAGTTAACATGATGGAACTCACTTTAATTCGTTTTCGACTATTATGCCGAATAAAGAGGCTTTTGTTGTATTTCCAGCAAGTATATTTTGGTTTTAATATGAAAAAAGCCCCGCAGGGCTCTTTTCAAATCGTTCCGAAATCAGTTTTCTGTATCTACTGTATCCGTATCTGCAAGTTCCAGTGTACCTGCACGAGGGTCATCATTTTTCTCGATAACATGTTCCAGACTGCGTTTCAGCCGGTCAATAGCACCACTAATCGCAGTCGCTACACTCGGTGCACGATGATTGACCACTACTGGTTTCAATCCTGCAGGCCGTGCTTCAATCATGCAGCGAATATCGTCTTCACCGCCTTTGGCACCATTTTCATCACTAAGATGGACTGAAAAATGGGTAATACGTTCGCTGTGGCGCTGGAATTCCTGATTCAATTCTGCACGTACATACTCAATTAAACGATCGCTATTCTGAATGTGCTTATCTGTACGGATTTCAATATTCATAAATTACCACCCTCGAATCTCTGTAACTTTTTTAGTGCAAAATTCTTTATCTTGGCACGCTCTTAACTTGCTGTTTCACATTGTATTTTACATCTCCAAATGACTGGACTTCTAACCTCCACTTTGAATGATGAACACATTTTTTGAGTCTGCAGAATCGTGTCCTTATATCTAGAATATCGGCCCTATCTGGAAAATATGCAAGTGGTATTTTGGATTTTTAGCAAAAGAATAATTGATTGCGACAAGTACTTACCGAGTTAAAAACAACTGATGAGTTATGGTGTAGTTGCAATATTATTTATGTGACTGGGTATTGAACTCTTCATTATAAAATCTGCTTATAACTTGCAGCCGCCCATTAGCCTCAAGAATACAAAAAATGAGAGAAAATTATTAAAAATAATAGATTTTATATTTAGAATCACTACGGATAAGCAGATTATTTTTTCAGTCTAGTGCGCGGTAGCAGAAACAACTTTGCAAAAAGTTTAGTTTTGGCTGTTTAAGCAGCAAGATTAAACAATCCAGATGTTTTTTTATCTGAATTAAAGCTGGACAAATAGCCAATAATCTAAAATTATAGCCCCGGTTTTATGACATCAATGGTGAATAAAATCTAAAAGAGCAATACCTTCAAGATTTAAGTGCCAAGCCATGAGTTCTTTTCATCTGCTATTACCTAAAAATAATATTTTATGATAAAAATCCAATTATTTTTAATAACTTAATCTCCTCATAAGCCTCTTATACCTACTGAATGTTCTATGCTTGTTTATAGATAAATAATGTTTTGCCGTCTTAACAAGCAAACAAAGATCACTCTTTTTCGACTTTTTAAAATAAAGACTTAGAAAATTCAGACCGGAATAGCAGTAATAAGACTGATTCCTCCGCGGTCATGACTCCCTGAATATTTTGGCTAGATCCGCAATTTTAACTTTATTTTTACTTATTAATCTGTATGCTTATTCTGCTTTCTTGGGGGAGAGATTTAAATGAAATTTACACAACTCGCAGCACTTTGTGCATTGGCTTCAACTGCAGTATTTGCTCAAGCAAAACCTGTATGGCAGGACTTCAGCATTACTGGTCTTTATGGTGAACACTATGCCTTCCCGGGTGCAGGTGACGATAACCAGCAAACCACTGCAACCTTTGAATATGCTGCCAAGTTGAACTACGGGGATTTCTTCGGTTTTGCTGACCGTACTCATAATGACTCAGGTAATGCAACGTATTTTGAAGTATCACCTCGTTTGAGTCTGGGTGCTGTCACCGGTCAAAAGCTTGAACTTGGACCGATTAAAGATGTATTGATTGCGGGTACATGGGAAGGCAATAGCGCTAACTATCCTGGCAGTGATTTTAACAATTATCTGTATGGTGTTGGCTTTGACCTTGAAATTCCGTATTTTCAGTATACTCAGCTAAACTTCTACAAGGCCGATAATGAAAAAGGCTCTGAAGACGATTACCAAATGACTGTGGTGTACGCTATTCCTTTCAAAGTTGGCACCGAAGACTTTCTTGTTGATGGATTCCTTGACTGGTCTACTGCTGAAAAAAATGGTCATGCGAGCGAGCTTAACTGGACTACCCAATACAAGTGGAATCTGGGCAAACATATCTCTCCAGAAACCCGTCTATACCTGGGTATTGAACATTCAGTCTGGAATAACAAATATGCTGTGAAAGGTACGGACGAAAACAATGTCAGTGCCCTTGTGAAGTATCACTTCTAATTGATGTATGATCAAAAGCAGAACTTCGGTTCTGCTTTTTTTAAACCATAATTTCAGCTTTACCCTAACAGAACAAGAATATGCCTGATTTTGACATTCGCCCTGCGACCGAACTTGATCTTGAAACCATCCTTGAGATTTATAATCAGGAAGTGCTCTATGGCACTGCGACCTGGAACAGAACGGCTTTTGATCTGAACTATTTCAAAATCTGGTTTAAGCAGCTTAAAAATCAGAATTTTCCAGTTTTTGTGGTTGAAGATACTCGAAATCAGGTCGTGGCTGGTTATGCCTGTTATGATCATTTTCGCAGTATTCAGGGCTTTCAACAGACGGTTGAACATTCCATTTTTTTAAATCCGGATTATGCAGGACAAGGTCTGGGTTCTAAATTATTGCAGTATTTAATTGAAAAGGCTCAAGTACAGAAATTGCATATTATGGTTGCCGCAATTGATTCAGAAAATACCTCGTCACTTCGCCTGCATGAAAAACTGGGCTTTATTCAAACTGCGTATATGCCACAAGTTGGACAGAAGTTTGGGCAATGGCGTGATTTGGTCCTATTACAACTCAATCTGGATCAGGGTTAATTAACTTTTATTTTAAATTCTTCTCTTGATCTATTTTCTTAACATCAGCCTCCCACTGTCTTTATCACTTTCATATTATCTGATTTTTACTAGATTGGATTACAACAGAGATATTATTTACTTCACAGGCTTGCTATGTTTTATTCGAATTAAACTCATACCGAATAACACCATGTACAAATCTCTATTTTCTATTGCTCTTTTAAGTTTAAGCGCGCTCACTTTTGCTGATTCAGAGTTCGAGAAAGAATTGCATTCAGGCTGTAGCAAAGTGCAAAGTTACGCAAATAATGGCAAGAAATTCTACGACCAGAAACAATATCAAAAGGCCATCGCGCAATTTGAGCAACAAGCGGCCTGGTCATCCTTTTGTGCGATGAATGTAGAAGATGGCGGTACAGCTTTTTCTGAACGTGATATCACCACGGCGTTTAATAATGTCGGTATAAGTTATGCCAAGCTAGGCAAGCCGCAATGGGCACGCGCCTGGTTTTCCGTTTTCCCGAATGCTAAAGCCAGCCAGTTCAATCTAAAACAGTTACCTGTACCAAAAAAACCGAAGAGTCTTGCAGGGAAATATGTCCGCTATGCAGGTTTTGGTCAGTGGAATACGATGGAAGTTAAACAGGCTTCGAATGCCTACCAGATTGAGTTTAATGGACTCTATATGGGTTTACGCAGTCTGATTTATGGTCCTAATATGGGAGAATTTTCAACCCGGATGCCGCTGAATAAAGCTCGAGCCAATTACAGCGTAGAAGATTGCAAAATTGATTTAAAATTTCAGTTTAACGCTCAAATTGGACAACAGATTGGTGTGAATAGCAGCAATCCGATGTCTTGTGGTTTTGGACATAATGTCTCGGCGGATGGCATTTATTTAAAGGTTGAGTGATTGCCGATTCAGCGATATCTTATTGCCCTATAAAAAAACATAATATTCAAAATATTATAGGGAAAATATGGCTAAATTTTTAAATACCAGTGCAACCAATTTTTTCTTAGAAGAACTGATTAAAAATGCCAAAGAGCGTTTAATTTTAATCAGTCCTTATTTACGTCTGAATGATCGTATTAAAGAGCTTCTTGAAGACAAAGACCGGTTAAAAATTGATGTTCGAATTGTTTATGGCAAAAGTGATTTACATCCTGAAGAAATTAAATGGATTCAAAAATTAGATTATGTTCGTTTAAGTTTCTGCAAAAACCTGCATGCGAAATGCTATCTCAATGAATCAGAATGTATTATTTCCAGTTTAAACCTCTATGAATTTAGCCAGGTCAATAACAATGAAATGGGCATTTCAGTACGTAAGTATGAAGATGATGACGTTTTCAAAGATGCGTATGAAGAAGCGCAGCGCATTATTCGGATTAGTGAAGAAGTTCGCATTAGCTTAGATGAAGTTAGAATAGATAAGGTTGAAGTGCAAAATGAGCGCGAAATAGAACAAGAAAATGTAAAATTCAAGAAATTAACCACAGCAAAACTTGCTTCTAAATTTGGAATCAAGACTCCTGATTTGCTCGAACAGCTGGTGAATAAAGGCTATCTTAAACTTGAAAATGATAAGCACTTTTTAACGGATACGGGCAAAGCGATAGGCGGTGAATTTAGAACCGGACAATTTGGCATGTACTTCCTTTGGAATGAAAATACAGAAATCTAATCCTTCCATTATTAAAAAAAGATTTCCCCTCTCTCTTTAGGAGATGAGAAACTCTGCTTGGTAAGAGGAGATTTAAAATTTAATCCCTCCAAACCTCCCTTTAAAAAAGGGAGGCTTCAGAAGCATTAAATCGCCACCAACTCCCGAATTCCCTTCTCCGGCATTTCACTGCCTACACCTTGCGCCACGACTTGCCCACGTGCCATCACGGTATAACCATCGGCAAGTTCTTCAGCAAAGTCATAAAACTGCTCAACCAGCACAATCGCCATCTCACCACCATCCGCCAGTTTACGAATGACCCGGCCAATGTCTTTAATAATGGATGGCTGAATACCTTCAGTCGGTTCATCCAAAATCAGCACACGCGGTTCAGAAGCAAGGGCTCGTGCAATGGCAAGCTGCTGCTGCTGACCACCGGACAAATCTCCGCCGCGGCGGTGCTTCATTTCCTCCAAGATAGGGAAAATTTCATACAAATGCTCAGGCACTTTACGTGTCTTTGCTCCTTTAAATTTCGCCATGCCAATCAGAATATTTTCCTCCACCGTCAGCGTTGAAAAAATATCTCGACCTTGTGGCACATAAGCCAAACCTTCACGTACACGCTGTTCAGGACTGAGCCTGGATATGTCTTTACCATCCAGCAAAATCTGTCCGGATTTAATCGGTAAAATACCCATCAGGCATTTAAGGAGCGTGGTTTTCCCCACACCATTGCGTCCAAGTACCACCGAACATTCACCCACAGGTGCAGCCAACGACACATCACGTAAAATATGACTGCCACCATAAAATTGATTGACGTCTTTGACTTCTAACATCGCGGTCTCCTTAACGTCCTAAATACTTTTCAATGACATCTTCATTGGTTTGTACTTCTGCCAATGTGCCTTCTGCTAAAATTGCGCCTTGTGCCAACACGGTGACTTTTTCACTAATGGTATCAATGAAGCTCATGTCATGCTCGACCACGACTAGGGTGTGATTTTTCTTGAGTTCTAAACACAGCTCCGCCGTGCGTTCAGTTTCTGCATCGGTCATGCCTGCTACAGGTTCATCCAGTAAAATCAGTTTTGGACGTTGCATCAGCAACATGCCGATTTCTAACCATTGCTTTTGACCATGTGACAGTAAGCCAGCAGGTTTATGAATAAATTCTTGCAGACGAATTTGCGTTAAGGACTCATCTAAAGCATTTTGTGCATCAGGATCGAGCTTGCTAAAGAAACTCTTTTTCACCCGCTTGTCTTTGGGTGCAGCCAGCAGCAGATTTTCCATCACTGTGAAATTTTCAAACACTGTTGGTTTTTGAAACTTGCGCCCAATACCAGCTTCGGCAATTTCTTCGGTGCTCATTTTCGACAAATCATAGTTTTGCCCAAAAAAAGCGCTGCCTTCGGTTGGTCGGGTTTTGCCGGTAATCACGTCCATGAGGGTGGTTTTCCCTGCCCCGTTCGG
The DNA here is from genome assembly GCF_048147885.1 of Acinetobacter sp. 228. Taxonomy (NCBI): domain Bacteria; kingdom Pseudomonadati; phylum Pseudomonadota; class Gammaproteobacteria; order Moraxellales; family Moraxellaceae; genus Acinetobacter; species Acinetobacter sp. 228. The sequence goes on from NZ_JAYWYV010000013.1 coordinate 13,542, forward strand.
CCCGATGATGCAGCGCAATTCACCCTCTTCGATATACAACGACAAATCATTTAGGGCACGAAAGGCATCAAACCATACACTGACTTTTTCCAGATATAACGCAATGCCGTGAGTAAAGTCTGCGCCTTGTTCTCTTGGACGACCATAGCCTTCAGAAGCATGACCACCATGAGGTTGTAGGATCTCGCTCATTCGCTACGCTCCTTTTTAAAACGGTCAAACAGACCAATAATGCCTTTCGGTAAGAAAATGGTGACCACAATAAATAGCGCACCCAAAATGAGTAACCATGCTTCAGGATAAGCCGAGGTGAAATAGGTTTTTACCCCGTTAATGACACCTGCACCAATCAATGGACCAATCAGTGTGCCACGTCCACCCGCTGCCACCCAAACCGCCATTTCAATGGAGTTCACCGGGTTCATTTCACTTGGGTTAATAATGCCGGCTTGCGGCACATACAACGCCCCTGCAATCCCGGCGATCACCGCAGAAAGCACCCATGCCGAGAGCTTGTACCAAAGCGTGCGATAGCCCAAATATTGCAGACGATTTTCGCTGTCACGAATCGCCCCCAACACCCGGCCATAAGGTTTATTCATTAAATGACGTAAACCCACAAAACAGAGCAGCAGTACCAGTGCAGTGATAAAGCACAGGCTGGCACGCATAGATGCCGAGGTAATGTCCATACCTAAAATGGTTTTAAAACCGGTAAAACCATTGTTGCCACCAAAGCCGGTTTCATTACGGAAGAAAAGTAATGCAGCGGCAAAAGTCATGGCTTGAGTAATAATCGAGAAATACACGCCTTTAATTTTCGAGCGGAAAGCAAAGAAGCCAAAAATAAAGGCAATGATGCCCGGCACTAACACTACAAGTGCGAGCGACCAAAGAAAGTACTCCGTACCCACCCAAAACCATGGCACTTCCGTCCAACTGAGGAAGCGCATAAAGTCAGGAATGCCATCCCCTGCAGACTGGCGCATCAGGTACATCCCAAAGGCATAACCGCCAAGGGCAAAGTACAAACCATGCCCCAAACTTAAAATGCCGGCATAGCCCCAGACTAAATCCAGTGCCAAAGCGACCAAGGCCAAGCACATGATTTTGCCAATCAAGGTAACCCAATAAGCAGATAAATGCAGGGTTGAATCGGCAGGTAATAAATGTAGCCATGGCAATGCCAATAAGATGGCAAAGCACACGGCTATGGCAATCCCGCTATGTGGTTTGTCGGATAATAATTGTTTAATCTTCATGTGCTTACTCCACAAAACGACCTTTGATGGCAAACAAACCTTGTGGACGTTTTTGAATAAACAAAATCACAAGCACCAAGAGAACAATTTTTGCCAGTACCGCACCAATGCCAATTTCCAAGGCGGTACCGCTAATACCTAGACCAAGCGCTGCAAGGACTGCACCCCACACCTGACCTACACCACCGACAACCACCACCAAGAAGGCATCAATAATGTAGTTTTGCCCTAAATCCGGCCCGACGTTACCCACTTGTGCCAAAGCACATCCGGCTAACCCTGCAAGACCTGAACCTAAACCAAAGGCCATCATATCGATACGACTAGAACGAATACCGACTGCTCGCGCCATTTGACGGTTTTGTGTCACCGCACGAACGAAGAGACCAAAACGGGTTTTATTCAGTAGGTAAACCAACAACAAAAGCACTGCAATGGTAAAGACAATAATCGCAATACGGTTATAGGGCAGCATCAAGCTTGGAGTAATCGAGATCCCGCCTGACAGCCAGGAAATGTTCGATACTTCAACATTTTGCGCACCAAAAGTCATGCGTACCAATTGCATCAGAATCAGGCTGACACCAAAAGTGGCAAGCAAGGTTTCCAACTGGCGACCATAGAGTGGACGAATCACGGTACGTTCAATCAACATGCCGATCAGCCCACTTACCAAGAATGCCGCAGGAATCGCGGCGATTAAGTACCAATCGACATAGCTGCCCAAATAGCTTTTAAACAGGCTTTGCACCACATAAGTGGTATAGGCGCCAATCATAATGAGCTCGCCATGTGCCATATTGATGACACCGAGCAAACCGTAGGTAATCGCAAGACCCAGTGCAGCAAGCAACAAAATACTGGCGGTACTTAAACCTGAAAATAAATGTCCTGTCCATTCGCTGGCTTGAATACGGGTTTTAATACTGCTTTTCGCTTCAAGCAAAGCCGCTTTCAGTTCAGGATGGATATTCGGCTGTGCCAACTCATTGTCAATCATCGCCAAGACATCAGGACGATTAGAATCTTGTAAAATTTTTGCGGCTTGAATTTTGACGAGCACATCTGAGTTTTGATAATCCAGACGCGCTTTCAACTGTGCCAAACGGGCTTTGACTTTATTGTTTTGTTCTTTTAAATACAGCGCATTGATATGTGCTATATCAAGTTCTGCAAGATTGCTTTCATAAATATCAATCGCTTCTAAACGCTCAGAGGCATCATCCGACTTCAACTTGCTTTGTGCCAAACCAAAGGTCAGTGCTTTACGCAAGGTATTCACCAAAGTGACTTGTGCAAGGTCACTTGGCCAATCTGCAACGACATCTAAACTTGGATAACTGAGCAACTGATTATCGGCTTCTAAAATATAAGTTTGTCCTTGAGAACCGCTATAAAGCTGGTTGTTTTCAACATATTCTGCAAGCTGATCTAACTGTTCAATACTGCCTGGCCATTGATTGAGTAAAGCACGACGTTGAGCAAAATCACCTTGCACAAATTGCTGAATCGCATCTTGTTGTTGTATCGCTATGGTTGAATTATTGTCTTGTAAAGAGGTTTCTGCTGTTGCCATTTGCATACAAAATATTTGTATAAAAAACAGAAAAATAGTGGCGATATTCACACGAATATTCATTATATACACCCCTATTCCATTGGAAGTTTTCCGTGGAGAGTAAGAAAAAAATCAGGGAATGCCTGCTACGGCTGTAGCAGGCAAAAGATAGGTCTTATTTAGGAATGTACGGGCTCCAAGGCTCTGCTTGAATAGTTTGAGATGTTTTGTAGACCACATCAAACTGACCATCACCACGAATCTGACCAATCATGACTGGCTTGTGTAAGTGATGGTTGCTTGCATTCATTTTGAGGGTATAACCCGATGGTGCTTTAAATTCCTGACCTGCCATCGCTTCGCGCACTTTATCGACATCTGTGCTGCCCGCTTTTTCAACCGCTTGCTTCCACATATTGATACCGACATAAGTCGCTTCCATGGGGTCATTGGTCACAAACTTGGCTGCATTTGGCAGTTTGTATTCCACCGCATACTGCTTCATCTTGTTCATAAATTCAGTATTACCTGGATTTTTCACTGACATGAAGTAGTTCCATGCGGCTAAATGTCCCACCAATGGTTTGGTATCAATACCACGCAGTTCTTCTTCACCCACCGAGAACGCCATCACTGGAATATCAGAAGCTTTAATGCCCTGATTACCCAATTCACGATAGAACGGTACATTCGAGTCACCATTAATGGTGGAGATCACGGCAGTCTTTTTACCGGCTGCAAATTTCTTCACATTGCCCACAATAGTTTGATAGTTGCTATGACCAAATGGAGTGTATTCTTCCATAATATCGGCATCTGCAACGCCTTTAGACTTTAAGAAAGCACGTAAAATCTGGTTGGTGGTCCGTGGGTACACATAGTCCGTACCGAGCAATACAAAACGCTCAGCCTTACCTCCTTCCTCACTCATCAAGTATTCCACCGCAGGAATGGCCTGTTGGTTTGGTGCAGCACCGGTATAAAAAATATTTTTTGATTGTTCTTGGCCTTCATACTGTACGGGATAGAACAATAAACCATTGAGTTCTTCAACAACGGGCAAAACAGATTTACGCGATACCGATGTCCATGCACCAAAAATCACCGCAACTTTGTCTTGGGTAATCAACTGCCGTGCTTGCTCTGCAAATAGCGGCCAGTCAGATGCAGGATCAACGACCACAGGCTCTAATTTTTTACCGAGCACACCGCCATTGGCATTAATTTCTTTAATAGCCATTAAGGCAGTATCTTTGAGTGATGTTTCGGAGATTGCCATCGTGCCTGACAATGAATGCAGGATACCGACCTTAATCGTGTCACCACTGGCGGCTGCTTTTGGCTCACTCTCACCTGTTGGTGCTGCATCATTTGATTTTGAACATCCTGTTAATGTAACAGCCCCTGCCATAGTTACGGCTAAAATACTTTTTGAAAATAAATTGCGTTGGAACATCAGATTTTCTCCAAACTTTATAATGGTGCATGTTTCATGCTTGTCTTGTTTTACATCTGCTTGGAGTGATTCAATTTCTGTGCCAAGACTTCGAAAAATAAAAAAATTACTTTAACCTACCTCATTATTTGTATTATTAATCATAGATTTAGTAATACTGAAAAGAAATCATGGTCTATTTAAATACTGAGCCCCAATCCATCCTTAAATAGCTTTGGTAAAGACCAATGAAAATATGATCAAACTAAAACGGAAGAGCGTGTACAAAAAAAGTGCAGCTCATTGAATATTTTTTGCACTGTTTTAAAACAAAAAATCCCGCGCTTGCGGGATTTTTTGATTGCTCAAATTCGATAGTTTAAACCACCAAATCTGCCAGATTACCTTTTTGCTCCAGCCAGTCTTTGCGGTCACTGGCACGTTTTTTTGCCAAGAGTTTATCCAGTAGACCTGCGGTAAAATGCGCATCATCCAGATCCAGCTGCACCAGACGGCGCGTGTTCGGATCAAGTGTAGTTTCACGCAACTGGCTGGCATTCATCTCGCCCAGACCCTTAAATCGGGTAATTTGCGGATTCTTGGTTTTGCATTTTTTCAGGATGCTGTTCAGCTCGTCTTCATCCAAAGCGTAGTGCACATCTTTGTTGTCATCAATCCGGAATAAAGGCGGCATGGCGACATACAGATGCCCTTCTTCGACCAGAGTTGGGAAATGCTTCACAAACAGGGCGCAAAGCAGGGTCGCAATATGCAGACCATCCGAGTCGGCATCGGCCAGAATACAGATCTTGCCATAACGCAGCTCAGACAGATCATCTGAACCCGGATCCACGCCAATGGCAATCGCGATGTTGTGTACTTCCTGAGATGCCAGTACTTCATCAGAAGAGACTTCCCAGGTATTTAAAATCTTGCCACGAATTGGCATGATCGCCTGAAAATTCTTGTCACGCGCCTGCTTGGCCGAACCGCCCGCAGAATCCCCTTCCACAATAAACAATTCTGACTGGTCTAGATCATGGCCTACACAATCCGACAGTTTCCCCGGCAAAGTTGGACCCGCGACAATCTTCTTACGCTCAACTTTCTTGGCCGCTTTCAGACGGCGACCGGCTTTGGAAATGGCCATTTCAGCCAGTTGCATGGCAATGTCAGAATTCTGGTTCAACCATAATGCAAAGGCATCTTTGGCAATATTCTGCACAATCCCTACTGCTTCACGGCTCGACAGACGTTCTTTGGTCTGACCTGAGAACTGCGGCTCCTGGAATTTCAGTGACAGGATATAGTTCACGCCGTCCCAGACGTCTTCGGCAGAGAGTTTCATATTCCGCGGCAGCAAATTACGCAGTTCACAGAACTCGCGCATCGCATCAGTCACGCCTGAACGCAAACCATTCACATGGGTGCCGCCCTGCGCGGTCGGAATCAGGTTGACATAAGATTCCTGAACACTTTCACCACCTTCAACATTCCAGCAAATCGCAAATTCTGCGCTGGCGCGCTCTGCATCACCTGTGGCGACAAAAGCTGGTGCCGGAATAATTTCACGGTCTTCCAACTCATCCATCAAATAGTCAACCAGACCATTTTCAAACTGCCAGGTGATCTTTTCATCATTGATCTGATCAATATAATTGATCTGTAAACCTGCGGCCAGAACAGCTTTGGCTTTGAGATTATGTTTTAACGCTTTTAAGGCAAATTTAGGCGAATCAAAATATTTAGCTTCTGGCCAGAAGTGAACTGTTGTCCCGGATACCCGTTTTGGTGCCTTACCTGCCAGTACTTCAAGTGGTGCAACCGGTTCGCCATTTTCAAAGGCCATTTTATACAGGTTACCCTGACGCCGTACCGCAACTTCAACACGGGTCGACAGTGCATTCACCACCGAGATCCCGACCCCATGCAAGCCACCGGAAAACTGGTAGTTATCGGTACTGAACTTGCCGCCGGCATGCAGTTTGGTCATGATGATTTCAATACCGCTCTGGCCATATTCCGGGTGTATATCTACCGGCATACCACGGCCATTGTCTTCGACTGACAAAGAACCATCTTTATAGACCGTGACGGTAATTTTATTGGCATGCCCTGCCAGTGCCTCATCGACAGCATTATCAATCACTTCCTGGGCCAAATGGTTGGGACGAGAAGTATCGGTATACATGCCCGGACGACGACGGACCGGGTCCAGACCAGACAGAACTTCGAGAGATTGAGCCGTATATTGAGACACGTTATTCGGTTTCCTTTTTTATGCAGTCCAATAAAAACTGTAAGACGAACGGAATTTTTTCCGCAAAATCATCCATCCCGTGACTGCCATGCGCTTCAGTCATCAGCATAGCCGGGGGATGCGCAGCACTATAATAACGATGTGCTTCACGATAATCCAAAACTTCATCACCTTGTTGCAGCAGAACCAGTATTTTGTCTGCATCTTGTGCAACCGGCAGGGCCAATTGTTGCAGTTGTGCCATATCTGCCTCATCCAGACACCAGTTTGGATGTACCTGATAAGGTAACTGCTCATCAAACAGTTCACGAAACAGTTGCCATGGTCGCATTGCCGGATTGATCAGTACAGCAGGCACAGCATGCTGTGCGACCAGATGTGTCGCATAAAATCCCCCGAGACTGCTGCCCAGCAATGCGACCTTTTGCATTGACTCAATCAGCGCGGACACATGTGCAATGGCAGCATTCGGTGGCATGTTTAAATCAGGTAAATGTACCCGGATCTCTGGATACTGTGCACAGTAGTGTTGCAGCAATTTCCCCTTGATCGAGTTCGAATTACTCTTAAATCCATGCAAATAAATGATATTCATCAACTATCAACAAAAAACCCATCAATCATCAAAATTTAATTTAAAAATGTGAAGTACACTACTTTTTATAACCTGTTAATTGCTTAAATTGTCTGACAAAAAAGCTCAAAATCTTTTCTCATTCTCGTTATTTTAATCGAAGGCTCTTAAAAAATCTGGAAACCCAACAAGAAAAAGAATTTATACCGCGAAGTTCTTTAAAAAGAAAGACAGTACTACACGCGGCTCAATGAAAGGACAGGATCAGATGCCAAGTTTGACACCGTTACATGAAACCTATTGTCGCTGGGACCGAACCCCGCCGAGTCAGGCCGATGTACTGGAAGGTCTGGCGCAGCTGGTCACGATGCGCTTTAATGATGTGATCCAGGAGCTGGTCAAGAGTCTTCAACGCGAAATTTTAATGAGTATTTTTGGTTTAAGTGAAAACAATTCACAGAAAATTCAGAATATTCCTTCGATTGTGCGGCTCTACCAAATGTCTTATGACATGCTGTTTCATTATGGCAATACCCTGATTGCTCCCGCTTTGCGCCAGATTATTGAACGGTTTCCAAAACTGCACAACAAACCGTTGACTCCTTCCTTGCATTTCCTGGTCAGTGCCTTAAATGGCATTATCGGGGACTACCTGCTGAAATATCAAAATCCTCTCGCCCTACCGATGGTGATCTATGACCATTATGGTTCGCTGCAAAAAGGTGAGCTGAGCGGCCGTATTACCCTGTTTGTACATGGCCTGTGCATGAACCATTTAGACTGGTCAAATCGCAAATATGAAGGAATCGGTGAAAAATTACTGGCGCAGCGCAGCCGCAATACCATGCTCTACCTGAACTACAATACCGGACGCCGGATTTCTGCCAATGGTCACAGTCTGGCAAATACCTTACAGGAACTGGTCACCCGCAATCCGCGAATTACCAGTATTGACCTGATTGGACATAGTATGGGTGGACTGGTCTCACGCAGTGCACTGTTCTATGGCAAGCAAAATATGTATGGCTGGGTCAACATGGTGGAGAATCTGGTCTGTCTGGGTTCACCGCATCATGGTGCGGTACTGGAACGTTTTGGCTTTAGCCTGCAGGACAAACTTGGACATTTTCCACTGATCCGGCTAATTGGCCATCTGGTCAATATCCGCAGTAACGGGATTCTGGATTTACGCCATGGTAGTGTTCGTGATGATGACTGGGAGCATAATCCGCTTCGGATCGGCCTTATGGATGATCACCGCAAACCTGCCCCGATTCCCTCTCATATCGATACCTATCTGGTTGCAGGTACCATTGAGTTTGAACACCGCAAGAACAAGACCTTGCATATGATTGGCGATTATCTGGTCAGTTTGAAAAGTGCTTTGGGCGAGCACCCTAATCCTCGTTTCCAGCTCAAAGTCCCGGATGCACATAAGGCTATTTTCTATGGCCTGAACCATTTTGAAATTCAGTATCATCCACTGGTGGCCGAACAGATCGTACGCTGGTTTTATCCAAGTGTAGAAGATGAAGCCTTTGATCAGATTCATGAATATCTAATGGACCTGGACAGCCTGGAAGGCATTGCCCTGACCTAAACTCAAGCACATAAAAAAGCCCTCGATTAAGGGCTTTTTTATGACTGACTGAATTAATATTTGTCTCTCAGTCGTTTAACCGGTACGGTTTTATATTTACGCAGCAGTTGCCATACACTGACCAGCAGTAAAATACTGAAAAAGATCAAGGACCAGACAGGCAAGGATTGGCCCAGGAAGGTCCAGTCAACCGTGGCACATTCCCCTGAACCATTGAGCACCTGTTGTAATACAGACTGCAACGGCAAGGTTTCCAGCCAGTATTCCAGACCGGGACCACAGCTCGGCACCTGATCTGGGGGCAGGTTCTGCAGCCAGACATGCCGCGCCGCCACCCCCACAGACCACAAAATACTGAGCGAACCCAGCAAGGCATAAAACCGTTTCATGAGATTGGATGCAGGGTTATGCAGACATGCAATGAGGGAGATAATCCCCAGTCCGATTAATCCGACACGTTGAAACACACAGAGCGGACAAGGTGCAAGCCCTTGTACATGCTCAAGATATAAGGCAAATGCCATGCCGATGACAGCAGCCAGAAACAACACCCCACTCACGAAGCGATAACCCCATTGCATGGTGAATCCTCTTGTTTTTTATCGATATTGGGCTAAATAATCAGCAAAACTGATGCTGCTATCTTGCTCGAGTTGCTGTTGCTGCTGCAATGACTTTTGTGACATTTCTTCAAAATAAGCCAGTGTTTCGGGACTGAGCTGATGTTCTTCATAGACCAGGCTGTGCTGCTGTGCCAGATGTTGGCCAAAATGCCACATACCGCCCTGTTTACGTATATCCCCGACCACCAGGGCAGACAGGGTAGCATCAACTTCATCGACCCGGAGCATCATGGTTTTAAGGGCATCGGTATACACGGTGATGTCATAGGTCGAATCAAGCAGCTTGGCCAGGGGCAGCATGCGCTGCAAATGCATGCCACACCAGGCTTCAATCAGATAAGACTGACCATTTTCTATAATCGCTGCATTAGGTGCACGGCCACGGTTGACGACCTCGGCCTGATTCTGCTCAATGAGGTCCTGTTCATCACCGAGTAGTGCCGGACTGTCCTGTAATAGACAGTACAGGGCCAGTACTTCAAGAAAACCGGCTGTATCTTCATTGATACCAGTCGGACTATAAGGATTGACATCGACTGCACGCAACTCGATATAGGCAATTCCGCGATTTTCCAAGGCCTGGGAGGGTGTTTCGCCCGCTTGCGGTACCTGTTTCGGGCGCACTAAGCTGTAATATTCATTTTCGATTTGCAGCACATGATCATTGATCTGGATCGGCTGACCATTTGCATCGTCCAATCCTAAACGGCTAAACGGCTCATAGGGCGTTTTGACGGCTTTTTGCAGTCCATCCAGATAGTCCTGCAAATTATTGTAGTGAATACCGAGCTGTTTCTGCGCAGAGTTCTGATAACCAAAACGCCCCATACGCAGTGCAGTCGCATATGGAGAATATAGGGTGCCTTTGACCAATGGCAACAAGAAATGGTCACGGCCGGTCATGAAGCACTGGCAGACTGCCGGACTGGCCCCGATCAGGAACATGACCAGTGGGGTCAGGCGGATAAAGTTACGGATCAGCCCCATATAGCGGTGGCTGCGATAATCCTGCAAGCTTAATGCCTTGAGAGATTCGTCCTGTTCCTGCTGCTGTAAGGCCTCGAACAGATGATCCGGAAAAGACAGATTATAGTGCACGCCTGAAATCGTCTGCATACGGCGGCCATAACGTACACCTAGACCATGACGATACAAGGTCTTGAATAGGCCGATGTTTGAGCTGCCATACTGTGCCAGCGGAATGCTGTCATCACTGCTGTCCAGCATACACGGCATCGACAAGGGCCAGAGTTTTTCATCATTTTCCAGATGACGATGCACAATCGCATGAATATCACTGAGATAATCCAGCGCTTTTTTAATACTGTCTTGTGGCGGAGTAATGAACTCCATCAATGCTTCAGAATAGTCCGTCGTGATATGGGGATGAGTCAAGGCTGAACCCAAGGCACGAGGATGCGCTGCCTGTGACAGGAATCCATCACTTTGCATGCGTAAGCTTTCACGCTCAATACCACGCAGCATGCCTTTGATGAGTGACGACTCGACCCAGGTCGGTAACACATTTAGGGAAGTCGATTCAGGTTGACTCATTACAATCTCGCTTAAGGGGGCTAAACTATTAAATAAATTAAAATCATCAGTTTAATCAGTATAACGTGATTTCATGCCGGCATATGACAGGCTGCCTAGTTTTCAGGCAAACCTTTGATTTTTAATTTGGCAAATATTTAACACAAACTTCCTCTATAAGACATGGATAATTTGTGATTTTATTAACAAATAGATGCTAATGAATTGTAAATATTATGAATTATCAAGATATTTTAGACTTCTGGTTTCATGCGGACAGCCAGCCATTATGGTTTAGCCAGAGTCATGAATTCGACCAAAGTATTGCACAGCAGTTCATGAGCACCCATCGGCAGGCAACCCAAGCTGAACTCTGGGCCTGGCGTAAAACCGCAGAAGGCCGTCTGGCTGAAATTATTGTTCTGGATCAATTTTCACGAAATTTATTCCGGGATTCTCCCCAGGCTTTTGCCCAAGACAGTCTGGCACTGGCTTTGGCTCAGGAAGCCATCAGCCTGAACCTGGATCAACAGCTCAGTCCGGAACAGCGTGCTTTTCTTTATATGCCGTTTATGCACAGTGAATCCAGACTGATTCATGAATTCGCTTTGAAACTCTTCCAGCGTCTGGGTAATCCGACCAATCTGGAATTCGAGAAAAAGCACAAGGTCATTATTGACCGCTTTGGACGTTACCCGCACAGAAATCAAATCTTGGGCCGTGAATCGACCAATGAAGAACTTATTTTCCTGACCCAGCCTGACAGCAGCTTTTAAGATTTTTTAACAGGCTGTCCGGACTGGATCATTGCATCAGGAGACCGAACATGAAAAATACACTACTGGGATTAGGTATAGTTGCTGCCCTTAGCCTGACGGGCTGTGCCACCACACCTTCTAAACCCTTGACCTTTGACCAGCTCGGCCAGTACAGCACCACGCCATTGAATGCCAATACCTATCGCATCAGCTTTCAGGCACGCCCCAATATGAGTTTTGGTACAGCGGAAGAAATTACCCTGCTCAAAGCCGCCCAGACCACCGTACAGAATGGCTTTCAGTTCTTCAGGGTACTCAATGATCCAAGTAACCGGACCCAACCGCCGCGGCAGGCCGTGGTTTATCCAGCACCGAGCTACTATCCGTTTGGTTATTACCGCCGTTATCCGGGTTTCTGGCCTGACCCATTCTATGACCGTCCTTATACCGTGACTCTGGATCCTGCCCAGGTGGCCTATACTATTGAATGCTTCAAAGCCAATCAGGCACCTCAAGATGCTTTTGATGCCCGCTTGATTTTACAGTCACTTGGCGCTAAATATGGTTTAAGTCCATCTGGTGCAGTGCTGCAACCGCAACCGGCCAATCCCTCCTGACAGGATGATTCATGCAGACAGAGCGTATTTCCCCGAGCCTACAACGAAGTAAACGTTTCGCGACCATTGCCCTGGTGGTTGCGGTTCTGATCTGGTTGGCATTGATGGTGGCAGCCAAACTGCTGCCAGAATATGTCTGGCTGCTTCAGATCCTGATGCTTTCTGCAGAAGCAGGGGTAGTTGGTGGCCTGGCAGACTGGTATGCGATTACGGTTCTGTTCCGCAATCCCTTTGGTCGTCTGCCTATTCCCAAGTTTTTACGTGACCACACCGAAATTATTCCACGCAACAAGGCCCGAATTGCAGAATCGATGGGCCGTTTTGTCCAGGAAAACTTTCTTTCTCCACAAATTGTACAGCGCAGTCTGGAGAGTACCGACCTCAGTCTGGCTGCGGGGCGCTGGCTGGCCAACCCACAGAACAGTGTCCAGGTGACTCAGGTCATCCAGCAGACAGCTCCGAAAATCTTTGAATTTGTCGGGCAGGAACAGATTGCCGGATTTATCCAGAGCAACAGCGTGCAATGGGTCAAAAACACCCAGATCAATACCTTGGCCAGTGAAATGCTACGCGCAGTACTGGACAATGATTTCCATCAGGATGTGTTACAGCGAGGACTGGATGTGGTACATGCCTGGATGACCTCTCATCCCGAACAGACCCGGGAACTGACCCGTAACCTGTTTAAGGAAATGGGCGTGTGGAAACTGGCCAAAGGTGCCAGCTGGATCGGGATTGATGTGCAGCAACGCAGTATCGACTCTGTCATTCAGCGGGTTGAAGCCATGCTGGCCGATCCAGATCATCCATGGCGACTTAAAATTGAGGAAATGGGACATAACTGGATGTTACAGCTGTCGGATAATGACAGTGAAGCCAGCCAGCGTCTGAATGAAACCAAAGATGCCTTACTGGATAGTCCACAAGTGCTGAATTTTATCAGCGGTGCCGTGGTGATTTTATGTGATGCAATCAAGGAAGACTTGCAAAAACCAGACTCGGGTATTGCGGAAAATCTCAGGATTGCTATCCAGCAGGTCGGAGAAAATATTATCTCGAACGCCTCAGTTCGTGAGCTGCTGAATAAACGTCTCAGCGGAATCGCGGTGGACCTGAGCGACCAGTACAGTGAAAAAGTCATCCGTTTTATCAGCGAGCGCATCCACGAATGGGATTCAAGCGAGATGATTGACAAGATTGAAAATGAGGTCGGTGGTGACCTGCATATGATCCGGGTCAATGGCGTGGTAGTTGGGGCCTGTATCGGTCTGGTGCTCGGGATCATCCGGGCGGCGGTGGAGCATTTAATTTAAAGGTGAGGCTGTTTGCCCCATACAGCCCAGCTTTTAAGTCGTCAGAGAGCTGTTCCCCACCTGATTAAATTTAAAAATGATCATTTGGGTGGCTGAGGTCCGGACATATCTACCAATAGCCCGGTAAATCTGCGTACAAACGGCAATAAGGTCACCACAATTGGAAAAGCAATCGCCCAGGAAATCATCCAGTTATGGAACCATAGAGCGATAAATCCTTCAATCCAGCCGAGGGTACGCAGCATATTGATCATGGAAATAATGCCACTCATCAGGCAGGACAGGATAAAAGGCACAATAATCAGTGCCCATTTTGCAGGAAGTTTAGGAATGTTCCCGATAATAGTTGGACGTTGTAGTGAAGCCATACTGCCTCTTTTTTGTTTGTTCTTCGACTACCAACAATATAAGCCAAATCTTCAGACTTGGCTGAGTGATTTTTTTATTCAGATAGTTTTGCCTGACATTAATTCAATTTTCATGAGATTTATCCCGTTATTCTCTATTAATTTAATTAGAAAATTCATGACGGTTAATTGTATAGTTTTTCTTCTCTATAAATGCTTTTACCTAAACAGCCGGAAATTTGCTATATTTGCTGTTTTTCTGCGATCTCTATTTTCGACTGATTATGAATACGGCAATACAAGCAGCTCTCGATCATGCAGTGCACACTCTACAGGCACAAGGCGTACTCCCATCTGACTGGAATAATACAAGTAATTTGACGCGTACCAAAGACCGAAGCCATGGTGACTTTGCGTCGAATATTGCCATGATCGCGTCGAAAGCTGCAGGTATGAAGCCACGTGATTTAGCAGAAAAGATTCTTGCTGCCCTACCTGAAGTGGCAGATATCAGCAAGGCAGAAATTGCCGGCCCCGGTTTTATTAACTTCTTTCTGAATGCCGACCAGCGCTTTGCAGTCCTAGATCAAATTCAGGCCCAACAGGCAACGTATGGTCGTACCCAGGTCAATGCCGGCAAACGTATCCAGGTTGAGTTCGTATCTGCCAATCCAACCTCTAGCCTGCACGTGGGTCATGGTCGTGGGGCTGCATATGGTATGACGGTGGCGAATCTGCTTGAAGCGACCGGCGCCAAAGTCGATCGTGAATACTATGTCAATGACGCTGGCCGTCAGATGGATATTCTGGCGACTTCTACTTACCTGCGTTACTTAGAATTAACCGGTCAGGAACTGGTCTTTCCGAAAAATGCTTACCAGGGCAACTACGTTAAAGAAATCGCGCAAAGCATTATTGACCAGGATGGTGATGCCTATGTCCGCCCTGTTGCAGATGTTTATAAAGATGTACCGGAAGATGTGCAATATGCTGCAGAGCCCGATGCTGAAGGCAATAAAGTCGTTGTTTCTGGCGATAAAGAAAAGCATATCGATGGCCTGATCTTCAATTCACAAACCTTATTAAATGAAGGCTACCGTGTTTTCCATCAGGCTGCTTTAAAAGCCATTCTGGATGACATTAAAGACGATCTGGGTGAGTTCGGAGTGACTTTCAACCAGTGGTTCAGCGAAGCTTCTCTCACTGAAAAAATTGAAGAAGCCTTACAAACTCTGGATCAGCGCGGTTTCCTGTACGAAAAAGATGGTAACATCTGGTTCAAGTCGACTGAATTTGGTGATGAAAAAGACCGTGTGGTGAAACGCCGTAATGGCCAGACCACCTACTTCGCGTCTGACATTGCCTACCACCTGAACAAGTTGCAACGTGGCTATACCGATATTATTGATATCTGGGGTTCAGACCACCACGGTTATATCGCACGTGTAAAAGCAGCGATTGATGCTCTGGGCTATGACTCGAAAAAACTGACTGTACTTCTGGTTCAGTTTGTCAGCCTATGGCGTAGTGGCGAAATGGTACAAATGTCCTCTCGTTCAGGCCAGTTTGTGACTCTGCGTGACCTGCGTAAAGAAGTCGGTAACGATGCAGCGCGTTTCTACTATGTCATGCGTAAATCCGAACAGCACATTGACTTCGACCTGGACCTTGCTGTATCTCAAAGCAAGGACAACGCCGTATATTATATCCAGTATGCGCATGCGCGGATCTGCCGTATGTTAGAAAAGGCAGCGTCTACAGGCGTGAACTTTGATGCAGCCACTGCACGTGGTCTGGCAGCCAAACTTGAGCTGGAAGCGGAAACCGAAATTCTGGCAAAACTGGCAGCTTATCCAGAGATTGTTGTTCGTGCTGCAAATAGCTATGAACCACATCAGATTGGTAATTATCTGAAAGAGCTGGCTGCGCTGTTCCATGGCTGGTACAACGACAACAAGGTTCTGGGCGATGATGCAGAATTAACTCAGGCACGTTTATTGTTATCTGTGAATGTTCGCCAGGTATTACGTAATGGTTTAGAGCTTTTAGGTGTGTCTGCTCCTGAGAGCATGTAAATAAGAATCTTGTAACTTTAGCTATATGCTTGAAGATACAGAAAAATTAAAATTCTGTGTGATTTATGATCTAGAGGATGACTTTTAGATCCTGATCACATAGGATGAAATGATAGTAGGGGCATAACTGCTGTTATGCCTTTTCTATTTGCCCCGATTAATAAGAGGAAAATCCCAAGTGTTTGGAAAAACGCAGCGCGGTGTATCTGAAAGACCGAATAAGCCTAAAAAGCCACTTATTCCAACCTGGCTCGGCACACTCGTGATCATTTTAATCGTGTTAAGTTTTTTGATGGCGCTCATGCTCTGGAAGCCATGGGAACCAGTCAAACCGAAGACTCAAACAAGTGAATCTGTCCAAGAAGAAGACACCAACAAAGATTACCGTTTTTATGACCTGTTACCACAGCAGCAAGTGACGCCAATTCCTGAACAGGCAGTTCCTGAAAACAAAAAGCAGGATACGGTAGTCATTGTTGAAGCCCCCCGCCCTGAAGCGGCTGAACCTGAGGCGACCACAACTGAGCCTGGCCTGCAAGCCAGTGAAGCTCCTGTTGCCGCACCGGCCAGTTATATTCTGCAGGTGCGCAGTTTTGATGACCCAGATCAGGCGGATGCTCGCCGTGCAGAAATTATTCTTAATGGCTTATCTGCCGATGTAGTGCGCAGTGTGGAAAATGGTAAAGTCTGGTACCGCGTGGTTTCTGGTCCTTACGATTCAGCAGAAGCTGCAATCATCGCGCAGCAAACCTTGCAAAATAGCGGAATCGATTCAATCGTCGTAAAACGATAAACCTTAGCAATAAAAAAGCGCCTGATGGCGCTTTTTTTGAACCTCTCCCCTGCGCAGCAGTGCTGCTCATCTCCTACAAGGAGAGGCAACCTTCCCCTTTTTCAAAAGGGAAGCTAAAATTTTTAAACCGTATGCCCGAGTGCTTCGCCCATCAATACAGTTGAGTTGGCTTTAAACTTCTCATCCCAATGCATTTTGTTTTCTTCAAACAGGATAATCGCGGTTGAACCGAGGTAGAAACGGCCCAGCTCAGCACCTTTTTCCAGAAATAAATCATGCTGGTTCAGTTCGATACGCCCAGACGGTTTCACCTTACCCGTAGCAACCGTTTCAATCCCTGCAACGATCATCGCACCCACCAATACCACTGCCATACGGCCGAGTTCTGTATCAAACAGGCAGACCATACGTTCATTACGGGCAAACAGGCCCGGAATGTTTTCTGCTGTCGTCTGGTTAACCGAGAACAGTTCACCCGGTACATACAGGGTTTCAGTCAGTGTTCCGGCAAATGGCATATGTACACGGTGATAGTCACGTGGTGACAGATACACTGTCGCGAATTCACCATTTTTAAAGGGTTCGGCCAGTTGCGGATCGGCAATCAGATTTTCAACAGTGAACTTCTGCCCTTTGGCCTGAAATACATCGCCATTTTCAATTTTACCCAGTTGGGAAATCGCGCCATCCGCAGGAGAAACAATCGCAGTTGAATCCGCATCTACCGCACGTACACCTGTTCTCAGACCACGGGTAAAGAAGTCATTAAATGAATTAAACTTCAGTGCATTAGTTTGCTCAGCAATCGACATATCAATCCCGTATTTGGTCTTGAATGCTGTAATGACCGCTGTTTTTACAATCGGATTTTCACTGGCTGCAATTTTTCCTACCACACGTGACAGGCGATGCTGCGGCACCACTTTTTGGGCCTGGATAAACAGTTGTTGTTTTAGACGCGATGTGATGCTCAAGATGGCACCTCTCCTGTAGCGATTGGACTATCGAGGCGGTTGCCCCATTCACTCCACGCACCATCATAGGCCCGGATATTCCAGCCCAATAACCGGCCCAGAATATAAGCCAGACCTGAACGGTGATGGGACTGACAATACGCTACAACCGGTTGATTCAAATCAAAACCCAGTTGTTCCAGACGCTGCTGTGTACGTGGTAAAGGATGTAATTTTAAATGATTTTGCCGGTTAAGGGCAGTACTCCACTCAAAATGACGTGCACCTGGAATGTGACCACCGCGTCGCGCTGCCAGACGCAGGCCGGTATATTCTTCTTCTGTACGACAATCCCAGAGCTGAATATTTTCATTTTCAACCTGTTGTCTTAATTCCTCATAGCCAATCTGGAATTGGGCCTTGTGCTCGAGTTGTACCTGAACTAAATGCTCGACCGGCTGAACAGTTTCCTGATCAGATGAAGTAGGCAGACTGGCACCGAGCCAGGCATGAATCCCGCCATTGAGTAAGCTGGTATTTTCAAAGCCCAGACAATGCAGGTTCCAGAGTAAACGTCCGGCCCATGCACCGCCCTCATCATCATAAGCCACGACATGATGTTCTGGAGAAATATTCAGATAATTGATGAGCGCCTGTAAGCCTTCGGTATCCGGTAACAGTCCCATCGCCGTTTCTTCCTGGCGCACCAGAAGTTTAGGCTTTAAATGTAAGGCATGTGGAATATGCAATTGCTCGTAGACTGAAGCCCGGCTTAAATCCACAATTCTGAGTTTCTCATGTCCCAGATACGGAACCAGGTCTTCTGCTTCAATCAGCAGGCCAAAATCCAAGGCTGAAGCTGTCATCATTATCAGGTGTCGTCACGGTCAAATCTTTTTGATCTTAGCACAGCTCATTTTTTCAATTATGATATTTTTATCAAGATCCTTAGCATAATTTTAGCTAAAGAAAAGTAGAAAAAGCTGACTCAGAAAGAAAAAACTGCCTCAATACTGAAGCAGTTTTTAAATAGAAGGTGTCTTTGTTAAGTAGTTTCTGTAACGCTAAACACCTGACGTAAATAGGCCAGGAAGGTATCATTATCTGTCATGGTTTTGCCCGGACTGTCTGAAATCTTGGCCACCGACTGACGGTTGCATTCCACCAGTTTCAGGACAATATTCAGTGGTGTCTGTCCCATATCATTGGTCAGATTGGTCCCGATTCCAAAACTGACCTGGAAACGGTCTTTAAAGTATTGATGTAATTTCCAGGCTTTTTCCAGATTCAGGCCATCACTGAAAGTCAGCATCTTGGTTTTGCTGTCTATTTTCAGCTTTTTATAGTGGGCATAGGCTTTATCACCCCATTCGTAAGGATCACCACTGTCATGACGCAGGCCATCAAACAGCTTGGCAAAGTACAGGTCAAAGTCACGCAGGAAAGCATCCATTCCCACCACATCAGTCAGGGCAATTCCCAGGTCACCACGGTATTCCTGTACCCAGGTTTCCAGTGCGGCTTTCTGGAAATTCCGCAAACGTACATCCAGTGCCTGAAAAGCTTGCAAAAATTCATGCGCCATGGTGCCAATTGGAGTAATGCCCAACTCTTTGGCCAGCAGTACATTACTGGTACCACGGAACACATAAGGCGCAGCTTTATTAAATTCTTCAACCACATGCTTCTGCCATGCAAAGCTGAAACGACGGCGGGTACCGAAGTCCGACACCAGAAATGGGGGATCATTTGGGTCCTGTGCGGCAGCATACTGTTTTAACAGCTCCACTTTAGCCTTTAAACGGCGCTCGCCTTCGACCAGCACTTCAGGGGTACGAATCCGGCTGAAATACAGCTCATTGACAATGGAAAGGACAAAGATCTCGAACATCATGGCCTGAACCATCGGACCTTCTATCACAATATCCAGACGCCCCTGACTGTCAATACTGGCCTTGATAAAACGGCGTTTCAGCTGGAACAGTTCCAGATAGTCAACAAAGTCACTTTTGATAAAACGTAGACTGCGTAAATACTGTAATTCGTCTTCTTTAAATTTAAGCTGGCACAGCAGATCGAGTTGATGGTTCAGATCATCCAGAATATCCGTCAGGGGATAAACTGTATCTTCCAGATTACGACAACGGAAATGGTAGACACTATGTGTTTGTGGAAACTTGTGTAAGACCACTTGCAACATGGTGAATTTGTACAAGTCAGTATCTAACAGAGAATGGATAATTGGAGCCATAACTAAAGGAATATCGCTGTGCTTATCTTTGCATTAAAGCATAAAAAGTCATGCAATATTGCAGGATTTACGTACAGCCGGCCGGATTTTCAACAACAGTATCCCAACATAAACCGGCTTATTTCTGGGTTTTGACCTGGGTTTTTTCCTGCTCCTGAATCAATTGCTGTAACTGTTTTTCCTGACCAATCACATTGGCAAACTCAGCAGTAGTCTTTTGCCCGGTTTTCTGGGCCTGGGCATCACAGTCAGCCTGATGCAGCTGCTTGGCAATGGCAAATTCCATTTTAAACAAGGCACCCATTAAGGCCGTATTGCCTCGATTGTCCCGGGCACAGCGGTCAGCACCATGTTTAAGCAAACTGCTGACAATCTCCTGATGGCCATAATAAGTCGCCATCATCAGCGGCGTATAACCGTCTTTATTGCGTACATCGACCGGGAAGCCATGTTTCAGAAATTCGTTGATAACTTCACTATTGCCAACTTTAGCCGCAGCAAAGAACAGGTTGACCAATTCCTGTTGTGAGTTCATCTGAATGCTTGCCGCTGTTTTTGCAAGGGAGACATTCTTCACTTCAACAGCCGTTGCGAATATAGAACTGAAGGCAAGAATACTGGCTAAAAATGCGTGTGGCATAATGTTCATGATGAACTCCAACAGAAATCGAAAAGAAAATTTCAGTCACTCAGGACCATATTCACCTGAGATGAGATAAAAAACGGAGTGCCTGTAAAACTCCCCCTAGGGTGCAGGAAAGGTTTGGAGTTTTACAGGACTTTTCGGAGGTGATGCGTTATGCCCTAATCACCAATTCCTCAAGACCAATCGAAATCAGTCTTTTAACTTTGCAGCTTTGGCTTTAACAGTCGCGATATTACCGTTTACAGCCTTGGTCATGCGGGTACCGTAGTCCGCATCTGCCTTGTAGAAATAAGACAACATGATGTGCTTGGTTTCTGAATCTTTGACATTACCAAGGTCAGCAGCCAGATTCATGATCAGGTCATCTTTTTCTTTGGCCGTATATGAACGGTACAGCTCACCTGCCTGCTTGAAGTTCTGCTCTTTGGTCCCGATCTGCTGAATATGGCCAGTTAAAGGAGTTTGTACTGCACGTGCTTTTTCAGTAGCAGCTTTTGGCTCTTTACGGCTTGGCTCATAGTTCACATCCGAGTCACGCTCAGAGATATTCATGTAACCATCCTGGTTATTGTTGTTCACATTCACCACTGGACGGTTTACCGGAATTTGCTGGTGATTCGCACCCAGACGGTACATTTGGGTATCTGAGTAAGAGAAGATTCGACCTTGTAACAGACGGTCTTCAGACGGCTCGATACCTGGTACCAGATTACCTGGCGCAAATGCCGACTGTTCAGTCTCGTTGAAGAAGTTCTTCGGCATACGGTTCAGGGTCAAGGTGCCGACTTTGGTTTCCGGCACCAGCTCGGTTGGCCAGATTTTGGTTGGATCTAGCGGATCGAAATCAAACTTGCCCAAGTCTTTAGGATCAATCACCTGAATGTACAGGTCCCATTTCGGGAAATTACCTGCATAGATGTTGTGATAAAGATCATTGGTCAAGTGGTTGAAATCTTTGCCTTGCTGCTCAGCCGCTTCTTTTACGTTCAAGCCCTTCACGCCCTGTTTTGAACGGAAGTTGAATTTCACGTATTTGTATTCGCCTTTGTCGTTATACAGTTTGTAAGCGTGTACCCCAAAACCGTCCTGTTCGCGGTAACTGGTTGGAACACCTTGCTTGCCATACACATAAGTCAGCATGTTGGTGGCCCATGGCTGGCTCGACAGGAAGTCAAACACGCGGTTGGCATCTTGAACATTCGTCACCGGGCTTGGCTTCATGGCATGAATGAAGTCCGGGAATTTGATCGCATCACGGATAAAGAATACCGGGGTCTGGTTACCGACCAAGTCCCAGTTGCCTTCCTGAGTGTAGAATTTCACTGCAAAACCGTGCGGATCTCGTAGGGTTTCGGGTGAACCCTTACCGTGAATTACGGTAGAAAAACGTAAGAAAACTGGAGTTTTAGTACCGGCTTTAAATAATGAAGCAAGGGTAAGATCAGAAAGGTCTTTGGTTGCGACGAACTCACCATAGGCACCCGTACCACGTGCATGTACCACGCGCTCAGGAATACGTTCACGACCAAAACGTTGTAATTTTTGTACCAGTTGAACGTCCTGAAGGAGTACAGAACCATTTGGACCCGCAGTGATCGAGTTCTGGTTATCGCCCACTGGCGCGCCATTGTCTTTCGTTAAAGGAGCAGCTTGTGCGGCTGTGACAGTTGCAAGCATTGCAACCAGTAATGAACGCTTAAACATTTCTAAATCTCTTAATTTATTACCTTTCCTGCACAGACTAAGATACGCGAGCACAATAAATAGATAAAACAGATTATTTTTATAAATTCAATCGCTTTAATGAATTTATAAAAATTAATCAATTGATTTTCAGATATTTAAAGTTCATAAAAACAGCATCTCATACTGCTCCAGATTTTTTTCTTGCTACAATCACGTCTATCTGTGGTTTTCAGTCAATATGTAAAATGCGTGCCTTATTACAAAGAGTTTTAGAAGCTAAAGTCGTGGTCGAGGGTGAAACTACCGGAGAAATTGAAAAAGGAATTCTGGTTTTTCTGGGGTTGGGCAAAGACGATAATCTGGAAAAAGGCAAAAAGCTGATTGATAAGATATTGAAATACCGCTTCTTTGATGATGAACAGGGCAAAATGGGCTGGAACGTTGCCCAGGTGGGCGGTGGTATATTGCTGGTTTCACAATTTACCCTGATGGCACAAACCCAGAAAGGTTTGCGTCCCGACTTTGGTCCGGCCATGCGACCGGCTGAAGCAAAAGCCTTATATGAGCAGCTGGTGGAATATGCCCGAAGCCAGTTTGAACATGTGCAAACCGGTATTTTTGCCGCCGACATGAAAGTACATCTAGTCAATGATGGACCTGTGACATTTAATTTAGAAGTTGAATAAGTTTTAATTATTTCAGAATTCAAAAAGCCCTCATATTTGAGGGCTTTTTCTATTTAATCCTCCCCTAGCCCCTCCTTTAAAAAGGAGGGGGAACTAAGCGGAAGTTTCTTATTTACCAGTTTTTTCTTTAATAAACTGGCGTACCATTTTCACTTTTTCTTTGACTGGCTTTGGCAGTTTTGGTGGAATCATCTTCGCCACCTGGTTAAACCAGACCAGCAAACCGAAGTCACCTTCCATTTTGATGGTGCCACTTTGCATGCCGGTCATAAATGCAGTCGGATCACCTTTAATTAAAGTCTTTACGCCCTGCTCACTATCAGCAAACTGCAAAACAAAATCTGCTTTTTCAGCATCACCAGAAACGGTCTCGATATGGTCGTTATTCACAATGATCTGACGTGCCATACCCTCATCCGTACCAATCTGGATGCGGAATTGACGCCCATGTACCAGTTCGATGAATTTTGGGCTGGTACGTGCCAACTGCTTCATACGTAATGCTAAACCTGCGACCAGTAAGTCCAGCGGATCTGTACTTACATCAACAAGAGGAAGTTTTAACACAGGAATGGAGGACAGTTTCATGAAGGATGCCTATTCTAATTGTACGAAAATTGACAAATATCCTAGCATAGTTCCGGGTTAGGTGGATGCAGCAGTTTGTATCATATTTCTAAACGAAAAATGCACCCGCAGGTGCATTATTTCACTGATATTAGAGAACTTAACGGCTAGAAAGCTGCTGCTGGTCATCTTCATAGACTGGTGTGTGTTCGATATAGCGACGTTTTGCCAAAGCACGCTCGGCACGACGATCTTCACGCAATAACAGGCAGGTCACCACCAGCATGACCGCAGTTAATGCGCTCAGATAACTATACGTCATTGGCAGCTCAAACCAGGTCTGAGTCCCTATACGAATCACCTCGATCAGGCCCCAAACCAGCATCCCGGCAGCCATAAAGCTTAACCAGCGACGATAAGGCGAGAAGAATACAGCAAGCACAGCTACAGCGACTAAACTGAAGCCCACAATCGTTGTTAAATTCGCTGTTACCATATAACCCCCTCCATCCAGATAGATAGTTTTCCGCCTGATATTGCAAAGTTTCTATCTATTGAATTTCGTTACATCAATAAAATGGAATCTGTTGATTTGTATCTCTATGTCTGCATTATGCTGAGTTTTTTGCATAAAAAAAGTCCTGCCATCCAGCCTAACGACATACTTTGTCGCGATATTATATTGTCATTACAATTTTTGCTTTTCACATTTTTGTGGATTAATGACTGCGCCAATGTTGGCGTGTCATTACAAAATTATCAGTGCTTTTTTTGAGGGAAAAAATTATTTTTCCGTTTAAGATGATCGATGTTTTTGTAGTCAAGTTTCATCCTTCACGCCTTTAAGCCATTTCATTCAGGATAAAAAAAGCGACCCTGAGGTCGCCTTTAAAATCTGTTAAAGCCTTGATTTATGCACGGTTCAGGTCTTTATCATGGACACCGAGCAAATATAGCACTCCGTCCAGACCGACGCTAGAAATCGCCTGATTGGCATTTTGGCGAACCAGTGGCTTGGCCCGGAAAGCCACCCCCAGTCCTGCAATGGATAACATGGGCAAGTCATTGGCACCATCACCGACCGCAATAGTCTGTTCCAGAGAAATTCCCATCTCCTGAGCAATCTCACCGAGCAAGAATGCTTTACGCGCGCCATCAACGATATGACCTTTGACTTCACCGGTAACGACCCCATCCTGAACATCGAGCGCATTGGCATGTACTTCATCAATATCCAGTTTGCTTTGCAAGTATTCAGCAAAATACTGGAAACCGCCGGAAAGGATTGCGGTACGGTAACCCAATGCTTTTAAAGTTGAAATCAGACGTTCGGCACCTTCTGTAATGGTCAGGCGCTCGGCAATTTTTGGAAGTACCGATGCGTCCATTCCTTTTAACAAGGCGACACGCGCACGGAAACTTTGCTGGAAGTCCAGCTCGCCTTGCATGGCACGTTCGGTAATTTCTGCAACCTGTGCACCGACACCGGCTTCAATTGCCAGTTCGTCAATGACTTCCTGCTCGATCAGGGTCGAGTCCATATCGAAACACACCAGACGACGGTTACGGCGGTAGGCATTGTCTTCCTGTACCGCGACATCGACATTAAGTTCAGTGGATAAACGCAAACAGGCAGCACGCATTGCGGCTGCATCGAGCATCTGTCCTTTTAAACCGAACTCCACACAGGCGCGTTTCGGCCCGCTGCTGTGACCATCCAGAGCCGGACGGCCAGACAGACGGGTCACGGTTTCAATATTAAAACCCTGAGCCGAGACAATCTGGGTCACGGCTTGCAGATGAGAGGCATTTAATTCAGGAGCCAATGCCGTTACGATATAACGTGTGCGTCCACCCTCTTTGACCCACTGATCATATTCAGTCGCAGAGATCGGTTTAAAGCGCACAGTTAACCCGATATCATGTGCTAGAATCAGGATCTCCTTCATGGCTAATGCTGTCGCTGTCTGGTCTTCAGAGGCTACAACAATACCTAAGGTTAACTGATTATGAATAACCGCTTGCCCTACATCTAAAATCTGTAGGGAATGGGCGGACAAAACCTGCATTAATCGTGTAAATTGATTAGGCTGGTCAGGTCCTAAGAATGATATAAGAATGATTTCTCGCATGAATTGACTCGGGTCTGAGCTACAACTATTGTTAGAATCATAATCGAAATTGAACAGAATTGCCTTGGAAGTTTACGTTGAATGCGCCTAGACAAGGGCTATTTGCTAGCCTATTGATTATAAGTTTTGCTCTGCATACCTTTTTACTGGTATTGGCAACCACTCACCAACTGAATGAAAACCGTGCCAATCAGGGACAGCTGATGACCAGTCAGCTGGTGACAGACAGCCTGTCCGAGCTTGAACCGCCTAACCGTGTATCTCTGGCTTTACTGGCAAATCGTTACGCCACCAATCCAAGCGTAGCTTCAATTCGGATCCTGGATGCGAAAGGTCAGGTTTTAGCCACAGGTGGACTGACCAAAACCCGGGAAGGTGAAGTTTTTGTCCGTGATGCCCTGCAAAACGAGAAAAAAGTCGGTGTGATTGAAATTACGCTGATTGAGCCTAGTATTGGTGAAATTCTACGAACGCAATGGCTGGCGATTCTGTTCTCATTCATCATTCATGCCCTGCTCTGGGTTGCTTATCGTGCTGTGGCACGTCCAAGCCGCACCGAATATCTGGCGCGCATCAATAACGAATCGCGGCTAAAATTTGAGATTCAGACCCTGACCCAGGCACTGGAGCAGGAAAAGCATAATGCAGCACTGGCCATTGCCCAGGCTCAACAGGCAGTGAAAAACAAAGCCAAAGAAAAAGAACATAAGCCGGCGGTCCTGGAGCAGGATAGCCTGAGCTTAAATATCCAGTTCTATGATCCAAAACAGTTACTGGATAGCGTCAATAAAACCGTTTCGGTACCTTATTTTAATCTCTGTCAGATTTTCCTGAATAAAGCCACCGAACTCTGTGTGCAACGCTATAAATTGAATAGTTCTGATATTTGTACCGTACATAAATTTGATGAAAAAGGGGCCACGATCAGTATTGCGGCAGATAAACCAAATGCCCTGGCTTGCCTGACCATGATCAGTGCCGTGTTCCAGCTGCTGTCCGAAGTGCTGTATAAACGTTACCGGGAAGAAAAACGTTTTGTGCTGCAAACCCGCAGCGCAATTGCCTCTAAAGTCGAGGAGATGCAGCTCAGCTCAGTACAAGCCTCTGAGCGTCTGACACAGCATCTGGTCTCGAAAGAAAGTGCCCTGCATGTACCGAATCATTTGCTAAAAGATGTAAGTGATCACTTCCAGCTGGTGAGTATGCCTAATCCAACCAATGTCCTGACCCGTCATGCCTTTGTGGTGAACGGAATGGATGCAGAAACGGCAGAGCTGGCACAGACTTTTAGAACCGAGATTTTAAAATCCAAACAGTCCAAAGCTTCATAAATTTTTTAAATTAAAAAGCCCGATATTGAATCGGGCTTTTTTATAGCTTGGTTCTGCAAATTTTCACTGGCTGGATGTTGCTTTTAGCTTCTCAGCAGAATTTAGACATGAACTTTTTTAAAATTCTAGCGGTCTGTATCCAGATTCTGCTTTGGCACTGAGGCACTGTCTTTACTTTTGGCAGCCCAGTAAGTGGCTAATGCAGGACCTGAAATATTGTGCCACAGACTGAAAATGGCACTTGGTAAAGCCGTCAATGGAGAAGCAGCAAAATGAGTTGCCGCCAAGGCCACACCCAGACCAGAGTTTTGCATACCGACTTCAATCGATACTGCACGACAGTCTATTTCTGCCAGCTTGAACATGCGACTGGCCCAATAACCCAGCAGATAGCCCATACCATTATGTAAGGCTACAATCCCCAGAATTATTAGCCCCGATTGTAAAATCTGGGTTTTGCTGCCGGCAATAATCGCCGCGACAATTGCCACAATCGCAATTACAGAAATCAAGGGCATGAACTGAATATAGGTGCTGACTTTTTGCTTGAGTAGCGCTCGTACCATTAAGCCCAGAATAATCGGAAATAACACCACCTGTAAGATTGATACCAGCATGGATAAGGCATTAATCTCAATCCACTGACTGGCCAGCAAATAGAAAATTGCTGGAGTAAAAATGGGTGCCAGTAAAGTCGAAACCGAGGTACAGGCGACAGACAAGGCGGTATTGCCCTTGGCCATATAGGTAATCACATTGGATGCCGTTCCGCCCGGACAGCAACCCACCAATATTACCCCGATCGCAATCTCTGGCGGTAGCTGAAACAGTTTGCACAGCAGATAAGCCAAGCCTGGCATCGCCACAAACTGGGCGACGACTCCAATTGCCACAGCTTTCGGACTTTGCAAGACACTTTTAAAATCGCCTACCGTCATGGTCATACCCATGCCGAACATGATGATGCCCAACATCCACGGAATATAAGCCCTCAACCAGACAAAAGCTTCAGGAACCAACAAGGCAATGCCAGAAAAGAGTACGACCCATAGCGCAAAGGTTTTTTGGATAAATTGGCTAAACTGGAGCAAAGCTGACATGGGTTTCATCCAGGTATGACATCAAGGGAGATTAAATAAAACAGGTATCTCTTGATACCTGAGTTTATAGATTTAAATACAAAGACAATTAACGAGATATCTAAAGCCTATTCTTGTAAGCTTTTAAACTGTCTGGACGATATCTTTGACATAAATCCGTTTCACTCCATGCGACAGCATATCCTGCCAGGCATGTTGCAGGGAACCATTCAGATCAATGCCCTTGGTGGCATCGGCAATCACATAGGTTTTAAAGCCCAGTTTGCAGGCATCAATGGCAGTCCAGGCCACACAAAAGTCCGTGGCAATCCCGACCACAAATACGGTATCAATCCCACGCTCACGCAGATAGCCAGCAAGACCCGTCATGGTTTTCCGGTCAGCTTCCATAAAGGCCGAGTAACTGTCGATCTGCTTATGAAAACCCTTGCGAATGATGAGTTGTGCTTGCGGTAAATTCAAATCCGGATGCAGTTCGGCATCGAGTGTCCCTTGCACACAATGTTTTGGCCATAAGACCTGAGTGCCATAATCCAGCTGAATACTGTCATAGGCTGCTTTGCCCGGGTGGTTGTCTGCAAAAGAAATATGATTGTCCGGATGCCAGTCCTGAGTCAGGATAATATGCTTAAAATGCTGTCCCAATTGATTGATATTTGGAATAATCTGGTCAGCATTGGCTACAGCTAGATTACCTCCTGGGGTAAATCCTCTCTGTACGTCCACGACCAGTAAAGCGATATTATTCTGCATCTGTTTTCACCCATTGAAATCTCGATTTATACCCAAGCATAGCGCAAAATACCCCAGAATTTTTAGCCCTACGGTTAAAAATGGCATGACTGTGCATTCTGAATGTGCTCATAGAAGCAGATCGAGAGACTTCTTCTTTTTGAAAATATGGGATGAGTTGCGGATGTGTACCGATCTAGACCTGTACAAAAATGAATTCTAGATTGTCGTAGATAAGGAATCCGGATTTTTAATCATATAGCCCTGGCTCGTTCTTAAATTCCAAAAATAAAAAAGCCTGCTCATTGCAGGCTTTTTTATTTTTGAACATTACACTTTGGTGCGGTTCACTAAAAACAGCATACATAATGCAGAGATAATGATACATGGGATCGCAGCGGTAATGACTCCCGCAGCCCCAAAACCAGCCGTCAGTAACTGACCGGCAATGACTGGACCCAGCATGGCACCAATACGACCAACGGCCGATGCCACACCGACACCGGTCCCACGCACTTCTGTCGGATACACGATACTGCCAAAGGCATACAGTACACCCTGACAACCAATGACAAAAGCCCCGGCCAATGCGGCTGCCATATACATCTGGTTCAGCGAGCTTGCACCATTCAGCGCCAGTAGACCTGCCAGGATACCACCGTACATCAACAGGATCACATAGGCTTTCTTCCAGCGATTGGTCAGCATACCCAGAATAATCGTACCAATCGTCGCTGTAACCATGAAGTAGAACTGTGCGGTTGAACCATCCTTACGGGTAAAGCCAAGTTCCATAAATAATGATGGCAGCCAGCTCAACATGATGTAAACCACCATCAAGGTAAAGAAGTAGCTCACCCAGATACATAGCGTACGCAACAGGTTGTCCGAATTAAACAGGTCCTTGAATGAACCCTTCGGTGTAACGGCAAGTTCTGCTGCAGTTTTGTTCTGTGCTTTCAGGTATTCCTTCGACTCAGGCAAAAATAGCATCATCAGCGGAATGGCAAAAATCGGTAACAGACCACCGAGATAAAAAACATTCTTCCAGTTGGCACCAAATTCAGTCGCCGCAATTAAAGATAAAATTGCTGCGCCGACTGGCATGCCGCAGTACATCAAGCCGACTGCACGGCCACGGTTTTGTGGAGAGACAGCTTCAGAAGCGAGTGTAATCAGAATTGGCATCGCGCCGCCCAGACCGGCCCCGGCCAGAAAACGCACTGCCAGCAAGCTGTTAAAGCTATTCACCCAGACGGTACATAAGGTAAATACAGCAAATACTGCTGTCGACCAGATCAAGACCTTTTTACGGCCAATGCGGTCCGCAAACCGACCACCAATCAGTGCACCAGGTAATAAACCCAGAATCCCTGCACTAAAAAACACACCCAACTGGGAACTATCGAGACCAAAATACTCACGAATACCTGCAGCAGCAATTCCGGCTGCCTGAATATCTAAGCCTTCGATCACCGCAATCAGAAAACAGATCGCGACCGTGACGATAGCATGCTTATTGTCTGATTTTTCCATTGGATTATCCTTGTTTAATCAGCGTTACAAAAGAGAGTCATCATCTATGAGCCTGACTGCAGAAATAACTATCAATAAGTGGAAGGTTTTGCTTGGATATTCCTAAAGGAGCAGAAGCGGGTGAAGAGAGGATACGACCAGATAAAGTCGCAAAAACACTTAATCAGAACAGCATAAAATGCAAGACTTCGACCTTAAGGCTTATACATCAAGTTAAAAAATCAACCGATAAGAAAAAAATTCCTCAATATATTGATATTTAAAAGAGATTAGTTTTAACAGTTTTTGATTTTATTTGTCTGGGTCGAAAGAGGCTATCAAGATGTGTAATATCTCAATTTATCCAATATAACTATTAATCCATAAGCAAAACATACTGAAACGGCAGTTTTGAGCTGATCGTTTTGCACAAGCGTTAGCATTTTTGAGTCGATTTGCTGGATTATCTATTGCTATGTAGCTAGAGGCAGGACTTTAGTCTCAGGATTTTGCTTTATAAATCATCTTATTTATTACTTGATTGTTTCCAGAAGGCTTTGTATAAAGAATTCAGTAGCTTTTACTAAAGCATATTGTTCTTATGCGTTTGATCAGTCATAATTTGCATAAGCAATATTCAATTCAATGCAAATCTATTGAATTTGCTATAAATCAAAATACAAATCCATCCCAATTTATGTTTTCTCATTCCTTTCGGATGGACAAATAGGATAGTTTTTTAAAATGACTCAGCAAGCACAGACCATTCAAGGTTCCATAGTCGCAATCGTCACCCCTATGTTTGAAGATGGCAGCGTAGATTGGAAGGGTCTCGAGAAGCTGGTTGAATGGCATATTGCAGAGGGTACCAACAGTATTGTCGCCGTTGGAACAACAGGCGAAGCCTCTACTCTCAGCATGAGTGAACACACCCAGGTGATCAAAGAAATCATTCGTGTGGCCAACAAACGTATTCCTATTATTGCCGGCACAGGTGCAAACTCGACTCGTGAAGCAATCGAACTGACCCGCGAAGCCAAAGAGCTGGGGGCAGATGCCGCGTTGCTGGTAACGCCGTATTATAATAAACCGACTCAGGAAGGCTTGTATCAGCATTATAAAGCCATTGCTGAAGCGGTTGACCTGCCTCAGATCCTGTATAACGTACCAGGCCGTACCGGTGTGGATATGGCCAATGAAACCGTAATCCGCCTGGCCGATATTCCACAAATTATCGGTATTAAGGATGCGACTGGTGATGTGCCACGCGGTGCTGAACTGCTGCAAGGTCTTAGCGGTAAGGATATGACTGTTTATTCAGGTGATGATGCGACTGCGTATCAGCTGATGGGCTATGGTGCCAAAGGCAATATCTCGGTTACGGCGAACGTGGCTCCGAAAGCCATGAGCGAAGTATGTGCCGCTGCCATTGCCGGTGATGCTGCAACTGCTGAACAGTTAAATGCTCAGGTTGCAAATTTACACAATATTTTATTTTGCGAATCCAACCCAATTCCTGTGAAATGGGCACTCCACGACATGGGCTTAATCGGTACAGGTATTCGCCTTCCATTAACACCACTTGCAGAACAATATCGCGCTCCGCTTCATGAAGCACTGGTCGAAGCGGGCGTTATCAAATAAAAGAGCAGAAGATTATGCAATTACGTTTAGGACTTAGCCTTACACTTTCAGTATTCAGTTTGGCAGGTTGTAGTTCATTGGCTGTGAACAACGGCTCTTTAGACTATAAAGAAACTACAAGCCTAGAAGCTTTACAATATCCTGAAGGCACTCTGGTTCGTCCGGCAACGCCATTGTACCCTGCTCCAACGGTCGATCCGCTTGCAATTGAGCATGCACCGAAGCTTGAAAACCAGCGTGGCAACCGTTTTGCCTTGCCACGCCCGCCAGCCCAGACTGCAAACTCAGGTGCAGCGAATCAGACTGAAACCAATACTGTCGGTAAACCGCAGTTGGTCACTGATGGAAATCTTAATCCTCTGCTTAAAATTGAGGGAAATTCTGCTACAATTTGGCAATACACCCTTGCCACCCTCAGCAGTCTGAATCATAGCATTGTTGCTCAGAACAAAGATCGTTACGAAATTACGGTTAAGGTCGATCAGCAAACCTATGTATTAAGATTATCTTCTGTAGGTTCAAGTAATAACCTCGCTGTGTTCAATGCCGATAACAGTTTTGCCGACCGTGAAAAAGCCGCAGAACTGCTCAACCAGATTTACCAAAATTGGCCAGCCTAGACATTTCTAGGCATTTTTTTTTGTAAAAGGTTCCCTCATGTTAAAACAAACCTTGCTCTATACTGGTAAAGCGAAATCTGTCTATACCACAGACAGTTCAGACCATCTGATTTTAGTCTTTCGGGATGATGCCTCTGCATTCAATGGCGAAAAAATCGAGCAACTAGATCGTAAAGGCAAGGTGAACAACCGTTTTAACGCCTTCATTATGGAAAAGCTGGCAGAAGCGGGTATTGAAACTCACTTTGAAAAGCTGCTGACTCCAAATGAAGTGCTGGTGAAAAAACTGGATATGATCCCGGTTGAATGTGTGATTCGTAACTATGCGGCAGGTTCTTTATGCCGTCGCCTGGGTGTGGAAGAAGGCAAGGCCTTGGTTCCTCCAACATTTGAATTGTTCTTTAAAGATGATGCGCTTGGCGATCCAATGGTCAATGAGTCACAAGCAATTGCTTTAGGCTGGGCAACTGCTGAACAATTGGCAAAAATGAAAGAATTGACTTACCAAGTGAATGACGTGCTGAAAGCATTGTTTGACGCAGGTAACATGATTCTGGTCGATTTCAAGCTTGAATTCGGCGTATTCCACGACCGTATCGTACTGGGTGACGAATTCTCTCCAGACGGTTGCCGTTTATGGGATAAAGACACCAAGAAAAAACTGGATAAAGACCGTTTCCGCCAAGGTTTAGGCGGTGTGGTTGAGGCATATGAAGAAGTCGCTGGCCGTCTAGGTATTGATCTTTCCGATATCTAATTATTCCTTAATTAAAAAACCGGATTTATAAATCCGGTTTTTTAATCCCTGCTACTTTCTCATTCCAGTTATTTAATTCAGTTTTTAAAGAGAGAAATTAAAAATAAACCTGTCATATAAATAAATAGTTTATTTAACACTTTTTCATTAGTTTTTGATAATTAAAATAAAGTGTACTAATTTAAATCAGATTCAACACATTATTCATTTAAAATAAAATTCAACCAATTAAATCATTAAAATAATTAATTATTTTTATTCATAAAAAACTACATTTTAAAACAAATATTTATTTTAAAATAATTCATTACATAATTTTTTTTTAGCTTATCAAAGCATGTTAATTATAATTAATCCTTGCTTAAAAAAGATAAGGAAGTATAAATTTTTCACTGCTCACCACTTAATTTATAACCAATTAATAATGATCGAGAAAAAACTAAAATAAGTTGAGGATTTTCTAATGAAAACATCTGGCTTTACCATATTGCTGCTTGCTGCCCTATTAAGTGCATGTCATGACAGCGATAATGACTCTTCCAGTTCTAATCCGCCTCCTACCCCAATTCCTAATCCTGTTGAACCGCCCCCTTATGACATGGAAGACATGAATAATTATATTGCTGCGACAAAATACGAGCAGAGATATAATAATGTGGTCGAGAACTGTGGGTCTGACTCAGCGCCACAATATGAATGTTCCGGACTGTTATTTAGAGGTATTCGGATCGCAGCTCAACCGAAACCTTGGGTTCACCGGCAAAGAGACCGCGACAAAGGCGCTGTAGCTTTTGCTTATATTCGCCAGGATCTGAATTTCAAGTTACCCGATGATACCTATCAGGCAGGTATTGTGATCAGACCGGATTATGAAGATGTAGCACCGACCCGCTGTGCATCGCCTATGGACATGAATACTGATGCCAGAACTGGCTCATTTAATAACTGTCTGAAATCGGATGAAGTCCAGTATGGCTCGGTCGACTATACAGTAAAAGACTGTCAGGACTGGGGCATCGATACGCCACAGAAATGGCTGGATATATTTATACCGGTCATGCGGGCTACCAAGGCACAAGGTACCCTAGATCAGTTCCCGGGACAGACCTGCTCGTATACCATGTCTGTATCTGATCAGGCTAAATTTGCGACTCGGGCGAATTACTTTAGTATGTTTGCCGCTATCCGAAAAGGTGTTCCAACTGATTTGCGCCCAGACTGGTGGAATGACGAGATTCTGGTCACTGCCTGGAATGACGAAAAGGCCACCACTGCACCGATCGAAGCTTTTTATTATAATCTGGGTAATGAAGCAGGTTTAGAAGCAGCTCAAAGCTTCCAGCAAGCATATTATGAGGACACCCAAAAATATCTTCCTATTCTAGCAATTGACTTTAAGGTAGATGAGCCATCCCGCATCTACTTCAGTGCACATGACCAGGTTGTATTTGAAAATCTGTCCAACCTTGAAAAAATTAAAATCACCGCAAACTGGTTAACGCCAGACCCGCCTGCGGAGAACTCAGCAGCGTTCGAGCTTGATAAAAAGACCTATCAGGAACTGCTCAACCCTTCTGCATCAAGATGGACACTGGCTCAACAAGATGCCAATATCACCTCACAGTATTTAGCCAGACGTTTTCTCGGCTTCAATTACAAGTACTATACCACTGAAGTTACCGCGCTAATCAATTATATGGTTGATTTTGAACAGCCAGTCGCAAATGAAATTAAGGCGAAATATAATCGTGAACGGCCATTTGTTTACTATAACAGTGAAATATGTACCCCTGAAGACCGCGACTTCCTGTTGACGAATACCTCATATCCATCAGGCCATAGCTTAAGAGGATATCTGGTCGGCTACAGCCTGTCCGATGTAGACAATAGCAGAAGAAGTGAGTTTGAAAACACTGCAGTTGATTATGCGAAGAGTCGTATAGTCTGCCGGGTACACTGGTTAAGTGATACTGAAGCAAGTAAAGGCATCGCTTCAATGGCTATGAATATTTTAAAATACTCTCCTGAATACCTGGGTAGAGTACAAGCTGCCAAGCAGTCAATTCAATAATCTGTCTGGGAAAGACTAAAACTCATCGAGCTTTAACTTTCTAAATAATGCTCCATAGATTTAATCATCTTTGGGGCATTATTTTTGCATAAAAAATCAACCTATTCCGAGTTAAATCATGATTATTAAGTCCTGAATTTTTAGATGATTAAATAATTGGATTGAAAACATTTTCCGGCAGATTAATATCATTATATTAAATCTATTTAAAAATACTTAAATCATTTATTTCTGCTATTTCAACTAATTATCTATACCAATATTTAACCATTTTTAAAACAGGATTCAAATTATTTAATAGTAATTAAAATAAAAGCCCGATCCCGGGCTTTTATTTACTGTTGCTGTTGTTGCTGCCAGCGACGTTGCTGTAAGCGCTCGGCCTCTACTTCACGCTTATTCCGCGCTGATTCATACAGTTTTATCCCTTTTAGCTCTGGTGGCAAATATTCCTGCATCACAAAATGCTCAGGGTAATTATGCGGATACAGATAATCTACCCCATAGCCCTGCTCTTTCATCAGCTTGGTCGGTGCATTTCTTAAATGCAAAGGTACCGGCAGGTTGGACGTTTTATCTGCGAGTTCCATCGCTTTGTTAATTGCCAGATAGGTACTATTACTTTTGGCACTAGTCGCCAGATAAACTGCACATTGCCCCAAAATAATCCGGCATTCCGGCATGCCTACAGCCTGTACCGAACGGAAGCATTCACCGGCTAGTAACAAGGCATTCGGATTGGAGTTACCGATATCTTCAGATGCGGCAATCAGCATACGGCGTGCAATAAACATCGGATCTTCACCGCCTTTGAGCATCCGCGCCATCCAGTATAGGGTTGCATCCGGATCACTGCCGCGAATTGATTTAATAAAGGCCGAGACTAAATCATAGTGCTGCTCACCAGACTTGTCATAACGAGCAATATTTTGCTGTGCTACTTTCACCACTACCGCATTGGTGATGATATTTTCCATATCCGGTTCAAAGGTACTGGCGATCAGATCGAGCAGATTGAGTGCCTTACGGGCATCTCCTGCCGCGAACTGAATCAGGGCATCAAATTCTTCAATCAGGATATGTCTTTCCTGTAAGAAAGAGTCATTTTGTAAGGCTTGCATCAATAAGGTCTGAATTGATTCAGCGCTCAAAGCATTCAGGCTATATACCTGACAACGTGACAATAAGGCACTATTCACTTCAAAGGACGGGTTTTCCGTGGTAGCGCCAATTAAGGTAATTTTCCCCTTCTCGACCGCGTTTAACAGCGCATCCTGTTGAGATTTATTAAACCGATGAATTTCATCAATAAATACTACAGGCGTCAGCAGATCACCACCTTCGGCAATGATTTCACGCAGCTCTTTTACGCCAGTATTCAGAGCAGACAGACTGATAAAAGGCCGGTCTACCGCTTGAGCCAGCAGTAAGGCAATGGTGGTTTTACCGACCCCGGGTGGTCCCCAGAAAATGATCGAAGGCAGATGTCCCTGATCAATCATCTGGCGTAAAGGCGCCTGCTCACCCAGCAAATGTTCCTGCCCGATAATCTGTGTAAGGTCGCGTGGCCGTAAACGTTCTGGAAGCGGGATATGACTATCTGACATGTTATTATTGGCTCAAATTAAATTCTGATCTCATTCTAACACCAGCAGTTTTGATTCCAAGATTGCAAGCCCCAAGCACAAAAAATTAATTTATATAGATATCCCCTATTTTTTTAATTCTGAATGAATTAATCTCTATAAAAGCAAATAATTTGAACATGATTAATTGTGAATTAATTACAGTGTAATTTTCATATTGTTTATTCTAATTAAAAGAAACTTATCTAGCCCATTGGGCAATTCTGGGCTGTAGTGGTGAATGCATGAAGCATGATAAATTTGAACAGGGAACTGTGAGCTGGTCGGAGCCACTGGCATCATCATCACTGATTGCGCCACACGTTCACCTGTCTGAATCTATTTTGTTAAAAAATCTGATTGATGCCTTACCGCAACCCTTGTGGGTCAGCAACAAACAACATCTGCAATATTTTAACCATGCCATGACTGACTATCTTGGGGTAAACCTGAATGAACAGAGCAATCCACAATGGCAGAACTTCATTCATGCAGAGGACCTGCAGCTGTTTTTAACGCAGTGGCATGCGGCGCTGGACCAGCATCAGGATTTTGAAACCCAGTGCCGGATTAAACGCAGTGATACCCATTATCGCATGTGTAGCCTGGCAGTAAAATTTCATCATCAGCCGGACCATTTGCTGCAATGGGCCGTTTCCCTGACCGATGTGCATGATTATTTTGAAATCCAGCAGCAACTTTCTCACATTGTTTCCACCCAGGAAAATATGCTGGATGCCAGTGCGGACTGCATTAATATTATCAGTCCTGAAGGTGAAATTCGACATAGCAACCAGCCGGGTTGTCTGACACAAGCAAATGAGGCCGAAGAACAGGATCAGGACCGCTCATTGTCCTGGTTCAATCGTTTAAGCCCTGAAGCGCGAAAACCCGCGCAGCGCGCATTAAAACAGGCTGCCCAAGGCTTAAACAGTCGTTTTTCCAGCAAAGTTCAGAGTAAAGATCAACCAGTTCAGTATTGGGATCACCTGCTGACCCCGATTCTGGATCAGCAGAATATTACTCAAAATATCCTCTGTGTATCACGCAATATCAGTCAGCAAAAAATCGCAGAAACCCGTTTAAAAGAAGTGATTAAACGTGATGAACTGACTGGCCTGTATAACCGTAGCACTTTCTATAAAACCTTCAAACAGGTCTTGGTAAAGGCCAAGCAACAGCAGACCATGGCAGGTTTACTACTCATTGATCTGGACTATTTCCGGCACATCAATGATACCTTGGGTCATATTGCTGGCGACCATCTGCTCCATATTCTGGGTAAGCGTTTCCAGGCCTGTTTTGGGTCAAATACCATCGTTGCCCGCCTGGGTGGTGATGAATTTGCTGTGCTGGTCAAAAATCTGAAAAGTGAAGAACAGCTGCTGGCAACAGCGCAAATGGCGTATGCCCAGCTGGAGCAACCGATCAATTATGTCGGCAATAGCATCAACAGTGCCATGAGTATAGGCTGCACCATTTATCCACGTGATGCCTTGAATACCTCTAATCTGCTGAAATGTGCCGATATTGCCTTGAATGACTTGAAAAATAGTGGCCGTGGTGGTATCCGCATGTTTAATCAGGAAATGTGCGGATCACTGGAAAATATGACCAAGCAGCTGACGCTGGCGCGCAAGATTATTCTCGCCGATCAGATCATTCCCTATTATCAGCCCAAGGTCCGTCTATCTGATGGTGCAGTGATTGGTTTTGAAGCGCTGTTACGCTGGCAGGATCAGGACCAGAATATCCAGTTACCTTCCGAAATTTTTGGTGCCTTTCAGGACTATGAGCTGGCCTCACGTATCAGTGAAACCATGCAGCTGAAAGTTTTCGCTGACATGAGCCGCTGGCAGGCTCAAGGTCTGGATCTGTTGCCAATTTCAATCAATGCTGCACCGGTCGAATTCCTGCGCGATGACTATGCCGAGAAACTGTTGGCACGCCTGTCCAATTTCGATATTCCGGCCCACAAAGTTGAACTGGAAATTACCGAACAGAGCCTGTCCGAGCATGGTGCCAATTATGTGGTCCGTGCCCTGAACCTGCTGAAACAGGCCGGAATCCAGATCTCGCTGGATGATTTCGGTACCGGACATTCTTCACTGACCCGCTTGCAGGACTACCCGGTCGATTGCATCAAGATTGACCGCAACTTTGTAGAGCGC
The DNA here is from genome assembly GCF_048147885.1 of Acinetobacter sp. 228. Lineage (NCBI taxonomy): Bacteria > Pseudomonadati > Pseudomonadota > Gammaproteobacteria > Moraxellales > Moraxellaceae > Acinetobacter > Acinetobacter sp. 228. The sequence continues at coordinate 52,777 of NZ_JAYWYV010000013.1, forward strand.
ATGAACAGTGACCCGTCTGCTCTGGCCATTGTCAAAGCCATTACCCAGATTGGCTCCAGTATTGCACTGGATGTTCTGGTCGAAGGCATCGAGAATACAGAACAGCTGGATACCCTGATTCATTGTGACTGCCAGATTGGACAGGGCTTCTATTTCTATCGTCCGATGGCCGGTGCTTCGGCCCAAGCTCTGCTGCATCCGCTAGTGCAAGAAGCAACTATTCAGCAATCCTGCAGACAGATTTAACGCACCCAGCGTACGATATAATCTTCAATGTCATCTTCATGAATATCAGCTTCACTCAGGCAGCGTCCTGCTGCCGACTTGCGCGCCTGAATCACACTTTCTCGTGAACCGCTGACCAGATAATGCCAGGATGGCAAGCTTTTGCCCTGTTCTACCCGGCGATAGGCACAACTTGATGGTAACCAATGAATGGTTTGCAATTTTTCTGGGGTAAGCTGAATACAGTCCGGCACATATTGCAGGCGATCCGGATAATTGGAGCAACGTGCAGTGGTGCAATCCAGCAGCTTGCAGGCCACTTTGGTATAGGCAACTTCCTGGGTATCTTCGTCTTCCAGTTTAATCAGACAGCATAAGCCGCAACCATCACATAAAGCTTCCCATTCAGCTTGCGTCAGTTCAGCCAGTGAATAGTTTTTCCAGAATTCAGGACGTAAAGTATCGCTCATGATCAGGTCGGCACATTCAAAAATCAGCTTATTATAGCAGCCCGAACCCTGCAGACCTATCGCTCAAATTCTTATTACTATCACGTAAACTATTGTTAAATCATAGACAGTTCATCAACAAAACACTAACAGTCGCTAGAATCGTTTATTTCTATACTAAATTTGAAAATAAAAACACATGGAGAATATATATGTTTCGCTGGGCTATTATTTTTGCTGTTATTGCATTAATTGCGAGTCTACTAGGTTTTGGTGGCGTTGCAGGCTTATCTAAGGATTTTGCAATTATCTTGTTGGTAATTGCGGTGATTCTTGCGATCGTTGGTTTTCTTTCTCGCGGCAAAGTCTAGATTTACACTAGACTTGCCCGAGGCAAGTGTGAACTTTCGAAAAAAACAAGAGCCTTTTGGCTCTTGTTTTTTTATGGCTCTATTAATTTATACCAGCTCGGTTTTAAGCTTAAGGTTTTAGATGACGAGGCCTAAATCCCGCTACCAGTAAGGCTGCAAGATAAGCTGCCACACCGACAACACATAAGATCACCACTTCTAAAACACGCATCCATTGCGATACATCTGCGTTATACCAGCTCAGGCCATAGGCTAAAGCGGCAATCATGACGGTATTGGCAAACATAAACTGCAGGAAGATTTTTTTCCAATGTGAGCCAAAGCGGAAAATATGACGTTTATGCAGATAATAATAAAGTAAACCGGCATTGACCATGGCTGAACCCGTTGATGCCAAGGCAAGCGCCATATGCTCTGCTTCCCAATGAATCAGCTTGAAGAAACCGATAAAAATCACGTTCAGAATCGCATTGGCTGCCACGGCTATCAAGCCGATACGTACTGGTGTTCTGGTATCCTGTCTTGCATAAAAACCGGGCGCAAAGACTTTAATCAGCATAAAGGCGATCACACCACCACTCATACATTTTAATGCCAGAGCCGTCATTTGAGTATCTTCAAAGGTGAACTGGCCACGTTCAAACAGGGCCTGAATGATCGGTGTCGAGAGCATAAATAATGCAATGCTGGCAGGAAGACCTGCCATCACAATCACTTTGGCAGCCCAGTCCATCATGCCACGAAATTTTTCCGGGTTCTGCTCGGTATGCCGCGCAGATAATGATGGCAGAATTACAGTTCCAATCGCAACACCGATCAGGCCAAGCGGCAATTCGGTCATACGTTCGGCACTGTACAGCCAGGACACCGAACCATCCTGCATGAACGAAGCCCAGATGGTATTTAACAATAGATTAATTTGCGTGACCGATACACCAAATAGTGCCGGCAGCATCAACTTCATGATGCGATCAACACCTTCATGTTTGAAGTCAATTTTGGGAGGAATCAGCAGCTTTTTACGCCACAATTCAGGAATCTGGATCGCCAGCTGTAAAATACCGGCAATAATAACTGACCAGCCCAGTGCCATAATGGGCTCTGCCATATAAGGCGTAAGCCAGACTGCTCCGGCAATCATGGCAATATTTAACAAGACCGGTGCAAATGCCGGTGTGCTAAAAGAGCCATAACTGTTCAGGATACTGCTGGCAAAGGCAGTCAGCGACATGAACAGCAAATAAGGAATGGTCAGGCGAAACATGTCCGTTGCCAGGGCGAATTTTTCAGGATCGCTATGGAAACCCGGTGCATAGATATACATGATCAACGGTGCAGCAATCATCGCGACCATGGTCAGAGCTGTCATCACCGTCGCCAGACAGCCGAATACCCGACTGATCAGAATCTGGACTTCGAAATGAGTACGACTGGTTTTGTATTCGGTCAGTACCGGAATAAAAGCCTGTGAAAATGCGCCTTCGGCAAATAATCGCCTGAAAAAGTTTGGAATACGAAATGCAACTACGAAAGTATCGAAGTCTTTACCAGCACCAAAGACATTCAGTAAAACAATATCTCGAACCAATCCCAGTACGCGTGACAACATGGTCATCGCACTGACAATGACGGTCGAACGCCAAAGCGCCATCCTCTTCACCTAATGTATAAATTTGTGGCTATTGTAATGAAACTTTTGTCAGAAGTTCATTGCTTAATTTCATCCCGCAAGCGAGTTTGAAGTGTTTTTATAATGCTGTAACTGTGTACGAAAATCAGCCCAGTTAAAATACGGCCCCGGATCAGTCTTGCGGCCCGGTGCAATATCTGAATGTCCGGCAATATGCTGCTGGATTTTAGGATAATAATCTTGCAAACAGGCAGTCACTTTGACCAGGGCTTCATACTGTGCGGTTGCAAAAGGTAAATCATCACTGCCTTCCAGCTCGATCCCGATCGAATAATCATTACATTCTTTTTTGCCCAAATAGGTCGAGCGGCCAGCATGCCAGGCACGGTCATTAAAATTGACGAATTGCAGCACTTCTCCCGTTCTTAAAATCAGCAGATGAGTTGAAACCTGCATCCCTTCAATTGTTTGAAAATAAGGATGTACGGACCAGTCCAGCTGATTCTGAAAAAACTGTTCAATATAACCGCCACCAAACTGGGAAGGAGGCAGGCTGATATTATGAATCACCAGCAATTGAATCTCGGTCTGTTGTGGCCGCTGATTAAAATTGGGAGATGGGATTTGACGTGCACCGATTAGTTGCCCGTCCCTGACCTGAAACTCAGCTGCCTGTTGCATAAAACCGTTCTCCCCAAAAAATAAAATCTGCAAGATCAGCATTGCAGCCGGCTTCATGCTAAAACTTTCAAGGACAAATCTCAATTCATCCCGGCAAACTGGATGAAAAATCGCTCATCTTTTATGTAACGGTGCTAAGATAAGGCGCAATTTTTACGGCTTAAAAAGATACGGAAGTAGACATGAGCATATCTCAAGCTTTGCTAGACCAGTCGATTCAAATCAACATCCAACAGGCACTTTCAGAAGATATTGGTGAAGGCGATATTACCGCCCTGCTGACCCCTGAAGACGAACAGGCCACTGCCACCATCATTAGCCGTGAAAACATGGTTTTGGCCGGTCAGCCTTGGGTCAATGCCTTGATTCAGGCCTACGACCCGAGTGTTGAAGTGATCTGGCTGAAAAATGATGGCGATCATGTTCAAGCCAATGAAGTATTTTTAAAACTGGCAGGATCTGCGCGTAGCTTATTGACTGTAGAGCGCCCTGCCCTAAACTTTGTCCAGACACTATCAGCCGTTGCCACTAAAACAGCCCACTATGTCAAACAGTTGCAAGGTCTAAACACCAAGCTGTTAGATACGCGCAAAACCCTTCCGGGTCTGCGTATTGCACAAAAATATGCCGTGGCCATTGGCGGTGGTCAGAATCACCGTTTGGGTCTGTTTGACGCCTTTCTAATTAAAGAAAATCATATTATGGCAGCGGGTGGTATTGCGCAGGCAATTGCCAAGGCTCATCAGATTGCGCCAGGCAAACCGGTCGAAGTTGAAGTCGAAACCTGGGATGAGCTGAATCAGGCGCTGGAAGCCCATGCCGATATCGTGATGCTGGATAACTTCAGTCAGCAACAAATGATTGATGCGGTGCAACATGTAGCCGGTCGCTGTAAGCTGGAAGCTTCAGGGAATATTACTATTGAGAATTTACGTGAGGTTGCCAGTACTGGCGTTGATTATATTTCCATGGGCGTGCTGACCAAAGATGTCAAAGCCATTGATCTATCGATGCGTTTTAATGCTGAAGCTTAAATTTGATACGCAATAGGAGAAGGGTGCGAAGCACCCTTTTTTTTATTTTTTAAAATTTTTTGCGCATATTTTGTACAAAAAATATATTGAGGAATGAAGTGATGTCGGATTGTCATCACTTATTGTTATTTTGTCCTGCCGGTGTAGAAGTACTATCCTGATTTGCATCATGGGACTTGGACTTATTATTATCACAGGCCGCCAGACCCAGAACTGTACACACTGACAGTGCGATGAACCATATTTTCATATCTCAATCCTCTACGGGTTAGTAGATTTAAAATCATCTTCTGAAACCCAGCGCTACAGTAGACAGGTCCTGTTCAATTTTTGTGAGCTAATGTTGAGGCATAAAAAAACGCATCTTTTAGATGCGTTTTTTAGCTTTAATGAATTACCAGCCTAAAGCTTCTTGCTGTTTTTTCACCAATTCCTGAATCCCTTTCTCGGCCATTTCCAGCATGGCATCCGATTGGGCACGGGTAAATGGTTTGTCTTCTGCAGTGCCTTGAATTTCAATAAATTCACCTGCCTGCGTCATCACCACATTCAAGTCCGTTTGACAGTTTGAATCTTCTTCATAGCAAAGATCCAGTAATACTTCATCTTTGAAAATACCCACAGAAACTGCAGCCACTAGGCCTTTCAACGGATCATGTTTGATTTTCTTTCTTTCCAGCAATACGTTCATGGCATCGACCAAAGCCACTGCAGCACCGGTAATCGCTGCAGTACGGGTACCGCCATCAGCCTGAATCACGTCACAGTCGATGGTAATGGTATTTTCACCCAGCTTTTTCAGATCAACCATTGAGCGCAGGCTACGACCAATCAGGCGCTGAATTTCCTGGGTACGGCCACTCTGTTTGCCACGTGCCGCTTCACGGTCGCTACGGGTATGAGTTGAACGTGGCAACATGCCATATTCAGCAGTTACCCAGCCTTGGCCCTGACCTTTCAGGAAACGCGGTACAGAACTGTCTACACTGGCAGTACAGAGTACTTTGGTATGACCAAATTCAACCAATACAGAGCCTTCCGCATAACGTGTATAGTTACGGGTAATTTTCACTTCACGTAATTGATCTAATGCTCGTTGGTCGATACGCATAATAAGTCCTGTAGGGGTTCAAAATAATTGCGGCCCAGTATAGCAGAAGCCTTGACCAAGATTAGGCAAGCGGGGCATTCATTTACAAAATCAGTGCATCAGAGCGGGAGGAAATATCAAAATTCTGCCGACCTGTGATGCTACGATTTGACTTGATTTTTGCTAGACTAAAATACCCCTTAAGGGAAGCCAGTGGCAGGAAACCCATTTATGTCCTTACGTGAAGATCGCAAGCAGCAAAGTCATCAGGCACTACTTGATGCGACACTGGCATTCAGCAGTCAGGGACGCGCTTTCAGCACGATCAGTTTGCGGGAAGTCGCACATGCTGTTGGACTGGTACCCGCGGCGTTTTATCGGCATTTTCAGGATATGGACCAGCTCGGTCTGGAATTGCTGGATCAGGTGGCGATGCACATCAAAGGGGTACTTCATCAATTGGGACAGGCTTATCTGTATCAGCCAAATACCCGGACCCGAACCGGGCTGGAACTGTTTTTTCAGGCCGTCGAATACCATCCTGAATCCTGGATTTTTTTTGTGGCAGAACGCTGGGGTGGCTCGGATGTGTTACGTACCGGAATTGAACGGGAAATTCATTTTCTGGCCGAAGATGTCATGCATGAACTTGCCAAGATGCAAACCATCCGGCATATCCAGACCCCACAGGACTTGCAGGCTCTGGCACAAATGCTGATTGAACTGTCCCTGAACTGGGCCATGGGCTGGATTCATCTGCAGCATCAGGCTGATCCCGAGCTGCGCCAAGTCCAATCCAATGTCTTTAAAAGCCAAAGCGTGCTACAGATGCAGCTCTTGCTGCGTGGGGTTTTACACTGGTATCGGAGTCCTGCCGAAACAGCACCTCCCCCAACCCATGAAATGGTCACTCCCCCGACCTAAACAAAAAACCCGCATAGGATGCAGGTTTTTGGCTGGTCTTCAGCTTAACATTATTTGGCTTTACGCTCTTTTTCGACCAGATAATTCACGACCTGAATGACTTTGGCACCATCCCCCTGCACAATATATTTACCATTCACGGTGACTGCCGGAACACCACTTAACTGATATTGGGCAGCCAGATTTTTGGCTTGGGCAATTTTCGAAGTGATCGGGAAAGATTTATAGGTGCTGTTAAATTTCGCTTCAGGAATACCATAGCGGGTATAGAATTTGGCCAGCTGTGCCTGTTCTAAAATTGGACGCTGTTTGTCATGAATATCATGGAATAGCTGTAAATGTGCTTTTTGACGCACCCCCAATGCTTCAGATACATAATAAGCTCGCGCTGCCTGTTCCCAAAGTGGGTTCATCGCAGCCGGTGTACGTACAAAACGTACATCTTTTGGTAATTTCTTTAACCAGCTCTGCATATGTGGTTCAAGCGAGAAACAGTGACCACAGCCGTACCAGAAAAATTCACGCACTTCAATTTTGCCTGGTTTTTCGACTTTGACTGGTTTTGCAACCACCTGATAGTCCTGACCTGCCACAAAATTGGCCATAGCATTGCCTGAAACGGCCAAAACAGATGCGGCAACAGCGCCTAAAAGGAATTTTTTCATTCGGATTATCGTCCTCTAAATCATTATGCTTAAGTTTATGTGTTCAATATAAATCAATTATGCCGGTTTCGTTTTCATTCTGTGAACTTTTTTGCTGCTTTTATCGCTTTTTCTGCCAGAATCGCTACACTAAACCATCGAACTGATTTTCAAGGTTTTACATCAGTTTCCCTGGCCTTTCGGCACGTACATATTTTTAACTAATCATGACTGATTGAGGTGACACCAATGTCGCAATTGAATGTTGATCCACAAGAAATTGCCAAATTTGAAGCATTTGCAGCTATATGGTGGGATCAGCATTCCGAGTTCCGCCCCTTGCACATGATTAATCCACTACGTTTAAACTGGATTGATGAACATGCCGGTGGTCTGAGTGGTAAAAAAGTGCTGGATGTCGGCTGTGGTGGCGGGATTCTGGCCGAAAGCATGGCACGTCGGGGTGCTGATGTACTCGGGATTGATATGGGCGCAGCGCCTCTGAATGTGGCACGCATCCATGCCGAACAAGAAGGTGTCAGCAATATCGAATACCGACAGGTGCCGGTCGAGCAACTGGCAGACGAACAGGCTGGTCAATATGACATCGTGACCTGCATGGAAATGCTGGAACATGTGCCAGATCCAGCATCGATTATTCAGGCCTGTTACAAGCTGGTCAAGCCAGGCGGTCATGTGTTTTTCTCGACCATTAACCGTAATCCGAAGTCCTATTTATTTGCCATTATCGGGGCAGAATATGTGTTGCGGATGCTGGCCAAAGGCACCCACGATTACAGCAAATTTATCAAGCCGTCCGAACTGGCGCATGATATTCGTAATGCCGGTTTAAAACTCAAAGATATGACCGGCCTGCACTATAATCCATTGACCAAGCATTATTGGCTGGCAGCGAATGTAGATGTAAATTATATGGTCTATACCGTGAAAGAGAATGCAGCAGAGCCCACAGAATGAAAGCAGTTTTATTTGATCTCGATGGTACCCTCATTGATACTGCGGCCGATTTTGTCCGGATTATCCAGCAGATGTGCCGTGAAGAAGGCCGCGCACTGGTTGAACCCGAGCTGATCCGTACCCAGGTTTCTGAAGGTGCACGCGCCATGGTGAAACTGGTCTATCCGGAACTGCAACTGGAAGATCCGGTATTTTTAGCCCATCGTCAGCGTTTTCTGGATATGTACGGTGCCGATATTGCGGTCGATACCGATCTGTTTGATGGTATGTATCCCTTGCTGGAACAGCTGGAAGCACAAGATATTCCGTGGGGCATCGTCACCAATAAACCGCGCTGGCTCAGTGAGGCTTTACTGAAAGCACTGAATTTAACTGAACGCTGTGCGGTACTGGTTTGCCCGGAAGATGTCATCCGCACCAAGCCTGATCCTGAACCGATGTATCTGGCAGCCAAACAGCTCGAGCTTGCTGCAGAAGACTGTATCTATGTCGGTGATCATCCGCGTGATATTGATGCAGGGCGTCATGCCAAGATGACCACCATTCTGGCAGCTTATGGTTATTTACCACTGCAATACAAAGATAACTTAACAGCCTGGCAAGCCGACTATATAGTGGATACAGTTGCAGAATTACAGCGGCTGATTCAGAAACTGCTCGTGCAACAGCAAACTGCGGTATCTTGAAAGCTTAAAACCAAACAATAAGAAATAAGGAGGTAGATAATGAAATATTCAGAATATCAACCTCGCCCCGATCTGCTCAAGGATCGTATTATCCTGATCACGGGTGCGGGCGATGGCATCGGGCGTGCAGCAGCAATCAGTTATGCCTTGCATGGTGCAACAGTGGTGTTGCATGGACGTACCTTGAATAAACTGGAAGTCATCTATGATGAAATTGAAAGTTTAGGGGCACCGCAACCTGCCATCTTGCCGTTACAGCTCTCGAGCGCCTCGGAACGGGATTATGAACTTCTGCTCGATACCCTAGACCGTCAGTTTGGCCGTCTGGACGGAATTCTGCATAATGCCGGTATTTTGGGTGACCGGGTTCCCCTGGCGGATTACCCGGTCAATGTCTGGGATGATGTGATGGCAGTTAATCTGCGTGCCCCTTTTGTCATGACCCAGGCGCTGTTACCGCTATTATCCAAATCTGAACATGCTTCCGTCGTATTTGCCAGTTCAGGTGTAGGCCGTGAAGCCCGCGAACGCTGGGGTGCTTATTCCGTATCGAAAATTGCCATTGAAGCAGTAAGCCAGTTATTTGCCAAAGAGCAGGTACACCCCAATATCCGTTATAACTGTATCAATCCTGGGGCAACGCGTACCGCCATGCGCGCCAAGGCCTATCCGGATGAAGATCCAAAAGTTTTACCGACTCCCGATTCAATTATGCCGGCTTATCTGTATTTGATGGGCGATGACAGCCTGCATATGAATGGTCAAAGTATTGATGCGCAGGATTAACCTTCTTTTTATTTTATTCAGGGAGCAATTGCTCCCTTTTCTATGCTTTCAGGCTTTATATGACGCATAAATCGGGAATGACTCTCGCCGGATCGCATTGAATTTCACTAAAATCCCCGCATACTAAGCCTCACTACATTGAACAAGAGTGCATCATGACTGAGTTAAACAATATTACGGTGACCCATTTAGACGATGGCATGGTCTCGCTGCTGATTGATCAACAGCCTATTTCTGAAAAATATGACACCAAGTTTGAAGCCAGTATTGTGGATGACATCAAAGCACTCGAAAATGCCCAGAAACTCAAACTGTTCGAGCAGTTTGTATTTTCACATCATGATCTGAATTTTGAACACGCCTATTATTATGTGACTGGAATTGAAAAATTAGACGATTGTTATCATCTGGCCAAGCATTTTGTTTATCGCATTAAGATTGAAGGACAACCAGAAATCGAGCATGTCATCAGCAATCAGGGCAAAGCCATGACAGCCGAGGATGTACGTGCCTTTATTCAGGCGCATGTACAGAAATCACTAACGGATTATACTGACCTGAACTACGCTTATTAAAAGCCAAGCAATTTATATAGAGAGTACTTTTTAAAAGTGCTCTTTTTTTAGCTGATTTTTTAAAAAAAGAGTTTATTAATCGAATTTTCGCATCATTTTTATAAAATTATACGGTTTTCCAAATAAATCTATATGAACTATGCTTCTTATATCGCCAGATAGATCAGACAGGAGTACAGCATGGCTGATCAGAAACGAAAAATTGAAACAATTCATCAGATTGAACAATTACAATTATCACAGGCCCTGATTGTGGCATTAGATGATGCCCTGCAAGCGGAATCAGTCGCTGAAGCGATTCACTCCTTACAGGGTCTAGCAGAACAATGGAATTAATCTTGAGATAAACCGATAAAATTTTCTGCCATTTCAGTAGAGGATTGATTATTTTACGAGTGCTTCAATGCTGCTTTTTTGAACAAAATCATCGATTTTAGCTTGCATGTTTGCCCTCGCTTTGATCAGATAAGAACATAGCTCTTTATACCGAGCCTTATGATCAAGACCGCAGTCTGATATTATGACATCATCATAATATCTCTGCATTTGTTATAAAACTTGTGCCTGTTCTTCACAGTTTCTCTGCAATTTTTCCGTACATTAGGTACTGTAGAAAGTGAACAATTTAATGAGGGTTCAACATGAAAAAGGTTTTGATGGCACTGGCAATTTCTTGCAGTACATTCATGCTGAGCAATGTCGTCATCGCTGCCCCTCATTTCAATGATGATTCGCATTATGGCGCAGACAAGAAAAAAGGCCGCGAGTTCCGCGAGGCTCCTCAAGAGCAGCAGGATAACCGTCGTATGCGGGAAGAACGCGGAGTGAAACGTCTACAACAGCTCAGATGGCAGCCAGGTTATGTAATGCCGCAGCATTATCGTGGTAATGGCTATAAAGTCGAATACAAAGATCATCGCCTGCCTCGACCTGATCGCAAGCAGCAATGGTACAAAGTCAATAACGACTATATTCTGGTCGATTCAGAAAATAACAATATTATCCGTATTGTTGGTGACTAAATTACATCTCATGCTCTAGGCCCAACATTGTTTGGGCCTTTTTTATTTAGGTCACTGATTTTTCCAATTGCCTATGATTACGCTGTCCTGTGCTTATCTAGCTCTAGCGCAACCATCTTCTAAATTTCTTCACGAATTTAACATTTTAACTAAATAGCCCTCATGCTTTCTATGCACTTGTTCGCTAATTTAGTCTCATCGAAATTAGATTTACATTTTTAGGTGAGAGCCATGAAAAAAGTTTTAACTACAGTTGCGTTATCTCTCAGTGCTTTGTTAGCTACTTCTGCAATGGCAGCACCACAGCATGACTCACGTTATGACCATAATCCGCATAAATCGGCACCACACTGGGATGCCAAAGATAGTAAAAAATGGAATGATGACCGCCGTCATAACAACCGTGTAGTCAATCCAAGCCGTGACTGGCGCGTAGGGCAAACTTTACCACGTCAATACGACAACAAACGTTTTGAAGTGAGTGATCGTGAAGCACGTCGTCTACCGAATACCGGCCGTTTCCAGCAGTGGTATAAAGTCAACAATGACTATGTTCTGGTGAATGAGCGTACCAATAAAATCGTACGGATCATGAACTAATCTTTCTCCATTACTGCTCGTCTTGCAGACACCTGAAGTTCCCCTTCAGGTGTTTTTTTATATCTGTACTTCCACTTGCGTTTTTTTTCATTAGAATCAAAGTTGGATCTCATCATTGAAATAGGCTCAGGCATGACTTCGGCAGACACGTCACAAAGCACAACACTGCAATATGTGCACTGGTTTCGCAATTCTGCGCCTTATATCAATGCGCACCGCAACAAAACCTTTGTGATCATGTTTGATGGTGAAGCCGTTTTAAATGACAACTTTCAGCATATTATTCATGATATTGCCTTGTTGCATTCATTGGGGATTCGGCTGATTCTGGTATATGGCGCTCGTCCGCAAATTAACCAGAATCTGGCCCAAAACCAGATTACCACCCCTTTTTACCAGCAGCGTCGGGTCACCACACGTGAATCTTTAAGCTGCGTGATGAGTGCTGTCGGCTCAATCCGTCTGCAAATTGAAGCACTGCTGTCGATGGGACTGGCCAATTCACCCATGTATGGTGCCCGCATTGATACCGTTTCGGGGAATTTTGTCACTGCCAAGCCTTATGGCATTCGTGATGGTATTGATTTTCAACTGACCGGTGAAGTCCGCGCGATCGATACCGATGCGATTCAGCGCCATCTGGACAATCATAATATTGTGGTACTTGGCCCGACGGGTTATTCCACCACCGGAGAAGTCTTTAATCTGCTTGCTGAAGAGGTCGCGACCAAAACTGCAATTCGGCTCAAGGCAGATAAACTGATTTTTCTGGGCAAGCAGCATGGTTTGATAGATCGTAACGGCCAGCTCAAACGGGAAGTCACGCCGCAACAACTGAATGACTATATTCCGCTGCAAGATGCACCTGAAAGAGGATTACAGCTAAAAGCCGCACAAGAAGCCTCCATGAACGGCGTCCATCGGGTGCACCTGATTTCTTATGCCTATGATGGTGCCCTGCTAGAAGAACTGTTCACCCGGGATGGTTCCGGTACTCTGGTCACCGATGCACATTATGAAGAAGTGCGTATGGCCGATATTCAGGATGTCGGTGGCCTGATCAGTCTGCTACGTCCATTGGAAGAAGAAGGCATTCTGGTCTATCGTTCCCGGGAACGTCTGGAAAATGAAATCAACCAGTTTGCTGTAATCGAACGGGACGGCATGATTCTGGCCTGTGCCGCCCTTTATCCAATTCCGACGACAGGAGATGAATTGCGTTCTGCAGAAATTGCCTGTGTTGCGGTTCATCCAAGTTATCGCCAGTCCAATCGGGGTAGCCAGATCCTGCATTATCTTGAAGAAAAAGCCAAAAGCATGCAGATTCAGCAGCTGTTTATTCTAACTACCCGCACCGCGCACTGGTTTCTAGAACAGGGCTTTGAACCGGCGTCAGTCGATGATCTGCCGGATGCCCGTCAGGCTTTTTATAATTATCAACGCAATTCTATTGTTTGCAAAAAGTCACTTTAAAGTGACTTTTTCTTTTGGTGCCTTAGCTTAATTTCAGATAAAGATATCTTGTAATTTTGATTTAGTTGTTAAGATTGTATTGCTGCTTTTCAGCTAAATATATCAGCAGATTATATTTAAAAAAATAATTATAAATTTCATAAGTTTGATTAATTTAAATAGTAAATATTCATTTTTATATAAATCACTTTTTCGCATAAGTTTTGCGCTTTTTTATTTATCTTTTTTCTTCATTAGAAATTCCTGAATAGTTATTTTTTTAGAAAAACAAAAACGATTAGCGTGTCCCTAAGTTTTCATTCACTAGTTTGTCATTTTCGGGAGTTTTGATTCATGCGCCAATCTCATGTTCAGTTTTTAACCAAGACTGTGGTACTCGGTACTGCGATGGCGGGTGTCATGATGCTTTCAGGCTGCTCGAAAAAAGAAGATACCCTTACCCTGAATATCGGTTTTCAAAAATACGGCGTATTACCGATTTTAAAAGAACGCGGCACGCTGGAAACGACCTTGAAGCAACAAGGGATCAATGTGAAATGGGTAGAATTTCCTGCTGGTCCGCAACTGCTTGAAGGACTGAACGTTGGCAGCGTCTCTTTTGGTGAAGCTGGTGAAGCACCGCCGATTTTTGCTCAGGCGGCCAACTCAAATCTGGTCTATGTGGCCAATCAGCCGCAAGCACCTAAAGCCGAAGCCTTAATTGTACCGAAAGATTCACCAATCCAGTCCATTCAGGATCTGAAAGGCAAACGGGTGGCCCTGAACAAAGGTTCAAATGTGCATTACTTACTGTTAAAAGTTCTGGAAGCCAACCAGCTTGGCCTTGATGATATCGAAGTAATTTATTTACCCCCTTCCGATGCACGTGCTGCATTTGAACGTGGTGCAGTCGATGCCTGGGTGATCTGGGATCCGTTTTTTGCAGCTGCTGAACATCAGATTGGTGCGCGTGTCATTGCCAGTGGTGAAAATGTAGTGAGCAACCACCAGTTCTATCTGGCAGATCGCAAGTTCGCAGAAAGCCATCCTCAGGTGGTACAGGCAGTTGTCAATGAATTGAACCTGACCACGGACTGGGTGGCAAAAAATCAGGATGCTGCTGCTCAGCTCCTGCAAAAACCGACAGGTCTGGCCGTCGATGTCTTAAAAACCTCTATTTCACGCATGGGCTTCGGTGTTAAACCCCTCACGACTGACGTGATTCAAAAACAGCAACAGGTCGCCGATGCGTTTTATGTGCAGCAGCTGATTCCACAAAAGCTGAATATTGATGCAGCAATTATTAAATAACAGCAGAATACTTCGAGAATAAAAATGAGTCATTTAAAAACAGTTTCTTATATCAGCTTAGCGTTATTGAGCTTTAGTCTGACTGGCTGCCAGAAACAGGAACCACAGCAAACAGCTGCTGCAGAAACCAAAGCAGCACAACAGGTACAAAGCATTGCGGTTGGCTTTCAGAAATCAGCCTTGAATCTGCTGGTAGCACGCAATGAAAAACTGTTAGAACAACAATTTCCCAATGCCAAAATTGAGTGGAAAGAGTTTCCGGCGGGCCCACAAATGCTGGAAGCACTGGCAGTCGGTGCAGTGGATTATGGCTATGTAGGGAATACCCCACCCATTTTTGCACAGGCTGCAGACAAAGCCCTGAGCTATGTGGCCTTTGAAAAAGTGGCTGGAAACTCTTTGGCCGTGGTCGTGCCGAAAGACAGTGCCATCCAGACGATTCAACAGTTGAAAGGAAAACGGATCGCGGTGCAGAAAGGTTCAAGTGCCCATGAACTTCTGGCCAAAACTCTGGAAAAAGCCGGCTTAAGCTGGTCAGAGATTCAAGCCGTCTGGCTTCCACCCGCGGATGCACGTGCTGCTTTTGACAAAAAAGCCATTGACGCCTGGGCAATCTGGGATCCCTTCCTGGGCGCAGCCGAGTTCGACAGCCAGGTTAAGCTGCTGATTGAATCCAGTGACTTTCCGCAAACCTACTCCTTTTATATCGGCAATCCCGAATTTATTCAGAAGCATCCGGATAGTCCTGAGAAGTTTATTCAGGCTTTAAATGCCTCTGACCAGTGGATTCTTAAAAACCAGGCTGTAGCCCTAGATATTTATCAGAAAAGTACCGGTCTGAAACCAGAAGTGGCAAAGCTTGCATTTGAGCGTCGTCTTAAACCTTCGCCGGTTCAGCCTTTAACGACGGAAGTGATCAAAGCCCAACAGAATATTGCCAATCTCTTCCAGCAGGTTCAACTGATTCCCAAAACCATCAGCGTCCAGCAACAGATCTGGTCGCCAGCAGCCACACATTAATTAGCAAACAAGATGATTTAATTTAAGGAATATCACATGAAAATTTTTTGGTTTATCCCCACTCATGGCGACAGTCGTTACTTAGGCACCAGCAAGGGCGCACGTGTTGTAGATCATGCCTACATGAAGCAGATTGCCGTTGCGGTAGATAACTTAGGTTATGAAGGTGTCCTGATTCCAACCGGCCGTTCTTGTGAAGATCCATGGTTAACCGCAGCCAGCCTGATTGACGCGACCAAAAAATTAAAATTCCTGGTGGCCCTGCGTCCGGGCGTGACCACCCCGGCACTGGCTGCACGCATGGCTGCAACCTTTGACCGTTTATCCAATGGCCGGGTGCTGCTCAATCTGGTGACTGGCGGTGACGAGCTGGAGCTAAAAGGTGATGGCGTCTATGAAGATCACACAACCCGCTATAAAACGGCGACCGAATACACCACCATCTGGCGTGAAATTTTAAAACGTTCACATACTGGGGAAAGCTTTAGTTTCCATGGCGAACGCTTAAGTGTCGATGAGGCAAAATTGCTGTATCCACCAATTCAGCAACCACATCCACCTTTATGGTTTGGCGGTTCATCGGATGATGCCATTGAACTGGCTACGGATCAGGTCGACACCTACCTGACCTGGGGCGAGCCACCGGCCGCAGTCAAAGAGAAAATTGCAGTGGTAAAAGCCAAGGCTGCAGCTAAAGGTCGTGAACTGAATTACGGGATCCGTTTACACGTGATCGTACGCGAAACCAATGAGCAGGCCTGGGCGGCGGCTGAAGAACTGATTCAATATGTGGATGATGCCACTATCGCTGCGGCCCAAGCCAAGTTTAAATCCATGGACTCGGTCGGTCAGCGCCGTATGGCAGAACTGCATAACGGCGACCGCAGCAAACTCGAAGTTTCTCCGAACCTGTGGGCAGGTGTAGGTCTGGTACGTGGTGGTGCCGGTACGGCACTGGTCGGCGATCCAGAAACTGTCGCTGCACGTATCCAGGAATATGCAGATCTGGGAATCAGTACCTTTATTTTCTCAGGCTACCCACATCTGGAAGAATCAATCCGTTTTGCCGAACTAGTATTCCCTTTACTTCCACTGGAAACCCAGCAAAAACTCACTCAACCAAACTTGACCGGTCCATTTGGTGAAATCGTGGCGAACAACTACACACCGGACGAAAACAAGCAGGCTGAGAAAATTCAGGAGTCTGCTTAATGTCAAAAGTCGTTTCCGTTGAAACCCTGGCCCAAAAGCCGGTTTCACGTGGAACAATTCTGGGGCAGCACCTGCTGCCCTGGCTGGTTCCAATTTTCTTGATTGCAGTTTGGCAAATTGCCTCTAGCACAGGCCTGCTGGAAAGCCGGATTCTGCCTGCACCAAGTGCCGTGGTTTTAGCCTTCTGGAATTTATTGCTCAGCGGTGAACTGTGGACGCATGTGCAAGTCAGTGCAGGACGTGCCATCAGCGGATTATTGGTGGGTGGTGGTTTGGGTCTATTACTGGGACTGTTAAATGGCTCATCCAGAACTGCCTCTACCCTGCTCGATACGACCTTGCAGATGATCCGCAATATTCCTGCACTGGCACTCATTCCCCTAGTGATCTTATGGTTCGGGATTGATGAATCCGCCAAATTGTTCTTGGTGGCGATTGGGGTATTTTTCCCAATTTATATCAATACTTATCACGGCATCCGCTCGGTTGATCCACAGTTAATCGAGATGGGAAAAAGCTATGGTTTAACTCGCTGGCAGCTATATAGAGAAATTATTCTGCCGGGTGCGATGCCATCAATTCTGGTCGGCCTGCGTTTTTCTCTGGGTCTGGTCTGGGTACTGTTAATTGTTGCTGAAACTATTTCTGCCCAGTCCGGTATTGGTTATATGACCATGAATGCACGTGAATTCTTGCAAACCGATGTGGTTCTGGTAGGTATTTTACTGTATGCCCTGCTGGGTAAACTGGCCGATGTCCTGGCAGTAGCTTTAGAACGATTCCTGCTGCGCTGGCATGCCGGGTATCAAAAATAAAGAATAAATAAGGAGCATGTGATGACTGATCTCAGTTTAGGGCGTCATGCCAATGACCCGATTAGACCACTGGAGCAACCTGCGGCAGAGATCAATCCTGCTACAGTGCTTGGTGCCGAAATTATCATTGAACAGCTGCACAAATTTTACGGTTCGGTCAAAGTTCTGCAAGACCTGGACCTGCATATCCAGCCAGGTGAATTTCTGGCGATTGTCGGTCGCAGTGGTTGTGGTAAAAGTACCTTATTGCGCCTGATCGCTGACCTAGAAAAACAGAGCTATGGCGAAATCAAGTTTAAGTCCGCCCGGCATATTCGTGAAGGCATTACTGCAGATGATATCCGGGTGATGTTTCAGGACCCTCGCCTGTTGCCCTGGCGCAGCATCGAACAGAATGTGCAACTCGGTTTACCGAAGGAGCAGCATGCCAAAGCTTCGCAAATGCTGGAAAAAGTCGGCCTCAAAGAAAAAGCTGGACTCTGGCCTTCACAGCTTTCCGGAGGACAACGGCAACGTACCGCCTTGGCGCGGGCATTATCGCATCAGCCGCGTATTCTGCTGCTGGATGAACCACTCGGCGCCCTGGATGCCCTGACACGACTGGAAATGCAAAGCCTGATTGAGCGTCTCTGGACCGAACAAGGTTTTACCGCCATTCTGGTGACCCACGATGTCAGTGAAGCCGTGCAATTGGCAGACCGGATTATCTTGCTGGACAAAGGCCATATTGCCAAAGAGTTTAGGGTTAATTTACCTCGTCCCCGGCAAAAAAGTGTCAAATTTGCAGAACTGGAACAGCAGGTCCTAAAAGCGGTTTTAGCAACCTGAAGCTTGGATCAAACCCAAAATCACACAGGGTTACGGGTTTGATGCTTAAAAATTATCTTAAGTTTAATCCGATATACTTCAATTTCCGTCCTTTGAACTTCGCTCTCCTCTGTCATTTAGCAACAAGACCAATAAGAAAATGAAATATTTTCAGAAACTTGAATTTTATTTGTGTGGACGGATCTAGCCTGTTTTAAATATTAATCTAGAGAATAAATCATCATTATTCAAAAAATTAGCCTGTGACTGTGTGCACAAATCTGATGATTTGCCGTACAATTAAAGATTCCCTTTTTTTAATTGTTTTTATATTTGCTAATGGAACAAAAAAAGAGCACTCAAAAGCGCAATCAGCTGCTAAATGCTGCACTAGATGTATTTTCCCTATATGGTTTTAGTGGGGCAAGTCTGGATGAAATCGCACAAATTGCAGAAATGCATAAGTCGAATATTTTCTATTATTATGAAAATAAAGAAGCCTTGTATGTCGAGGTATTAACCACCGTTCTACAAAAATGGCTGGCGCCTTTACAAACCCTTGAAGCAGAACTTGAACCTGAAGAAGCGATCACCAATTATTTGATGCAAAAAATTGAAGTGTCGCGTACCCAGCCTAAAGCATCGCGTTTATTTGCTTTAGAAGTGATTCAAGGCGCACCGCATATTCTGGAGATTTTAAAAGGTCCACTGAAAAAACTGGTGAAGCGCAAAGCCAAAGTGATTTCCAACTGGCAGGAACAAGGCAAAATCTCTGCGAATATTGATCCTGAATTACTGATTCTGAATATTTGGGCCATCACCCAAAACTATGCAGATTTCTCCATCCAGATGGAAATGGTCACAGGTAAAACCTTGCGTAACCGCAGCATGCAGCAACGCATTATCCAGCATACGGTAAACATGATGTTATATGGCGTGATCCCACGTAAGGATCAATAAGCGCACTTATGATTGGCATACGGCCATAGCTCCTATGGTCGCCGAGCAAACTTGAGCCTCCCTTTTATTTTACCATTCGATATAAATCTAATAACTTCTTCGCACCCAGCAACAGATTCTCTTCCCAGTCCAGATGCGCAGTTTCATTGGCACCATCACTGATATATTTGACTGAAATCAGGCGAACACCCAGTTTTTTACAGACTTTTGCCAAAGCATAGCCTTCCATATCAACCAGATTACACGTGACTTTCGATATGCTGGTTTCAAAACTATCACCTGTCCCGCAAATCCCTTTCGGCAAATGTTCAAAGAACGATTCCAGCTCAATAGCACCCGGGAAATGCTGATCCATCGGTGTAACGCCGATTTCAAAACCAAGTGGTGAAACATCCATATCACGCTGTACAAACTGGCTCACTTCAATCAGTTCGTGTGCATTAAAATGCGTACTCCCTGCTGTACCCAAGTTCAGTAAGGTAGTGCAACCCGTCTTCTGAATCACTTCAAAGGCTTTAAAGGCCGCATTAATTTTGCCAATCCCGCTGTAATGTACTTCAATACCTTCTGCTTCAAACAAGCCTTTAGACTCATTCGGAAGTGCCATGATTAATGCAATTTCTTGACTCACAATCGTCTCCTGCGCTGTATGGGCAGTGATATACCATAAAACAGCAGCACAAGGCAGCCTGAGCTGCATCATTTTAAATGCCCAGTCATACAGGGAATTGCATTCTTATTTTTCTGTGGCCTTCGCAATTTGCTGCTTTTGCAAATACTGTTTAAGGCAAGGTGAAAAGATTAAATTTCCATGGTAAAAACCCGCTGCCGTTTTAGTTGCAACCAGTATCCATAACATGACTAATACACCTCCCAGTGCATAAGCAACCGCATATAAAAATTGAAGCTCTAGTGCGGCAGCTAGATTAAATATCGCCAAAGTAAATACACCGATTGGAAAGGTGAGTCCCCACCAGCCCAAGTTAAAGGGCAACTGCTTTCTGGCATGAGATAAGGTAGTCAATAAGGCGATACCAAACCACCAGACAGCAAAGCCAAGCAGGATTAAGGCACCCATAATACCCACCTGTTCTAAAAATAGCCCCAGTCTGTATTGATCTATCACTGCCAACACTTGCGGTGCCTGATGACCCAGTAATAACAATGCCAATGCACCTGTACCAATTGGCCCAAGGGCAAGCCAACTGCTAATGGCCATTTCTTTTTCAGGTAACTGATGTAAAGCCAGACGCAACATTAAAATGCTCAGAATTCCAAATGCAGGCAGAACTGAAATTCCCCACAGCATATAGCTGCCGAGTAGAATCATGACGCTCTGTTGAGTTGGCTCCTGATGGGCCAATAACAATCCCCCACTACTTGCAGCAACCTCACATGCCACGATGGGCAGCAACCACACTGCTGTCATGCTTTTAAACTCATGCTTCTGCCGGCTATACATAAAAAATGGCACGGCCCACGCAATCACAACCGCAAGTGCAACATCGACATACCAAAGTAGTCCTGCAATCTGTACGGCAATATCGCCCATTTGAACAATACCAAATTTAAGAAAGCCATTGATGATTGTGGCAAGCCCCATCGGGATTGCACCCAAAAATAAACTCATATTTGGATGCTGAAAAATCTGTTTGGCTTCAACTGGGTAATAAATCCAGCGCAGTGCATAAAGACTCAGGAAAGCAACAAATAAGATAATATTCAAAAGCCAAAGCCCGGCACCCATTTGCCAGAAAAGCTCAGATGCCAGCGGAGATTCTGCGATGATTAAAGCGACAATACCGGTACCCATGGTTACTGTGAACCAGTTCGGTGTGAACTCACGGATCAGGTCAGAAACTCGATTTAAATCGGCAAATGGCTTTTTCATCAGCTTCACTCTGAAAGGATGTTAGAACCATCATACGAATAATTGAATATAAATTAAATTGATTAATATTCATTTTTATTATCAATTTAATTGATTATAAATTCATCATTGCATTAATTTTATTGTCTAAAAACACAACAACAAGACGAAACGCTGAGATTATGGCAATATATAGCCTCTCGAAATTTCTAAGCACTTGATTTGCCCATGCAGCTGCTCCGTCTAAATGCTTTAGCGTCTCATTCCAAGTTACCCAAAACTGCCGTGACTATCGGTAATTTTGACGGCGTGCATTTAGGTCATCAGGCCATGATCCGTCAGCTGCAACAGGTGGCCAAAGCACAGGGTTTAAAATCTGTAGTAATGATTTTCGAGCCACAACCGCTTGAATACTTTAAAGGTTATGAAGCGCCACCGCGTATTTCATCACTGCGTGAAAAAGTTGAATACCTGACTGAACTGGGTGTGGACTATATTGCTGTGGCAAAATTTGACCATAGCTTTCGCAGCCTGACCGCAGAAGCCTTTGCCGATATTTTAAAAGAAAAACTCAATGCGCAGCATCTGGTCTTGGGTGATGATTTTCACTTTGGTAAAAACCGCCAGGGCAACAGCGAATTTCTGCGCAATTATGGCTTTGAAGTCACCAATTTAAATACCATTGCTCTGGATGGTGAACGGGTCAGTTCTACCCGGATTCGCCAGACTTTGCTCGCAGGTGATCTGGCTCTGGCCGCACAGCTGCTGGGCCGTCCTTACAGTATTACCGGGCGGGTACAGTATGGCGATCAGATTGGTCGAACCCTTGATTTTCCAACCATCAATATCCGCCTCAACCGCCATAAGCCCTGCCTGAAGGGGATTTACGGAGTTGAGGTTATTTGCGAAACCTTATCCTTAAAAGACAAGGTAAAAGCTGATACTCCAGCGCAAACAGGTATTCCAGGCTATGAACCGACGGCCCTGTTTGGGGCAGGTCATGTCGGCACCCGTCCAGCCATTAAACAAGCGCATCCGGAATGGCGATTAGAAGTACATTTTCCAGATGTTTCTGCTAATCTGTATGGCCTGTTGATGCGGGTGACGTTCTTAAACTATTTACATGGCGAAAAGGACTATCCTTCGCTTGAAGCGCTAAAAGCCGGAATTGATGATGATGTCGAGAAACTGCTTGAGTTTCGTCGAAATCACCCCACTTTTCCCTTTTAATATCCCATATTTTTATTGTAAAACGTGTCAGTGACATAAACTGATTAGATTGGAAGACGACTTGCATGAGCGATAAGCAAACTCCTGAAAATGCAGTGGACTATAAAGCCACGCTGAACCTCCCAGGTACTGACTTTGCAATGAAGGCAAATTTGGCAGTACGTGAAGCGAAATGGTTAGAAGAGTGGTATGCCGACAACATTTATCAGCAGATTCGTGCATCGCGTATTGGCAAGAAAAAATACGTGCTTCATGACGGCCCTCCTTATGCCAATGGTCAAATCCATTTGGGCCATGCAGTCAATAAAGTTTTAAAAGACATCATTATCAAAAGCCGTGTCATGGACGGGTTTGATGCGCCGTATGTACCGGGCTGGGACTGTCATGGTCTGCCAATCGAACTCAAAGTCGAAGAAAAAGTCGGTAAAGTCGGCGTAAAAGTCGATGCTTCAACTTTCCGTAAAGCCTGCCGTGAATATGCCTACACACAAGTTGAATTACAGAAAAAAGACTTCGTGCGTATGGGCGTGTTCGGCGACTGGGACAATCCGTACCTGACCATGAACTTCAAACAGGAAGCGGATATCGTACGTTCGCTTGGTGCCATTGCCAAAGCAGGCCATATCGAACCGGGTCTGAAACCGGTGAACTGGTGTCTGGACTGTGGTTCATCTCTGGCTGAAGCAGAAGTTGAATACGAAGATAAAAAATCCGACGCGATTGATGTGGGTTTTACCGTTGTAGATTTAGCTGATTTATCTGCACGCTTGGGTGTAACCGTTACCGATTCAACGGACATCGTGATCTGGACCACGACACCTTGGACGCTACCTGCCAACCAGGCCGTTGCTCTGCATGCAGAGATTGAATACCAATTGGTGAAAGCCGTTGGTGAAAATAAAGTGGCACAAAACCTTATTCTTGCAAAAGATTTGGTTGCATCAGCAACAGAACGCTATGGCTTCGAGTCTTTTGAAGTTCTTGCTGACTTTACAGGCAGCAAACTTGAAAACTTACAATTACAGCACCCTCTGATTGCCGACCGTCAAGTTCCCGTTATTTTGGGTGAACACGTGATTGCAACCAGTGGTACAGGTGCCGTTCATACTGCACCGGGCCATGGTGTAGACGATTATAAAGTTGGCCTGATTTATAACCTTAAAGTAGACAACCCGGTCGGCGGAAATGGTGTGTATTTACCAACCTCGCCAATCTTTCCAGGCGAGCATATCTACAAAGCCAACCCCAAAATTATTGAAACCTTGACTGGAGCAGGCAAGCTTTGGGCACATGTCGTCATCAAACATAGCTACCCACACTGCTGGCGTCATAAAACTCCAATTATCTTCCGTGCGACACCACAATGGTTCATCAGCATGGATGCAAAAGGTTTACGTCAAGGCGCATTAAACGCAATCGAAAATGAGATCAGCTTTGTGCCGGACTGGGGTAAAAACCGGATTCAGGCGATGATCGAAGGCCGTCCGGACTGGTGTATCTCGCGTCAACGTACCTGGGGTGTGCCAATTCCGTTCTTCGTGCATAAAGACACTAATGAATTGCATCCACGTACACCTGAACTGATCGAAGAAGTCGCGAAACTGATCGAACAGGAAGGGATTGACGGCTGGTACAACCGTGATGCATCTGAGTTCATCGGCGATGATGCTGAACACTACAACGCGGTACGCGATACGCTGGACGTATGGTTTGACTCGGGTACAACACACTTTGCGGTACTTCGTGAACGCGAAGAACTGACTGATCCTGCTGATTTATATCTGGAAGGTTCTGACCAACACCGTGGCTGGTTCCAATCGTCTTTGTTAACGTCGATTGCGATCAATGAACGTGCGCCATATAAAGGTCTGCTGACCCACGGTTTCGTGGTCGATGAAAAAGGCCGTAAGATGTCAAAATCAATCGGTAACGTCATCACACCGCAAGACATCATTAAAGATATGGGTGCAGATGGCTTACGCTTCTGGATCGCCTCTGCGGATTACCGTTATGAAATGACGGCTGGTAAGGAAATCTTTAGCCGTGCCTCTGATGGTTATCGCCGTATCCGTAACACCTTGCGTTTCTTGTTGGCAAACCTGAATGGCTTCAAACCGTCTACCGATGCATTGCCAGTCGATCAGTTGATCGCACTGGATCAATACATCCTGCAACGTGCAGCTGAGGTACAGAAAACTGTTCAGCAAGCCTATGAAGATATGAATTTCCATATCGTCACCAGCGCCTTGACTAACTTCTGTATTAATGACCTGGGTGGTTTCTACCTCGACATCATCAAAGACCGTCAGTACACCACCAAAGCAGACTCACAAGCACGTCATTCTGCACAAACTGCGTTGTATCACTTGGTACAGGCATTCGTGCGCTGGATGGCACCGATCTTGAGCTTCACAGCACAAGAAGCTTGGCCATTAATTCCTGAGCAAACAGAGAAATATGTGTTTACTGCGGAATGGTATGACATTCCTGTAGCGACTGAAGCCAACATCGTGACAGAAGCGGAATGGCAAACCCTGATTGCGGTGAAATCTGCGGTGAACAAGTTTATCGAAACAGCGCGTACTGCGAAAACAGTGGGTTCCAACTTGTCAGCCAAAGTTGAACTTTGGGCGTCGAACGAACTGAAAGCGGTACTTGATAAATTGGGTGACGAACTTCGTTTCGTATTGATTACGTCACAAGTGCTGGTGAATGAGTTTGATGCAGCTCAAGGTGAAGCATCTGATCTTGAAGGTCTTCACGTGAAAGTTTCTGCGGCAGATGGCGAAAAATGTGTACGCTGCTGGCATGTTCTTCCAGATGTGAATACACATAGCTCACATCCTGGGCTATGCGGCCGTTGTATCATTAACCTTCCTACAGGCCAAGGCGAAGAGAGAAAATATGCCTAATACCCGCACAAAAAAGGGCTTATTCCAGTTCTATCCACATAATTTATGGTGGATTGGACTGGCCATTCTGGCGATCATTCTGGATCAATGGACCAAATGGATTGCAGTGACAAATCTGAATTATGCAGATCCTGTTCCTGTACTGCCCTTTTTAAATTGGACACTGCTACATAACTATGGCGCTGCCTTTAGTTTTCTGTCCGATGCCGGTGGTTGGCAACGCTATTTCTTTACTTCACTGGCAGGTTTAGTGTCTGTGGTCTTCGTGTTTTGGCTGATGCGTATGCCAAAAGACATGAAAATCTTGCCGCTGGCGATTGCCCTGATCCTGGGTGGTGCCATCGGTAATCTGATTGACCGGATCAGCCTCGGCTATGTGGTCGATTTTATTCATGTGTATTACCAGAACAGCCACTTCCCTGCTTTCAATATCGCAGACAGTGCCATTACTATAGGTACTATTCTGATGCTGATTGATACCTTTTTCTTAGAAAAACATCGAATTCAACGGGCGCAAGCACAACATGACTGATTTTATTCATCCCAACGAAGAAACCCGGGTTGCAGACGGTTCTAAAGTCGAGCTGCACTTTTCTGTCGCAATCGAAAATGGCGTGGAAATTGACAATACCCGTAGCCGTGAAGAACCGGTCAGCCTGGTGATTGGCGATGGCAATCTACTGCCTGGTTTTGAAAAAGCACTGATTGGTTTACGTGCCGGTGACCGTCGCACGGTCAGCCTGCCACCAGAAGATGCTTTTGGGCCATGGAATCCAGAAAACATCCAGAAATTTGATACGGTAAAATTCGGAGAACGTCCGATCGAAGGTCACATGATCGAGTTTGAAGACAAAGCCAAGGCCACCCTGTATGGCGTAGTCAGATCAGTCAATGATGACATTACCGAAGTGGACTTTAACCATCCATTGGCAGGCAAGAATATCACCTTTGAAGTAGAAATCTTTAAAGTGACACCTGCTGGCCAACAAGGCGTTAAACTGATGTAAAGTTTCAGCTAATTGACTGATTTAAAAAAGCTCCTTCGGGAGCTTTTTTATGTTCCGGATACAAATCATCTCTAGTCACCTTTCTGAAATCTGATTAATTTAATTTGATGATTAAGACCCTGAAAAAGGACTAAATATGAAAATTTATATTGTGGTTGGGAGCGTACGTGAGGGGCGTACTGCAATTAAAGTAGCACACTGGGTACTTCAGGAAATTAAAAGTTATACCTTTAGCACTTTGGAAACTGAAATTGTCGATTTAAAAGAATGGGATCTTCCGCTATTTTCTGGCGCTCATCCTCCCCTGACCGGGATTTATGATCAGCCCAAACAGCAAGACTGGGCAGACAAGATTGCGCTTGGCGATGCCTTTATTTTCGTCACGCCTGAGTATAATCATGGCTATAGTCCAGCTCTGAAAAATGCCCTGGACTATCTCGGCAAGGAATGGCAGGGCAAACCGGCAGCTTATATTGGTTATGGTGCGACCAATGGCTCACGTTCGATTGACCAGATTCGTCAAGTGGGTACTCAGCTTGGACTGATAGATACTAATGCTGTCATCGAAATCCGGGATATTTTTGCACGGAACAAAGATTATTCCTTCCAGGGCAATGAATTCGATAATAAAAATTTAAAAGCTGCTGTAGATAAACTGATTCGGTATGTCAGTGCCTAATGATTAGACGGAAATCCTGTACGTTTTAGCCTACATACAGCGCAGTATTTGGCGGCTATTCCTCACTTTTCTGCAAGGCTATAGTGAATGCATAGACAGACAGGAAGTCTGCAAAGCGATACCACAACAATAAAAAGCGCAAATCAACAGGACGTTGACAGATTAGACAGGAGTCAGATCTGAGAAGCAAATCCAGAAAAGCCTCAACAGGATGTTGAGGCTTTTTTGTTTTAAACGATTTGTTTTGGCTTGAATAGTCGTTTCTCGGTATCAGACATCAACCTGAAATCAGAGATAGAGCTCATCGGCAGCTTACAATCTCGAGATTTTCCAGTTTCCGGATAATATTTCTCTTAGCCCAATATCTTTAAAAAGCGGATTAAGGTGCTGTCATTTTTAACAGGTTGGCTTGCGGACCATCCTCAATGACCCATAACGAACCATCCTCTGCCTGGGCAGCCCCACGAATCCGTTCTTTCATATTCAGACGCTGGACTTCTTTCACTGGGGTCTGAGTGATATCTACAATCACGATTGCCTTGGAAGACAGACCGGTAGCAATCGCTTTATTTTTCCATTGTGGGAAGATATTCGCGGTATAAAACAGCAAATCTGAAGGAGAAATTACTGGTGTCCAGTCCAGTGCCGGAGCTTCGAATTCAGGACGGCTACTGTGGTCGGGAATGGGCT
This sequence comes from Acinetobacter sp. 228, assembly GCF_048147885.1. Taxonomy (NCBI): domain Bacteria; kingdom Pseudomonadati; phylum Pseudomonadota; class Gammaproteobacteria; order Moraxellales; family Moraxellaceae; genus Acinetobacter; species Acinetobacter sp. 228. The sequence continues at coordinate 80,437 of NZ_JAYWYV010000013.1, forward strand.
TGCCATCATAATGATCGCCATTTGATACTAAAGGATAGCCATAATTTTTAGCCTTGATAATCTTGTTCAGTTCATCACCGCCTTTCGGTCCCATTTCAATGACCCAAAGCTGCCCTTTGGGATCAAACGCCATTCCCAGAGGATTACGGTGTCCAAGACTCCAAACCTGCTGGGCAATTTTACCCTGATTCATAAAGGGATTATCGGCAGGAATTGAACCATCCTCATTCAGACGAATAATTTTACCGGCATTGGATTGCATGTCCTGTGCAGGATCAAATTGCTGACGTTCCCCCGAACTGATCCATAACTTGCCATCCGGCCCGAATACAATTCGGTGCGCATAATGCCCCTGACCCGAAAATTTGGGTATTTGTGTCCAGATCCGTTCAATCTGTTTCAATTGGAGGGTAGGCTGGCTCAAATCAAGTTTGCCACGAATGACCACAGCACCATATCCACCTTGACCCTTTTCAGCATAACTCAGATATACCCACTGATTCTTTGCAAAATCTGGATGTAAAGCAACTTCACCTAAGCCGCCTTGGCCTCCATACGCAACCTGAGGTATGCCTTTCACCTCGATTTTTTTCTTATTTTTGGGATCAAAGAGCTGCAATTTTCCTTTACGCTCAGTAATCAGCAGCCGGCCATCGTTTAAGGTGGCAATTGCCCAAGGTTCATTAAATTGAGCAATCTGTTCAACCTTATATTTTTGCATGCTTGAAGAGACTGAATCGGATGCATGAGTAGCTGGAGAAGTCTGTTGAGCAGTCTCAGAATTAGAGGAGGAATTCTCTGCATGACAGGCAGTAAATGCCAAAGCACAGCAACTAAGTAAAATTTTTATTTTAAATTGCGATAACATTATCTTCTCCATACTGATTTATTGTCCAAATTAACATCAAGATACAGAGTTTCTGGTCTAAATTCAGCATAGAAAAGTAAATAGATATATTTAAAAATTATAAATAGAATTTATTTTAATAAAGAATGAGTGTCTAAGCTTTCGACTAAATTCCCGCATAAAAAAACACCCCCGGCCTTTAGACCGGGGGTGTTTTGAATAATGAGCTGGCGATGACTTACTCTCACATGGGT
>NZ_JAYWYV010000014.1:0-80511 GCF_048147885.1 Acinetobacter sp. 228
TGGTAGCGGGAGCTGGATTTGAACCAACGACCTTCGGGTTATGAGCCCGACGAGCTACCAGACTGCTCCATCCCGCATCAATAGAAGTTTTTCAGCTGCATACACCAACTTAAATTTCTGGATTATAAGTTGGTGCGGAAGGGGGGACTTGAACCCCCACGCCCGAAAGCACTACCACCTCAAGGTAGCGTGTCTACCAATTCCACCACCACCGCAGCTGTGACGCATTCTAGTCGCATCACTCAAAAAAAGAAAGGACTAATTAAAACTATTCGGCCGTTTTTGGTGCAGTTGGTGAAGTTTCAACCGGTTGTACCGGCGCAGTCGGTGCGGACTGGACTGATGACAAACTATACGCATTTGTGGTTTGCTTCTTGGCAAGAACCGCCAAAGTCAGACTGGTTACGAAAAACAGCGCAGTAAAAATCGCAGTCAAGCGGGTCATGAAATTCCCCGAACCTGATGCTCCGAATACTGTTGCTGCACCGCCGCCACCGAAAGAGGCACCAGCATCTGCACCTTTACCATGCTGAACCAAAATCAAGACAATCATCAAAACAGCTAAGATAATATGTACTACCAGCACAAAAGTTTGCATGCCGAACTCCTAATTATTGTGTATTTGCAAATGCCTGAGCAATTTTATGGAATGACTCAGCATTGAGTGATGCACCACCGACCAATGCCCCGTTGATATCCGGGCAGGCTGCTAACTCTACTGCATTTTCCGGCTTGACACTACCACCATATAAAATCGCCATAGTCTCGCCATAGCCCGTAATCTGGCTTAAACCTTGACGGATTTGTGCATGCATGGCTTGCGCATCTTCAGGAGAAGCAGTTTTACCGGTTCCAATTGCCCAGATCGGTTCATAGGCAATCACGACATTTTTCCACTGATCAGCATCCACTACAGCAGCAATATCACAAATCTGCTGCAATACTACCGCTTCTGCCTGTCCGGCTTCACGTTGTTCCAGACTTTCACCTACACAGTAAATCACGGTTAAACCGGCACTTAAAGCATGCTTGATTTTAGCATTTAAAATGTCAGTATTTTCCGCAAATATTTCTCGGCGCTCAGAATGACCTACCAATACATACTGGATTTGGCTGTCTGCAAGTAATTCAGCACTGACTTCACCGGTGTAGGCGCCCATTCCTGAAATACGTGAAACATCTTGCGCTACAGTGTAAATAGGACGAGAAGCGGATGACAGTTCTGCCTGAATCTGGCTTAACGCAATAGCCATCGGCGCCACACCCAGATGACATTTACCCTCAGAGATTGGTGCTGTTTCCAGTAAACTCTTAAGACCACGCACCAAGCTCAATGCCTCTGCCTGCACCGGATTCATTTTCCAGTTACCTATCACCCAAGGGGTAATCGTCGAAACCGACATAATTAACCTATTTCATTTACATATTTTCAATTGGGCACATTCTACACGGAATTGGAAAATTAAAAGAATAGTTTTCTTATCACTCATTCTAGGTTTAGACTATCCTAAATGGTTATTTTTTGTTATCACTTAAAAAAATAGGGACTTCTTCTAACCAGTTCATAGTTTTACTGGATATGAGGAAGGTGGCAGCACTCTTTGCTATGGCATTTTTACGTAACAAACGTATAATTTTAATATAGTAATTAAAAAAATTTGATGAGTAGGCATTTATAGCATGACAGCTTTACAGGGGTCGCCGAGATTTACCGGATTTATTCGTCGTTTGGTCGAGGAAGGCGTAATCTCGGCTGAAGATATGCGCAGTGCTTTGGCGCATGCCAAGCAGGAAAAAATAGATATTGTGGCCGAGCTGATTAACCAGCAACAGCTTTCTCCCACCGTCATTGCCGAAACGATTTCAGTCGAATTCGGAGAACCGCTATTTGATATCAGTGTTTATGACCCTGCTCAAATCCTGCGGGATATCATTGACGAGAAGCTGATTACCAAGCATCGCATCCTGCCAATTTTTAAAAATTCCAGTATTTTATATATTGCCATCAGTAACCCGACCAATATTGAAGCAATTGATGCGGTCCGTTTTTCCACCAAACTCAACATTGAAACCATTATTGTTGAACACAATAAACTTGAAAAACTGATCGAGCAGAATTTTACCGAAGAAAGCACTTTTGAATTCGATGAAGACTTTGATCTGGATGTTGATGTCGAATCTGCTGATCCGAATAAAGAAGAGGATGACAGTAACAAGGGTGAAGAAGCACCGATTGTCAAATATATTAATAAATTGCTGATTGATGCGATCCGTATGGGCGCTTCAGATCTACACTTTGAACCTTATGAAAAAATCTATCGGGTACGTTACCGGGTCGATGGCGTTCTACGTCAGATTGCAACCCCGCCCTTACAGCTGGCAAACCGCCTGTCTTCACGTCTTAAGGTTATGTCACAAATGGACATTTCAGAAAAACGGGTACCGCAAGACGGCCGAATCAAACTAAAATTATCCAAAAACAAAGCCATTGATTTCCGTGTCAACTCTCTCCCTACCCTGTTTGGCGAGAAGCTGGTACTGCGTATTCTGGATCCATCCAGCGCGATGCTGGGGATTGATGCTCTGGGCTATGAACCGGAACAAAAAGAACTGTTTATGCAGGCGCTGGACAAACCGCAAGGGATGCTGCTGATCACCGGCCCGACGGGTTCCGGTAAAACAGTTTCTCTTTACACCGGTCTGAATATTTTAAACCGTGAAGATACCAATATTTCGACAGCGGAAGATCCGGTCGAGATTAACCTGCAAGGGATTAATCAGGTCAATGTCAATAATAAAGTCGGCCTGACCTTCTCTGCTGCACTAAAGTCCTTCTTACGTCAAGACCCGGATATCGTAATGGTCGGTGAGATCCGAGATCTGGAAACTGCAGAGATTGCGATTAAAGCGGCGCAGACCGGTCATATGGTGATGTCGACACTGCATACCAATAGTGCACCTGAGACTTTGACCCGTTTACGCAATATGGGGGTGCCTTCTTTCAATATTGCCACTTCAGTCAACCTGGTTATTGCACAACGGTTGGCGCGTCGGTTGTGTTCACAATGTAAAAAACCTGCCGATATTCCGAAACAAAGCTTACTGGAGATGGGTTTTACCGAAACCGACTTGCAGCAACCTGAGTTCCAAATTTATGAACCGGTGGGCTGCAATGAATGTCGCGAAGGCTATAAGGGTCGTGTGGGTATTTATGAAGTTATGAAAGTAACACCCGAAATTTCCAGAATTATTATGGAGGACGGCAATGCACTTGAAATTGCCGATGCTTCCGCACGTGCAGGTTTTAACAATTTACGCCGGTCAGGTTTAGTCAAGGTGATGCAGGGGGTGACTTCTTTACAGGAAGTCAATCGTGTCACCAGCGAATGATCGGGCGCTGATCTAAAATAAGGATAAAGGTATGGCAGCAGTAAAGAAAGGCCAGATGATGCCGATCTTCAGCTATGAAGGAATTGATCGTAAAGGGGCAAAGATCAAGGGGGAATTGCCAGCAAAAAATATGGCTCTGGCCAAGGTCACCCTTCGGAAACAAGGCATCAGCATAAAAACCATTCGGGAAAAGAAAAAAAATATCCTTGAAGGCTTGATGAAGAAAAAAGTCTCGACACTGGATATTACAATTTTTACCCGACAGTTGGCGACCATGATGAAAGCCGGAGTACCGCTGGTACAAGGCTTTGAAATTGTTGCAGAAGGTCTGGAAAACCCATCCATGCGTGAAGTTGTACTGGGAATTAAAGGGGAAGTCGAAGGGGGTAACACTTTCGCTGGAGCACTGCGTAAATACCCACAATACTTCGATAAATTATTCTGTTCGCTGGTGGAATCAGGCGAGCAGTCGGGTGCTCTTGAAACCATGCTTGATCGTGTTGCGATTTACAAAGAAAAGAGTGAATTACTCAAGCAAAAAATCAAAAAAGCGATGAAGTATCCAGCTTCGGTAGTCGTGGTTGCGTTGATCGTTACCATTATTCTGATGGTCAAAGTGGTCCCAGTTTTCCAGGAATTATTTTCTTCATTTGGTGCTGATCTACCCGCTTTTACCAAGATGGTGGTCAATATGTCGGACTGGATGCAAAAATATTGGTTCCTGCTGATTATTGCCATTGGAGCCATCATTACTGCTTTTCTTGAAGCCAAAAAACGTAGCAAGAAATTTCGCGATTTTCTGGATAAAGCAGCGCTTAAGGCACCGATTTTTGGCGATCTGGTATATAAGGCGATTATTGCCCGTTATAGCCGTACCTTGGCCACCACTTTTGCAGCTGGTGTGCCCTTGATTGATGCACTGGAATCTACTGCGGGCGCAACCAATAACGTCGTATATGAAGATGCTGTGATGAAAATACGTGAAGATGTCGCCACAGGTCAACAGCTGCAGTTTGCTATGCGGGTCACCAACAAGTTTCCTTCCATGGCCATCCAAATGGTCGCAATTGGTGAAGAATCTGGTGCACTGGATGCCATGCTGGATAAAGTGGCCACGCATTATGAAAATGAAGTCGACAATGCAGTTGACGGCTTAACTTCGATGATGGAGCCATTAATTATGGCTGTTCTCGGTGTGCTTGTCGGTGGTCTAGTGATTGCCATGTACCTTCCAATTTTCCAAATGGGTTCTGTGGTTTAATGCAAGATCTTATTCAATATTTTATTCAAAACCCAACGGCGTTGTATATCGCAGTTGGGCTTTTTAGTTTATGTATCGGCAGCTTTCTAAATGTAGTGATTTACCGCACGCCCAAGATGATGGAACAGGAATGGCGTACCGATTGCCAGATGTTTTTGCATCCAGAACAGCCGGTGATTGATGAAGCGAAATTAAGTTTAAGCAAACCCGCTTCGACTTGCCCTAAATGTTATCAGCCAATCCGCTGGTACCAGAATATCCCAGTTATCAGCTGGCTGGTCCTGCGCGGAAAATGTAGCAACTGCCAGAATCCTATCAGCATCCGTTATCCTTTGGTTGAAATGCTGACGGCAGTTTGTGCACTGCTTGTCGTAGCAGTATTTGGTCCGACAATGCAAATGCTGTTTGGCCTGATCCTGACTTATGTGCTGATTGCGCTAACCTTTATTGATTTTGATACCCAGTTATTACCGGACCGTTATACCCTGCCCCTGGCTGCACTAGGTTTGGGGGTAAATAGTTATGCACTCTATACCTCCCCAAGCTCTGCCATTTGGGGGTATATCATTGGTTTTCTGTGTCTATGGATAGTGTATTACCTGTTTAAAATCATCACCGGTAAAGAAGGCATGGGTTATGGCGATTTTAAATTACTAGCGGCTTTGGGTGCCTGGATGGGTCCATTATTACTGCCTTTAATTGTGTTGCTGTCTTCCCTAGTAGGTGCGATTATCGGTATCATTCTGCTAAAAGTCCGCAAGGAAAATCAGCCTTTTGCTTTTGGTCCCTATATTGCGATTGCCGGCTGGATTGCTTTTCTTTGGGGTGAACAAATTATGAAAGTGTATTTAGGTCAATAAATTGAAATTTGTACTCGGTTTAACTGGTGGGATTGGCAGTGGCAAGTCTGCTGCCAGTCAGTGGTTTGAAGCACAAGGGATCACGGTAGTCGATGCCGATGTGGTAGCGCGTGAAGTGGTCGAAATTGGGCAGCCTGCACTGACCCAGATTCAGCAGGCTTTTGGCGATTGGGTACTGCTTGCCGATGGCTCACTGAATCGTCGTGCCTTGCGTGAATATATCTTCCAGTCTCCTGAAGCACGCAAAACTCTGGAAAGTATTACCCATCCGGCAATTCGTACTTCCATTATCCAGCAACTACATGCTGCGCAAAGTCCCTATGCCATTCTGGTTTCACCACTTTTATTTGAGACCAATCAGCACGAACTCACCCAGCATACCTTGCTGATTGATGCCACCATCGAACTGCAAATTGAGCGGGCCTCACAACGTGACGGCCAGAATATCGAACAAATTCGCAATATCATTGCTGCCCAAATGTCCCGCGAACAAAAGCAGACCATGGCCGATGATATTGTCCTAAATGATGGTCATCTGGATCATCTCTATGCTCATCTCAGACCATTACATCAAAAATATTTAAACATGGCAGCCAGCTGAAGCATAAAAAAAGCAGTCTGATTAAGACTGCTTTTTTTGTTCTGCCAATTTTCGGCTCAGACTGTCCTGATGCTGTAACCAGCGCCACGGCTGTAAGGCCCCAACTGCCATACCCATCAGGCCACAGACCATGGCCAGACTTAAAGTTTCATTTAATAAAGGTACAGCCAGAATTGCCGCAATAAAAGGTGCAAGATTGGTAATACTGCCTGCCTTAAATGCACCAAGACGCTTGATGGCTTCTACATAGCTTAAAGTGGCAATAATCACCACAAATATGCCGTGAAAAATGGTCTGAAACAGTAAATGCTTGGGTTCAGGCACACTCAAATTTTTCGGTAAAAATAGCAGATAAATCGGCACATATATCACTGCCGACCAGATCGCGACCCCACACATTGCCTGCCATGCAGTTAGCTGATATTTACGCAATAAAACGGTAAAAATCGCCCAAAGTATGGCACTGATAAAAAACAGCCCGTCCCCTGCCCCAAAGGCCACACCAGTTTCCCGATACATCAGCATACTCATGAGACACAATACTACAATCATAATGATCAGGCTGGCCCAGGTATGTTTATCAAAAGCCTGCCCCATCAGAAAAAAAGCCATGATCGCGGTACAGATCGGAATACAGCCATTCAAGAAAATTGCAGCATGGGCGGTAGGTGCGTAGTGAAAAGCACTATAGGCAAACAGGCAATAAATCACCCCGCCAATCATCGCTAAAATAAAAGGCTCTTTTTTCAGTAAAAAAGCGGCCTCTTTACGATAAAGCAAGATCGGCATCAGAATCAGGAAGGCCAGAGAAAAACGCAAGGCCACGATATCCCAGGCACTGATCTGCCAAAGCGCATTCAGGCGGGCCGTTAAGGTAAAACCGCCCCAGATGCACATGGTAACAACTAAAAAAACATAGCCTTGCGTACGGTCTGACAATGTCATCATCAATTAAAGGTTACGCTGACGGCAGGCTTCATACAGCGCCATACCTGTAGCCACACTGACATTCAGACTTTGCAGATTGCCTGCCATCGGAATATACACGGTCTGATCACATTGGCTTTGCGTGATTGGACGCAGGCCAGTATCTTCCGCACCCATCACCACACAGACGCCGGTACCGGTGAAATCAAAATTCTGGATCGGTAGTGCTTTTTCATCCAGCATGGTACCGACCACACGAACATTAAAATCTTCTTTGATTTGACCCAAAGTACGCGCCAGATTGGTCACCTGAATGAATTTGACTTTGTCCGCACCACCTGCAGCCACTTTACGTGCTGTCGGGGTTAGGGTAGCTGAACGATCACGTGGTGCAATCACTGCCTCAACGCCCATTGCAGCGGCTGTACGGATACAAGCACCGAGATTATGCGGATCGGTAATATGATCCAGAGCCAATAACAACGCTTGAGGATTTGCGCTCAACAGTGATTCAAGATCTTTTTCATTCAGTGTCGGATGTGCACGTACCGCAGCGACCACGCCTTGGTGAAACGGCTGGCCGGCCAGTTTCTCCAGTTTGTCACGGCTGGCTTGCTGCACACTGATTCCAAACGGTTCAGCCAGTTCCAGTACACGCTTTAAACGCTGATCATCGCGTCCTTTGAGAGTGAATAATGTCAAGACACGTTCAGGCTCAAGCTCTAACAATGACTCCACTGAATGTACGCCATAAAAATATTCAGGTTTTGCCATGAACGACCTCTAGATTAGTTATATACAAAAGAAAAATCCCGTAAAGCTGACTTCACAGGATTTCTGTAGCTGATTAGTTTAACCGATTCGCACTGAAATTTCTTGCCCGGTTTACACTGATCTTGAATCTGGACTTAACCTTCAAAATGGCAGACATAGTCCAGCACATCATCGGTTTCGATTTTAAAACGGCTATTGCCCGGTACATAGAAAGACTGACCGGCACGGAACAGCTCACTTTCTTCGCTATCGCCAATCTGAACACGGCATTCACCTGAAACAATTTCCATGCGCTCAGGAACATGTGTTTCAAAGGTCAAGGCATTTTCTGATGGCAGAATGACACCCAACGTTTTCTTGGTCCCGTCTTCAAATTGTACAATGTGACTAATACACAACCCGCCGAAATATACATTAGATTTTTTAAGTACCGATACATGATCAAACTGAGCTGACATGCGATTTCTCCAGATAAAGCATTTTGTAATATTTTGATTGCTGTAGTTTAAATGTGCACCCTCAACTAATCAATCGAAGTTTATCGACGTCGATAAAATATTCTGTATCGCTGAATCCCTTTTAGTTGCAGCATGTTTTGGCCTGTATTTTGCTGGCATATCGGCTTCAGTTTCGACTTAACCACCTTCTGCTGAAATAATTTTATTTCAACTATTAGCTTAGAGAACATTGATGGCAAAAATATGAAAATCAGCAATGAATTAACATACTTCTGAGTCAGCTTGTTGCGAAAATACAGTGAAATAAGCATATATGAATCTTTAAAATTTAAGATAGAATGAAATTGATTCGTCCTGATTTATAATAATCCCAGCCATGTTGCGACCCCCAATCCGACATCAGGCTATTTCAATCAAACTTTTCGCAGCCCGGATGCGTTTATGCTGACACATTTAACTCTGATCAATTTTGCTTTAGCTGAGCATCTTGCTATTGATATTGATAAAGGTTTTAACGTTTTAACCGGTGAAACCGGTGCAGGTAAATCCCTGTTACTAGATGCATTGTCTGCCTGTCTGGGTGAGCGAACCGATACCAATTATGTGCGTTATGGTACGGAAAAGGCAGATGTCACCGCCAGCTTCAGCTACCAAGAGCACAGTCCTGAAGCAGCCTGGTTGAAAGAGCATGAACTGGATGATGAATCAGGTGAAATTCATTTGCGTCGGGTAATTTTTGCTACCGGCCGCAGCAAGGCCTGGATCAATGGACGTCCGAGCAGCCTGTCAGAGTTGAAAGAAATTGGGCGTCTGCTGGTTCAACTTTATAGCCAGCATAGCCAGCAGCAACTTCTGGAACCACCTTATCCAAAACACTGGCTGGATCGCTATAGCAATTTTTATGCACCAGCTCAGGAAGTGCGGGACGCTTATAGCACCTGGCAGAAAAATATTCGTCAGCATCAGGCAGCGCTAGATGCACAAGCGAACCGTAAGCAGCGCATGGAAACCTTGGAACTGCAGCTAGAAGAACTGGAAGAAATTGTTCAGACGGATTATCAGGAGATTGAACAGGAATTTGACCGGCTTTCCCATCATGAAGCGATCATGCAGGACTGTGTCTATAGCCTGAATAGTCTGGATGAAGGCGAACAGAATATTTCCCAAGAACTGGCTTCCATTCTACGTCGCATGGAATCACATGCCGGTCGTAGCGAACAGCTTTCCCAGATTCATACTTCTTTACTAAATGCCCAGAGTGAACTCGAAGATGCAACGGCAACATTACGCCAGTTTATGGATCGGCAGAGTTTTGATCCGGAACGTATGGAAGAACTGAATTCAACGCTGGAAATTTTTCATCGTTTGGCGCGCAAATATCGCACCCAGCCGGAATTACTAAAAGAAGAATATGAGGCCTGGCAGCTTGAACTTGAACAGCTACAGCAACTGGAAGATCCGGAAACCTTGGCTGAGCAGGTCGAAGTCTCTTATCAGGAGTTCCTGCACAAAGCCCAGCATCTAGACCAGATCCGTCGTGATGCGGCTAAGCCACTCGCTAAAAAACTGACTGAACAGGTTAAACAGCTGGCGCTACCTGAAGCGCATTTTGAGTTTAAATTTGAGCCTCTGGAGCATCCGTCCAGTGAAGGTCTGAGCTTTATACAGCTGCTTTTCACGGCCAATAAAGGCATTCCGGCTCAGCCGCTGGCTCGCGTTGCATCAGGCGGTGAATTGTCGCGTATTGCGCTGGTGATGCAAGTCATGAATGCGGAAAAAACCGAAGCCGAAGTACTGGTCTTTGACGAAATTGATGTCGGGATCAGTGGTGGTACTGCAGAAATTGTCGGACGTTTACTGGCCGGTCTGGGCCAGCATGTACAGATTTTGTGTATCACCCATCAGGCACAGGTGGCAGCACAGTCTGATCATCATTTGCTGGTAAAAAAACAGCAGACCGACCCTGCGAGCAGTACCATTATTAATCTTGAAGAAAATAATATTATTCAGGAACTTGCAAGAATGACAGGGGGTATGGAGATTAGTGAAACGACTTTACAGCATGCCCGCCAGTTACGTCAGCTGAAATTTCAGCAAGCTTAAATCTTTACAATCCGGACAAATAAAATTTGGTGAATCCAAAAAGCTCGAGTAACGTAGCAATTAGGATCATAGGATTTCTCTGCGAAGAAATTAATTTTAAGGAGAACTGCTCAGGTGACCAAACAGTTTCTGACACATCGTTGTCTGATTGCACCGCCGCATGCGAATAATGATTTTTTTGCCCGGACGGTCATTTATCTCGCGCGTCATGATGAAGATGGTGCTCAAGGCATCATTATTAATCGACCTGCCGGCATTCAAATTAAAGAATTGCTGAATGATCTTGATATTGAGGCAGACAACGTCAATCCGCATGAAGTATTGCAAGGTGGCCCTTTACGTCCCGAGGCCGGCTTTGTCTTGCATACCGGCCAGCCAACCTGGCATTCCTCCATTGCAGTCGGAGAAAATGTCTGCATCACGACATCCAAAGATATTCTGGATGCGATTGCACATAATGAAGGGGTCGGTCGCTATCAGATTGCCCTTGGTTATGCCAGCTGGGGCAAGCATCAGCTGGAAGAAGAAATTGCCCGTGGTGACTGGCTGATATGCGATTCCGATATGGATCTGATTTTTAACTTACCTTATAACGACCGTTGGGATGCTGCCTATAAAAAAATGGGCGTAGACCGCAACTGGTTATCTTCCGAGATTGGACATGCCTGATGTAAACGCGCCACAAACGATTATGGCGTTTGATTTTGGTACACAAAAAATGGGAATGGCTGTCGGTCAATCCCTGATTGCAAGTACCAATCCCTTAGCTTTATTTCCCATGAAAGATGGGATCCCCAACTGGGATGAACTGCTTAAAATCGTAAAAAGCCATCAACCAGGCTTATTTCTGGTGGGTTTGCCACTGAACATGGATGATAGTGAATCTGAACTGTCGACACGGGCGAGAAAATTTGCCCGCCGTTTGCGTCATCAGACCAATATTGAAACCTGGATGGTGGATGAACGTTTGACCACCCGTGAAGCACGCGATGAACTGGATCATTATCAGGCGCAAGGTCGTGGCAAAAAACTGTCTGCGGACAGTATTGCGGCTGCCCTATTGATTGAAAGCTGGTATAGGCATCCTGCCGGAATTACACCTTAATTTACTTTGAAAGGTTAAAAACAGTATCCTTTGGGGTACTTTTTTATGTCTGAATGCCGCCTAAGGATAAAAATAACGAAAAGTCAGATTAATTCTAGGTTGCAGCACTTTAGTGGTTTTACGGATACAGTGCTTCCAGTATTGCTGGGTCTGTCCACGCATTACAATCAATTGACCACTCTGCAACAGCAGATCGACTGTTGCCTGCTCGGTTTTATGTTTAAAGCTCATCTTGCGGGTGGCCCCCAGACTGAGCGAGGCAATAACATTTTCCCGGGATGTTCCCACATATAACGCAGCTTCATCATCACTGTGCCAGCCCAGACCTTGCGAACCATCTTCATATAAATTGGCCAGACAGGAATTAAACGAATGACCGACCAGCTTTTCAATATGCTGTTTTAAACGGAACAGACCCGGTGTCCAGATCTGAGCCTGCTTGAAACTTCCAGAATAGTGATACTGATAGTGTTCATCGCCATACCACACCACTTTGCGTCCCGTAATATAATGCTTGCCAAATAAATTCACTTCGTCCGGCTGCCAGACCAGATGAGCCAAAAAATGCTGTAGATATTGCTGGCTCTGCTTTTCATCCAAAATCTGGCCATAATCCTCCACGATCCCATCAAAGGGTAATAAATTGGCTTGAGCTTCAGGCGCAAAAAGATCCAAAGTCATTTTAACAGATGGCCTAAAAGTACGATATTTGCTAAAAATCTTGGGACTTAAGCTGAAAAATTACAATTCGGTTTCACAAATAAATACAACATTTGCTCTTGTCGCCATTTTTATTCCTGCCTAGACTGAGTTCAACTTTGACAATAAAAATAATTACTTATGAACTTATGGCAGCTGTTTTTAAAACTTCGTCCCTTTGTACGTCCTTATCGGCTGCTGGTAATTGCCACCCTGATTTTAACCCTGATCGGCTCCTTTACTGCACAGGTCAATGCGCTGACCCTGCAATACGCTGTCGACAGCATCAATGCCCTGCTGGAAAAGGGCCAAGGACTGGAGCAAGGCTGGCATATTCTGATCACGATTTCGGCGATTTTGCTCGGCAAAGAAATTATCAATGCCTTTGTTCAGTTCGGGCAGAAGTTCTATGGAGAGAAACTGCGGATTTTTGTGTCTCAGGATCTGGCTCAAGGCATCATTGAAAAGTTTTTAAAATACCGGCTGGCTTTTTTTAATCAGGACAATAATCAGGCCGGAAAACTACAAACCCGGATTGACCGTGGCATCAGCTCCCTCACCCGGCTGGTACAGATTTTCTTTATTGATATTTTACCGTTGTTTACCAGTGCAATTGTGGCATTGGGCCTGATGTATTACGCCAATGTTTATGTGGGTCTGGTGGCCACTGCCATTGTCCCGATCTATTTCTGGCTGACCTACAAACAGGCGCAGAAACTGGGGGGCTGGCGTCGTAGTCTGCGAGATGGCCGGGAGAAAAAGAGTCAGGGCATTCTCAGCATCATCAATTCGATTACGGTCATTAAATCTTTTAACCGGGAATCGATTGAATCGGAAAAGCAGCTGAGCTTACAGCGTGAGCTGACCGATAACCAGATGAAAACCCGGCAGACCAGTTTCCTATTTGATGGCCTAAAAACCTTTATTGAACAGATCGGTATAGTCCTGATTATTATTCTGACTTCCTATTTTGTACTGGATGGACAGATGAGTATCGGCATGATCATGTACCATGTGCTGCTCTTTAATAATGTCTCTGCCCCGATTCGCTCTCTGCACCGGATTTATGATGAAGTAAATGATGCCATGATCTATTCGGAGAGCTTTTTCAAGATTCTGGAAGCGGATGCTGAAATTGAGCAAAGCGGACAGCAAAAACCACCTGTCCAAGGTCGATTTCAATTAAGTGGCGTGAATTTTTATTATCCGAATGGGCATCATGCCTTAAAAGATATCAATATGGAGATTCGTCCCAATACCATTACCGCACTGGTGGGATTATCCGGAGCCGGAAAATCAACCTTGATCAGCTTACTGGATAAATTTTATGAACCACAGGAAGGTCAGATCAAGCTGGATGGGATCGACTTAAAAGATTATGACACTCAATATCTGCGTGATCATATTGGATTGGTATTACAGAAAAACCATATTTTCCAGGGCACGATTTTTGACAATATCCGTTATGGCAAAACCAATGCCAGTATGGATGAGGTGATTGCAGCTGCTCAAAAAGCCTCGATTCATGAACAGATCTTACAACTACCGGATGGCTATGATTCCGATGCCTTGCAACTGTCTGGCGGTCAGCAACAGCGGATTGCCATCGCACGGATGTTCCTGAAAAACCCGCCCATCATTTTTCTGGACGAGCCGACGGCGAGTCTGGATGCCATTGCGACAGAACAGATCAAACAAAGTCTGGATCAGATCAAGCAAGGCCGTACCGTGATTATTATTTCGCATAGCCTGTCTCAAATTATTGATGCAGACTATACCTACGTGATGAAAGAAGGTTGTATTGCCGAACACGGTGAACATGACGCGCTTTATCATCAGGATGGCGTGTATAAGGAAATTTTTGATGCGATGGCCAAAAGTCTGAATATTGAAAAAATAGCCAAGACTTTTGAAGATGATGCAGAAGAAGAAACCCATAGCTAGCTTTTCTATCCTCATCAAAAAAACCTCCAGTACGGAGGTTTTTTATTTGAATTGGGGAGATTTAACGCTGCACTCTCTGTTCAATTTCTTCAACGCTGGTATGGCGCACATCAAAACCTTTGACCATATAAATGACCTGTTCCGAAATATTCCGGGCATGATCACCAATTCTTTCTAGCGAACGCAGTACCCATAATACATTGATGACACGAGTGATATGCCGCGGGTCTTCAATCATATAAGTCATGAGCGTACGTGTCGCCGACTGATATTCACGGTCAATATCTGCATCTGCCAACATGACTTTCAGCGCCTGATCTACATCCAGACGCGCAAAAGCATCCAGTGCATCATGAATCATCACCCGCACCTGGTTGCCGATATGCCGGGTTTCCATATAACCGCGCGGTGAACCACCCTCTTCACACAGACTTTGTGCAATCCGACCTATTTTTGAAGCTTCATCTCCGATCCGCTCCAGATCGGTATTGGCTTTAGACATGGCAATTACCATGCGCAGGTCAATCGCAGCAGGATGACGGCGCGCCAGAATCAGGGTCAGCGCTTCATCGATTTCACGCTCCATCTGATTTACGACATTGTCCTGGAACTGCACGTCTATTGCCATTGAAACATCTGTATCCAATAAGGCATGAATGGCGTTGGCTACCTGCTGTTCTACCAGTCCGCCCATTGTCATAAATTTGGTATTGACGTCCTGCAATTCATCATTAAATTGCGAAGAAATGTGATGAGTTAATACAGGATTATTTGGACACAAGGAAAGCTACTCCTGAACGGCAGAGAAAAAATGATCAATAATAAGTCATATTAAAGCATATCTATGATGAAAGTTTGATGACAATCGTGATGCTATAGAGGCTGCGATGGATCATATTCAATCAGCCAGGCATTCAGCGCTGCCAGTTCCTTTTCAGTCAACTGCCCGACCGAGGCCTGCAATTGCAGGACATGTAGCAGATAATCATATTTGGCATTCAGATAATCGGTCTTGGCAGAAAAGGCATTGCGCTGGGCCAGCAACACATCAACCATGGTCTTTAACCCTTCGTCATATTGTGCTCTGGATGCCCGCGAGACAACTTCCGATGATTCCATCGCAGCTTGACGTGCATTCAGCTTGGCCTGATCGGTTTCTACCTGCATGAAGGACTGCTTTACATCAGCATTGGCTTTACGGATCGCAGCCTCCAGCTGGGCTTCACTTTTTTGTACATTTATGCCTGCCTGACGAATACTTTTTTGCGTGCGTCCCCCGGTATATAGATTCCAGTTCACTTCAACGCCAATCTGGTCAAAATCGCCGTTGCTGGACATAATCGTTTCCGGTGGCTGTTTGAGATAGCCATAGGTGCCTACGGCTTCGACCTGAGGATATAACGCAGCCTGTTCGACGCGTTTGGCATCTTCAGAATATCGTCTTTGCAGACGTGCCTGCAGAATTTCCAGATTCTGATTTTGCGCCAAATCTATCCAGAACTGCATATTACTCGGAACCGGTTTCTGGAACTGAAAGTCGTTGCGTAATACTGCCAGATTTTCCCGATAAGGCCCAATTAACCGAGCCAGCTGCTCTTGAGCCAGAACCAGCTGGACCTGAGTTGAAATCCGGTTGGCCTGGGCACTTTGATACTGGGCATTGGCCTCACTCACATCACTACGGGCTACCAGACCTTCTTTCAGTTTGGCATTCATCATTCGTAGCTGTTCAGATAAAGCCTGTTCTTCCTGCAAATATGCTGTGGTCAAAGACTGCTGCCGTAAGACATTAAAATAAGCTTCAGCCACCTGTAAAATATGCTGCTGTTTTTGCAGCTGTAAATTTACTTCACTCAGTTCGACCGAGGTTTTGACCTGTTTATAGCCTTGCCAGGCATCCCAGCGGAATAAAGGCTGGCGTGCAGTGAGTGCGAGCTGACGAGTCGTGGTGCTGGAAGTCACCAAGCTGGAAAATTGGGGATCGGCAGGCGCATCCGTGGACTGGTTTTTACGGGTCACATTTCCTGAAAGGGTAATGGTCGGCAGCAAGTTGCCGCTAGCAACCCCCAGATTGAGCTGATCTGCCTGATACTGCAATACATTCGCCTGCCAGGTTGGATCATTTTGCTGGGCACGTGCATAGGCTTCTTGCAAATCCAAAGCAAAAACCGACGGGCTGCTCATCAATAAACTAGCCACGACAACGAGTTTTAGTTTCATTTTATAGTATTAATCCCCAACCGCGATTCAAAGCAAAAAATTGCTGGCGCTTTAAGCCAAATTATACTAAAGATATCTTTTGAATTTTTACGTATGATTTTTATTAATTTTTTAATATAAAGATCAATTTTTATCCATCATTCATTCAATTTCTGCCCAGCCCTATCGGCAATGTAACAAAGCAATTCACAATACTAAACATAGTATTTTAATTTGATCTATACAATATCTTCCTACAAGGCCGTTATTTTCTGAATTCACCTATACAGAGTCCTGAAGCATAGTGTTAATGCCATTCAAGTCGATATTCAAAGCCTGTTTAGTTATTGGTGGTGTGCTGTTTCTAGGAGGTTGCCAACAGCCCTCTGACCCACAGATCCAGATTGAACAGACTGAAGCCAAACAAAAGCAAAGTCCAGTCAATGACTTTAGCCTCATGTGCCAGAATATTGAAAAAAATATGTCCCAGATTAATGACCAGCGCACCACGTTCGCATTGGAACAGATTAATCAGGATCTTAAAGTGTGCCTGCCGTTGATGGATCTGGCGGAGCAAAAGCACCTGATGCTGCGTTCTACCGAAATGTATCAGCGCTTTTTAAAGGTAGACCGTACCGAGTTCCAGCAACGTGCTTTCGAGCAGTATGCACTGGAAATGGCACAGCATCCGACCATTCAGCAAGCTCATTTTCAACAGCTTACTCCACGGGACCAGTATCTGTTAAAGCATAAAAATCAGGCTTATGTAGAACTGCTGGACTTAGGCAATGGCAATTTGCAATATCGCCGTAGTCCGGAATATCTGGCCCGTATTTTTGCTCCGTATCTACCGGCTGCCGAAAAAGCCTTTATTGAAAATCTGGCAGAACAGAATAAGGACCCGGTACTGGTTGAAAAACGCCTGCAGATTGAAGCACCTGAAATTGCAGCTCGTAGTCTTTTCTGGGAAGACTATCTCAAGACTTATCCCAACAGCAGCTATAAACGCGATGCCGAATATCTGCTCAAGCAATATACCTATTTCCTGTTTAGAGGTACCGAACAGTCACCAGTTTCGGAAGACTATCGCGACCGTTATGCTGTGGATACCAGCCACCTGGAAACGATCATCGGGCTGGCAAACGGCCAGAAATCGAAGCTGTCTACACAGGCACGTCTATTCTTAGAGTTTCTGGACATGAATCCGGAACAGCGTCAGCAAGCCTTGCCTGCAGACTATAGAAACCGTTCAGCAACAGAACAGATTCTGTACTATGCCCAGATCAGTCCGCCCTCACAAAAATACGATAAAGACTGTTTTACCGATGCCATCTGCATCTAGTTCATCAGTGATAGATTCAGTTCATTTGACAAGGTCTGAATCATTCCTTGCTTAAAGTTGAGAGATTTAAACCTGTTTATTCTACCTAAACTGAGCTAAGCTTTAGCCTCGCTTGACGGAGCGCGAGTAAATCCTCGCTGAGATCATGTGATTCCTTTTATCGTTATCAGGAATTGAGCATGAGTACCGTTGAACCTGATCAGGTTAATACCTGCGTAGGAATCAAGCCAGCTAAAAACCCAGCCCTTGCTTTATCTGTTCAGGATAAATCTGCCTACGTTTTTGGTCGTGCTTGATTCGTTGATGTCATTCATAAGGATCATAGCCATGAACCAGTTAACGAATCTTTCTTCTGAAACTACCCTCTCCGCTCATGAACAGGAAGCCCGGGATCTAACGCGGATTCTGCCCGCTTCACGTAAAGTCTATCTGCAAGGTTCCCGTCCTGATATTCAGGTGCCCATGCGGGAAATTTCCTTAAGTGAAACCCCGACCAGTCTGGGTGGCGAACATAATCCGCCCTTAATGGTGTATGAC
The DNA here is from genome assembly GCF_048147885.1 of Acinetobacter sp. 228. Lineage (NCBI taxonomy): Bacteria > Pseudomonadati > Pseudomonadota > Gammaproteobacteria > Moraxellales > Moraxellaceae > Acinetobacter > Acinetobacter sp. 228. The sequence continues at coordinate 18,201 of NZ_JAYWYV010000014.1, forward strand.
ACCTCTGGTGTGTATACCGATCCCAATGTGACGATTGACCTGAACAAAGGTCTGCCGAATGTTCGTGAAAACTGGATTGAACAGCGCAATGATAGCGAAATTCTGGATCAGCTCAGTTCTGAATTTGGCCGCCGGCGTTTACGCGATATCCGTACCGCCGCAATCCGTTTCGCGCATATCCAGAAACCACGCAAAGCCAAACGTGGCTGTAACATCACCCAGATGCATTATGCCAGGCAAGGCATCATCACACCGGAAATGGAATACATCGCCATTCGTGAAAACCTGCGTCAACTCGATGGTGTCGATATGCGCCAGCATCCGGGCCAGAATTTTGGTGCGCAGAATTTACGTGAAATCACCCCGGAATTTGTGCGTCAGGAAGTCGCTGCAGGACGTGCAATTATTCCGGCCAATATCAATCATCTGGAACTGGAACCGATGATCATCGGGCGTAATTTTCTGGTGAAAATCAATGCCAATATTGGTAATTCTGCACTCGGTTCAAGTATCGAAGAAGAAGTCTCGAAAATGACCTGGGCGACACGCTGGGGTGCAGATACCATTATGGACCTCTCGACCGGCCAGAATATTCATGAAACCCGGGAATGGATTATCCGCAACTCTCCTGTACCAATTGGAACCGTACCGATCTATCAGGCCCTGGAAAAAGTCAACGGGGTGGCCGAAGACCTGACCTGGGAGATCTTTAAAGACACCCTGATTGAACAGGCTGAACAAGGTGTGGATTATTTCACCATTCATGCTGGCGTGCTTTTAAGATATGTACCGCTGACTGCCAACCGTTTGACCGGTATCGTCTCGCGTGGCGGTTCGATCATGGCGCAGTGGTGTCTGGCACATCATCAGGAAAATTTCCTGTATACCCATTTCGATGAAATTTGCGAAATCATGAAAGCCTATGATGTGTCTTTCAGTCTTGGCGATGGTTTGCGTCCCGGCTGTGTGCAGGATGCCAATGACGAAGCACAGTTTGCAGAACTTCGAACCTTGGGTGAACTGACCCATCGTGCCTGGGAGCATGATGTACAGGTGATGATTGAAGGTCCGGGCCATGTCCCGATGCATATGATCAAGGAAAATATGGACCTGCAACTGGAGGTCTGTAAAGAAGCTCCATTTTATACCTTGGGACCACTCACCACCGATATCGCACCGGGTTATGACCATATTACTTCGGCAATAGGAGCCGCGATGATTGGCTGGTATGGTACCGCGATGCTGTGTTATGTCACCCCTAAGGAGCATTTAGGTTTACCCAATAAAAAGGATGTCAAAGACGGCATTATTACCTACAAGATTGCCGCGCATGCAGCCGATCTGGCCAAAGGTCATCCGGGTGCGCAAGCTCGGGACAACGCCCTGTCCAAGGCCCGTTTTGAATTCCGCTGGGAAGACCAGTTCAACTTGAGTCTGGATCCGGACACAGCACGCAGCATGCACGATGAAACCATGCCGAAAGCCGCACATAAATCGGCACATTTCTGCTCCATGTGCGGACCGAAGTTCTGTTCAATGAAGATTAGCCAGAATGTTCGGGATTATGCCAGTCAACAGGCTACTCCTGGTCAGCCGGCCACATCTCAAGCCGAAATAGAAGCAGGTATGGACCAGATGAAAGCCAGCTTCCATAATTCCGGCCAAAATTTATATCACAAACTTTAAAACTTTAAAAAAAACAGTTGTCTTCAAAAAAAACTCAGATAGGATGAAAATAAATCAATTTCTTCATTCTATCTGAGCATATGAATATTATTAAACAGGCCTCTTATAATAAAAAAGACTTTCACATAGAGGCACGTGAGTTCTTGTACCGGGGATTTATCCAGGTGGAAAAAGTCAGCCTGAAGCATCGTTTATTTAATCAGGAAACATCGACTCCTGTTTTGCAACGCGAGCTGATTCACCGGCCAGAAGCCGCAGGGGTGCTGATGTATAATCACCAACAGCAGAAATTCGGCCTGATTGAACAGTTCCGGATTGGTGGACTGGACGATGTTGACTCTCCATGGCAACTCGAAGTAATTGCTGGTGTTCTGGATGGAGACGAAGCACCTGAAACGTGTATCCGCCGTGAGGCACTCGAAGAATCAGGCTGTACACTGGATGAGTTACAGCATATTTTCAGCTTCTATCCTTCAGCAGGTGCCTGTTCCGAGCTGTTCCATTTATATGTGGCCCAGACCGAATTGCCTGAACAGGGCGGTATTTTTGGCATGCCGGATGAAGGGGAAAATATCCAGCTGCATATTCTGGATTATGCCGATATTCCCGTCTTGCTCACCAATGGCCGCTTAAAAAATGCACCTGTCATTATGGCCTTGCAATGGTTGCAGCAAGATATTCATACTGCAGGAATCTGTCTAAGGGGAAAGACATGAGTTTCAAGCAGTCGAGCATCAACACACAGCCAGATTGGACCATTATCCAGATTTCTGATACTCATCTGATGGATCGGGAAGGACTGGAATTTGCCCGGATGAATCCCGAGCAGAGTTTTCATGAAGTGATGCAGCATATTCAGCAGCGCTTTCCCCAAATGGATGCACTGATTCATACTGGTGATCTGGCACAGGTTCCGGTCGAAAGCACTTATCAGCGATATCTGGAATATATCCGGTCTTTAAACGTACCGTATTACCAGATTCCGGGCAATCATGATGACACGCGGGTCTTCCCTTTTTACCAGAACACCAATCAGGCCCATGCAATTCATTTTGGTACCTGGACCATGATCCTGTTAAATAGTGCCGTTCAAGGCAAGGTCGATGGCTGGGTGGAACAGGACCAGCTCGACCAATTAGATCAATTATTGCTTGAATTCAAGCATCAGCATGTCATCGTTGCTTGCCATCATCATCCTTTTGCGATGAAATCGCACTGGATTGATCAGCACCGGCTCAAAAATGCTGAAGATTTGAAAGATGTACTGGCTCGACATCAGAATATCAAACTGGTTCTGTTTGGTCATGTGCATCAGGATTCCTGCAACGAATGGCACGGTATCTACTTTTTATCCACGCCATCGACCAGTGTGCAGTTCAAACCTGAGAGTGAAGATTTTGCACTCGATCAGGCGGCACCGGGCTATCGTGTATTACATTTGCAACAAAATGGCGAGTTTGATACTTATATAGAACGGGTGGCACTGAGCCAGCAAAATATTAATACCGAAATTTCAGGTTATTAACTTTCCAATTTGTTTTTTTTGCATTACTTTATTGCAACCCAAGGAAATGTGATATGCATAGTCCATACATCAAAGACTATCAATAAGCATAAAAAGTCTATATGATGACGGCCCCCACAGGAGGATAATCCTTCTACAGGGTGGATAAAAATTGCATATCACCATATTTTTTGCGTAGCAATCATACGCATATGATGAGGAATGCCCTAAATGGCGAATGACAACCAAAATCAAGTCTTAGACAATCAAACTGAAGTTGTAGAAGAGAAAGCTGCAAAGCGCGTACGTAAATCTAAACCTAAAACGACTGATGGTGGTTCTACTGCTAGCTTATTTGGTATTGAACCTTATCAACCTAAAAAAAATGAAGAATATATGTCTGAAGGTCAGCTTCAGCATTTCCGCGAAATCTTGCTGGCCTGGAAAGCTGAACTGATGTCAGAAGTGGATCGTACCTTAAATACGATGCAAGACGAAAATACCGCTCTTCCAGATGTCAACGACCGTGCGACTCAGGAAGAAGAGTTTGCCATCGAACTTCGTACTCGTGACCGTGAACGTAAACTGATCCGCAAAATCGAGCAATCTATCGAAGCGATTAAAAACGATGACTACGGTTTCTGTGAAACTTGTGGTATCGAAATTGGTCTGCGCCGTCTGGAAGCACGTCCAACTGCAACGTTATGTATCGACTGCAAGACTTTGGCAGAGATCAAAGAGAAGCAAAATAACGGTTAATGATGCTGTTGAATAATCCTCCCCTAACCCCTCCTTTAAAAAAGGAGGGGGACAATAGGATGGCTTATGTGGGTCGGTTCGCGCCATCGCCAACCGGCCCTTTGCATTTTGGTTCCCTCATTACTGCTATTGCCAGTTACTGCGATGCCAAAGCCCATCATGGCAAATGGCTGGTCCGGATTGAAGACACCGATATTCCTCGTATTTATCCCGGCAGCGAAGAGCATATCCTGCGTGCCCTGGATGCCTTTCAGCTTGAACCTGATGCCGAAATCATTTTCCAGAAAGACCGTTTAGATATTTACGAAGACGTCATCCAGCAATTACGTCAGCAAGGCCTGGTCTATGCCTGTCAATGTACCCGTAAAATGCTCGGTTCCAACCATATCTATCAGGATACCTGCCGCAACTTGGGTCTGGCTTTTGAGCATCAGGCCATCCGTTTAAAAGTTGAAGATGTTGAAATCTGTTTTGAAGACCGGCTGCAAGGTCGGCACTGTTCAGAACTGAAAAAAGATCTGGGCGATTTTGTCTTAAAACGTCGTGATGGCATTATCAATTACCAGCTGGCTGTAGTGGTCGATGATTATCTGCAAGGCATGACTCATGTGGTACGTGGGGCTGACCTTTTAGATAATACTGAACGGCAAATCTATCTGGGGCAGCTACTCGGTTATCCGCGTCTAAGCTATATGCATCTGCCGCTGGCAATGAATGATCAGGGGCAAAAACTGTCAAAACAGAATCTGGCCCAGGCACTGGATTTGACTCAGGCGCCACAATTATTAAAACAGGCACTTCAGGCTTTGCATCAGGCTGAAGTTGATTTAGATGCTCCACAGCGGATGCTGCAACAGGCAGTGGCGCAATGGGATATCAAGCGGATTCCACATACAACTGAGCTACAAGGTCACTATTTATAAAAACAGCTTTTCACTTAAGCTAGACTTCTAGAATGAAAAATAGATAGGAAGAATAGTATGTTTTTTATTTTTGGTGTCGGCCCTAAAACCAAAACGATTGAGAAAAGCCAGTTTCTGTGTCCAGTCTGCCGGACCCGTTCGGGCTATGAGCTGAAACAGCAGCGTAATTATTTTTCTTTGTTTTTTATTCCCTTGATTCCACTTTCCAAGCCTAAAACTGCTTTTGTGACCTGTTCCAATTGTGGAACCGCAATGCCGAGCACGGTACTGGACCATGCTCAGCCAGAGCCAGGACGAAACTCGAATCTAGAAGCTTGATTCTTCGCGGCTTGGATTGACCTGACGCGTGGTCGAATCAATTTTCAGAATCAGACTGATCATGACTGCACAGATAATCAGGGATGAACCACCATAACTGATAAATGGCAGCGTCAAACCCTTGGTCGGCAACATGCCCATATTCATGCCGGCATTCACCAGAATCTGTAACAGGAAAATGATACTGATGCCATAGGCCAGATAGCCGGCACGCAGATATTGATGCTGCAAAGCACGATGTCCGATACGGATACAGCAAACCAGCATGGTAAAGGACAAGATCAGGATGGTCGAAATGCCTAAAAAGCCAAATTCCTCACCCAAAATTGCCAGCATGAAGTCAGTATGCGCCTCAGGCAAATAAGACATTTTCTGGATACTATGCCCCAAGCCTACCCCTGCCCATTCGCCACGGCCAAAGGCCATCAGGGCATTGGAGAGCTGATAACCGGTGCCTAAGGGATCTTCCCAAGGATTCGAGAAAGACAGCAGACGTTGCAGACGATACGGTTCCAACAGAATCGCGGCAGCAAAGGCGCCGACCAGGGTCATGAAGGCCACACCGAACTGAATCCAAGGTGCGCCTGCCAGAAAGAACACGCCAAGCATGGTTAAAGTAATTACCACAGTTGCACCCAGGTCAGGCTCGAGAATAATCAAACCGACGGTAGCACCCATGATGGCACTTAAACGGACCAGACCCTTGATATTATTGCGTACTTCCTCGGCACGGCGTACCACGTAGTCTGCGGTAAAAATCGCCATCATCACTTTAGCGACTTCCGAAGCCTGCAAGGTAAAACCAGCGACCCGGATCCAGCGCTTGGAACCATTGACTTCCGTCCCGACAAATAGCACGGCCACCAAAAGTACGATGGTAATAATCCACAAAAAGAAAGTATTATTAAACCAGACTTTTAAGGGGATTTTATAAGCCAGAAAAGCTGCCACGGCAGCGACAAAAATCGAAATACCGTGCCGGCTAATATAGTGAAACGGATTTTCATGCATCCGTTCTGCATAGGGCATCGAGGCCGATGCCACCATGATCGAACCAATACAGAGCAAAGCCAATACACAGAAAATCAGCACATTTCGTGGATTCAGCTCAGCAGGTAGTCGAGGCACCCACTGCGTATAAAATTGATTTAATTTATTGATCGTAGTCTGAGCAAACCCAGCCATATCACGAATCCTTGTTATTCTTAATTGAGTTCATTCACATACGCAACAAACTTGCGACCACGCTCAGGATAACCCGAGAACATATCAAAACTTGCGCATGCAGGAGACAATAGCACGACATCATGTGCCTGGGTGTGCTTTTGGCAGATTTCTACCGCCTGCTGCAGGCTGTCCGCATGGATGAGTTCAGTCGTACCCGCAATCACTGCTTCAATGAGGGGACGATCTTCACCGATCAATACCGCTACTTTGGCATATTTGCTTAATGATTCACGCAAGGCCTTAAAGTCCTGCCCTTTGCCCTGCCCACCGAGAATAATCGCGACCTTACCGCCTTGAGCTTCAATCGCCATGCCCAGACCATCTAGCGCAGCTAAAGTTGCACCGATATTGGTACCTTTGGAGTCGTTATAATAGCGTACGCCCTGTACTTCCTTGACGAATTCACAGCGATGTTCCAGACCTTTAAAAGTCTTTAAAGTGTTCAGCATACTTTCTAGTGGCAAACCAATCGCTTCACCCAGTGCCAGACAGGCCAAGGCATTGGCAACATTATGCGTGCCCTGCATATACATCTCGCTACTTTTCAGCAGACGCTCACGACCACGCGCCAGCCAGATGCTGCCATCGGTATCCTTAAGAATACCGTACTGGTTCATATCCGGTGCATTCAAACCGAAACTTTGCATCGGGGTCACATCTGGGACCAAAGGACGGGTCAAAGAGTCATCACGGTTATAGACGACTTTTTTCACACCCTGGAAAATCCGGTGTTTCGCCGTGTGATAACCCATCATATCGCCATGACGATCCAGATGATCTTCACTCATGTTCAATACCACCGCGACTTCAGCCGCCAGATTTGAGGTGGTTTCCAGCTGAAAACTGGACAGCTCGAGTATATACAGCTCAGGATCATCTTTGGTCAGGTCTAGCGCAGGACGGCCCAGATTGCCACCGACAGCGACTTTTTTGCCTGCATCCGCTGCCATCAGGCCAATCAAGGTAGTCACGGTACTTTTGGCATTAGAACCGGTAATCGCCACAATGGGCTTATCCGTAGCACGGCGTAAAATCTGGATTTCACTGACTACGGGAATACCCTTGTTAATCGCTGCCTGAATTTCAGGAAGTTTAGGGTCAAGCCCGGGGCTAATCACGATTTCTTCTGCAGACAGCAATAACTCTGCATCAAACTGACCAAAACTGGTCTGAACCTCAGCCGGAATCTGGTCATGTCCTGGCGGGTTAGCTCTAGAATCTGTTACTGCAACGCGGTAGCCCTGACTATGCAAGAAATTGACTGCTGCAACACCTGATATTCCGAGTCCTGCAACGACTTTTAACCCACCACGTTGTATTAACATTTTCGCCCCATATTTTGGTCTATTTTGAAACTGACGAAATGGTAGCACTTTGCTGTTTTGAATGCCTTTTCTGATTGGCTTTTCTGCACATTTTTTTGTGTCCATGCGTAAAAAAAACCGTCATGATCATGACGGTTTTTAAAATTCAGCCAGAACAGGAAATTATTTCCATTTTACCGCTTGTTGAGCCGGCTTTACGTCTGAACCTTTTTCTGAAACCGGACAGGCACAGTTGCCACCGCAGCCTGCCGCCACACCCGGTTGCAGCCATTTGGCCAGACGCTGCCAGCCCTTGGCTGCACAGGCATCAGACAGCTTCTGGAAGACTGAGTTAGAGGTGTTCGGAAACACCTTTTTGAATACGACCAGCATGCTCCAAAGCACCAGTGCTGTCACAATTAGAATTTCAATCATCTCAATCTCCCATACATATAAAATGCAGCAAATTCAATTGGCCAAGGCCAAGTTGAGATTTAGCCCAAATAATATGAAGCAATTTGATAAGTCAGGAATGACATAAAATATGCCAGACCAAACAGGTAAACCGTCATGATACTGACAGTTTTCCAGGAACCGGTTTCACGTTTAACCGTTGCCAGAGTCGCCAGACAGTGTGGTGCATAAATAAACCACACCAGCAAAGACAAACCTGTCGCCACTGACCAGCCTAGATCACCTCCACCGCTAATCAGTGCAGCCAGACCTTCAGACATTGCATCTTCATCAACTGCCGACATCGCATAGACTGTGCCCAGTGCTGCAACGACCACTTCACGCGCTGCCATTGCCGGAATCAGGGCAATACAGATCTGCCAGTTAAAACCGAGCGGTGCAAAGATCGGTTGCATCAGATGACCGAGCATCCCTGCCAATGAATAATCAATCGCTGGCAGGGTTGCCCCTTCTGGTGGCTGTGGGAAAGTACACAGGAACCACAGTACAATCGATAAGGCGAAGATGATGCCACCGACACGTTTCAAGAAGATTTTGCCGCGATCCAGCAAGCCGATCCAGACGTTCTTCAAGTCCGGAAAACGGTAGCTTGGCAGTTCCATCAGCAGCATGTGCTGTGATTTATCTTTGTGGAAGAATTTCAACACAAAAGACACCAGCAAGGCACTCACGATACCCGCCATATAAAGACCAAACAGCACCAGACCTTGCAGATTGAGGAAACCCCAAACAGTTTGTGCCGGTATGAATGCTGCAATCAGCAAGGCATAGACTGGCAAGCGCGCCGAACAGGTCATTAAGGGGGCAACGAAAATCGTGGTTAAACGATCTCGTGGATCACTAATGGTACGCGAAGCCATAATCCCGGGAATGGCACAGGCAAAGCTGGACAATAATGGAATAAAGGCACGTCCTGATAAACCGGCTTTAAACATCAGCTTATCTAATAGAAAAGCAGCACGCGGTAAATAACCTGATTCTTCCAGTACCAGAATAAAGAAGAACAGAATCAGAATCTGCGGCAGGAACACCACCACGCCACCGGCACCGGCAATAATCCCGTCCACCACCAGACTATTCAGTAAGGGATGGGAAATATATTCGCCGAGGAACTCACCAAGCCAGCCGAAGAAGGTTTCAATGCCATCCATAAACGGAGCAGCCCAGGCAAATACAGCCTGGAAAATCACAAACATCATGACGGCCAGACTAATTAAGCCCATTACCGGATGCAGAAAAATCCTGTCAAGGAAATCGGTACGTTTATCTTCCTGATCGACGAAATTGACCACGTCATTCAGAATGTTTTCCACGCGCTGGTGACTGTTACCTTTCAAGCCACTGAGTTCGGTCTGCGGTACAGAATACTTGCCCTGATCTAGCGCATTTTTCAGATTTTCTATGCCTGAATTACGTACAGCCACCGTTTCTACCACAGGCACGCCCAGTCGTTCGGACAGCTTCTGGGTGTTGATCTGCATGCCACGTCGGCGTGCTTCATCCATCATGTTCAGCACAACCAGCACCGGACGGCCCAGCTCAATCATTTCCAGTACCAGACCCAGATGCAATTTTAGATTAGTGGCATCCACCACACATAAAAATGCATTCTGTTCCTGCTCTTCAGCAATTTTACCTTGTACGACATTACGGGTAATCTCTTCATCCGGACTGGTCGCATCCAGACTATAAGTTCCGGGCAAATCCAGTACCCGTACCGCTTTGCCTGAAGCAAGCTGAAATGTACCGACTTTACGCTCAACCGTGACACCTGCATAGTTGCCGACTTTCTGGCGAGTTCCGGTTAAATGGTTGAATAATGAAGTTTTACCGCAGTTAGGGTTACCGACAAGGGCAATACGTAATGTATCACTCATGCCGACACCGCCTGCTCGATTTCAATTTTGGCTGCTTCTGATTTACGCAAAGCAAAACGTGTAAATCCAACTTGAATCAAAATGGGATCTCCACCAAAAATACCTTTAGTAATCACCTGTACCTTCGTACCGGGCACAAAGCCTAGAGTTTCCAGGCGACTCGCTACAACATCGTTGAGAGCACCTTCACCATCAGCCGTTCGACTTACTTTTCGGATGATGGCTGTTCGTTTTGCTTTTAAATCAGACAAACGCACCGTGAAAATTCCTGAACTATTTTGGACAGTATACAAACAAATGAGAATAATTAACAAATAAGATTGATTACATGCTGAATTAGTTTCATATCACATCGACAGTTTGGTGAAATTAAACTACAGTGGAGAATATCTATTAAATTCATCGCTTTTTCAGATCAGATCTTTTCACTCTATGCTGAATAAAAAACCTCGTATTCCCGCCCCTGTCCAAATTCCTGAAGTATTCAGCTATTTACAGGGTTTTCGTGACTATCTGATTGCGCAAACGGTCAGCCCGCATACCCGCAACGCCTATCTGTCCGATCTGATGCAATGTGCAGAATGCCTGAGCAAACCCTTGCCACAATGGAGTCATGATGATATTTCCGATGTGCTGATTGCACTGACCAAACAGCAAAAAAGTCCGCGTTCGATTGCCCGCTGCCTGTCTGCTTTGCGTTCATTTTATAAATTTCTGCGTGAGCAAAAACTGCGTAGTGACAATCCGGTTGCTGCACATAAAACCCCGAAACTGGGCCGGGCCTTACCCAAAGATCTCTCCGAAACAGATGTAGAAGCCCTGATTCATGCCCCGAATATCAACACGGCATTAGGACTGCGTGATCGCGCCATGTTTGAAGTACTGTATGCCTGCGGACTCCGGGTGACCGAACTGATTAACTTGCGTCTGGAACTGATCAACTTAAAACAGGGATATTTACGCATTGTCGGTAAGGGCAATAAAGAACGTCTGGTACCGATGGGCCAAATGGCCTGTGAATGGGTAGAAAAATATTTAACCGAAGCCCGTCCACAATTATATAAAACTTCGACCGATTATCTGTTTCTGACCCAGCATGGCGGCATCATGAGCCGACAGAATTTCTGGTATGCCATTAAGCGTTATGCACTGCAGGCCGGAATCCAGGCCGAACTGTCCCCACATACCTTGCGCCATGCCTTTGCCACTCATTTACTCAACCATGGCGCAGACTTACGCGTGGTACAGATGTTGCTTGGACACAGTGACCTGTCTACCACCCAGATTTATACCCATGTGGCACAGGTCCGAATGCAGCAGCTGCATGCAACCCATCATCCACGTGCTTAAATCGAAACCAGACCGAATAAACTGAGAAGTTTGACGTGTTTGCATTTTTTTTTGTTATGCTAATGCTCTGTTTTCAGTCCAAGAAGAAAAGGGTTATTTATGACATTTGCCCGCTCAAAAATTTTTATGGCTTGCACACTTGCTGCTGGTTTGGGTCTTGCTGCATGTTCCAACTCCAATAACGAAGCTAAAAAGCAAGATACACTGACTGCAAGCGCACCCGCAACGGGCGAAGCGTCTACCCTCACCGAACGTAATGCACAACAGCGTTTGGTTTCTACTCTGGAAAAGCATTTCAAAACTGCCGGTATCAATGCCAAGATCACCGATATTAAAGCGACCGAGGTGCCGAACCTGTACTGGGTCAGCCTGGAAGGCATGTCTGCGGTCTATGTAACCAGTGATGGCAAATATCTGATTCAGGGTGATGTGATCCGCCTGGGAGACAAACAGCTACATAACGTCAGTGAAAGTCTGCAAGCCGGGATCAACAAAAAACTGTTTGATGGACTGAAAGCTGAAGATCTATTGATTTATCCAGCCAAAGGCAAAGCCAAGCATGTGGTCTATGTATTTACCGATGTCAGCTGTCCGTATTGCCATAAATTTCATGAGCAAATGGACGAGATGAATGCCAAAGGCATTGAAGTGCGTTATATCGCCTGGCCACGTGGTGAACAGCATATGCCGGCCATGGAAGCGATCTGGTGCAGTGCCGACCGCCGAAGTGCATTTGACCAGGCGATTGCGGGTGCACAGATCAGTGCAGCCAAATGTAAAAATCCTGTTCAGGATCAATATCAAATGGGTCTGAATATAGGTGTAAATGGTACCCCTGCAATTTATAGTTCAGAAGGAATTTATCTGGGGGGTTACCTGTCTGCCGCTGAGTTATTGAACCGGCTTAAATAACTCATTTTAATACGTTATTTAACTTTAATTTATAAATAAAGATATTCTGAAATGACCCTAGAGTCAGGCAGTTTTTTTAGCTATGATCTAGGTTCTTGTAAAAAACTGTGTAATTTGGAGTGTGACGTGAAACCAGTTCGTCTGGCAATCCTCGGTCTTGGTACTGTAGGTGGTGGTGCCTTGAAACTATTAAAAGAAAATGCTGCTGAGATTAAACGTCGCACCGGTCGTGAAATTGAAATTACCTATGTAGGCACCCGTCGTCCACGTCCTGATCTGAATCTACCGGCATCAGTCAAACAGAGTGCAGACTTGATGGACATCGTACGTCAACCTGATGTAGATGTGGTGGTGGAAGTCATGGGTGGAATTCATCCTGCTTTCGAAATTATTATGGAAGCCATGAAACATGGCAAACATATCGTGACAGCCAATAAAGCACTCTTGGCTGAACATGGTAATGAACTGTTTAAGGCGGCTGAAGACAATGCCGTGCAAATTGCCTATGAGGCGGCAGTTGCAGGTGGTATTCCCATTATTAAAGTGATTCGTGAAGGTCTGGCAGCCAACAAGATTGAATGGCTGGCAGGGATTATTAACGGTACTGGTAACTTCATTCTCAGTGAAATGCGTGAAAAAGGTCGTGCTTTTGACGATGTGCTGAAAGAAGCACAGGAACTCGGTTATGCTGAAGCCGATCCAACCTTTGATGTTGAAGGCATTGATGCTGCGCATAAACTGACGATTCTAGCTTCATGTGCATTTGGTATACCGCTCCAGTTCGATAAAGTATTTACTGAAGGCATCAGCAAAGTGACTGCGCAAGACGTGAAATATGCAGAAGACTTGGGCTTCCGTATCAAACACTTGGGTATTGCACGCCGCACAGATGCCGGAATCGAATTACGCGTTCATCCTACTTTAATTCCAGATGACCAGCTAATTGCCAATGTGAATGGCGTGAAAAATGCCGTGCTTGTTCAAGCCAACGCGGTCGGTCCAACACTGTATTACGGGGCTGGTGCAGGTGCTGGTCCAACAGCTTCTGCAGTAGTCGCAGACGTTGTGGATATTGTCCGTGATATTATTTACACCGAAGACGGTGCAGGAACCATTCCACAACTGGCCTTTGAAGCCCTGACCGATTTACCGATCTTAACTCGTGAACAAATGACGACCGGCTATTACATCCGTATTAATGCCGAAGATCAAATGGGCGTGCTTGCCGATGTCACCACGATTTTAAGCCGTGCCGGGATCAGTATCGATGCTATCATGCAGCAACCACGCTTAAAAGACCTTATTCCTATCGTGATTCTGACTGATCCAGTCAAGGAATCAAAAATGGATGAAGCCCTTCAACAAATTCAAGCATTACCCGTCATTCATGGCGAAATTGTACGAATTCGTTTAGAATCGCTTGATAATTAATCGGGTCGAGGGGACACTCTTCCCTCGCCAAGCTCTACACACAATTGGAACATCATCATGTCGAATGCCAATCGTTATACTGGTTTAGTTGACCGCTATCGCGACCGTTTACCAGTGTCTGCAACTACTCGTGCGATCTCTTTGGGTGAAGGTAATACTCCGCTGATCAAGCTTGAGAATATTCCACGCATCATTGGTAAAGACGTTGAAATCTATGTGAAGTACGAAGGCTTAAACCCGACTGGTTCATTTAAAGACCGTGGTATGACCATGGCAGTAACCAAGGCGGTTGAAGATGGTTCTAAAGCCATCATCTGTGCTTCTACCGGGAATACCTCAGCTGCTGCTGCTGCCTATGCGGCACGTGCAGGCATCAAAGCCTTCGTTTTAATCCCGGAAGGCAAAATTGCTATGGGTAAAATGGCACAGGCGATGATGTATGGTGCGATCACCATGCAAATTCGCGGTAACTTCGATGACGGTATGCGTCTGGTTAAAGAAGTTGCAGATCAGGCACCGGTAACGATTGTAAACTCAATTAACCCTTACCGTTTGCAAGGTCAAAAAACCATTGCTTACGAGATCGTTGAAGCTTTAGGTCGTGCTCCGGATTACCACTGCTTGCCAGTCGGTAACGCGGGTAACATCACTGCACACTGGATGGGCTATACCGAAGCGGTTGCCAACCAGTCGAAAGAAGAATTTGAGCAAGTCGTTTACGATGCTGAAAATGATGCTTTCACGGGTCCTAAACCGGCAGGTTTGCCAATCATGGCAGGTTACCAAGCCTCTGGTGCTGCACCGTTCCTTCGTGGCGGTCCAGTAGAAAACCCGGAAACTGTTGCAACTGCGATTCGTATCGGTAATCCGCAAAGCTTCAATCATGCTAAAGCGGTTGTTCGTGATTCGAACGGCTGGTTTGATGAACTGACTGATGCGGAGATTCTTGAAGCTCAACGTCTGCTTTCTATGTATGAAGGTGTATTCGTAGAGCCAGCATCTGCTGCATCTGTAGGCGGTGCCATCCGTGATATTAAAGCGGGTAAAATTGCAGAAGGCTCAGTGATCGTATGTACCGTAACGGGTAATGGTCTGAAAGATCCTGACACCGCAATTAAACAATGTGCTGATGCCGTAATGTTGTCGATTGATGCAACTATGGCTCAGGTAAAAGACTCAATTCTGTCAAATATGTAATTTCTGTCAGCATAAAAAAAACCCTGCGATTGCAGGGTTTTTTTATGAACCAATAAATTAGATTCGTTTTGGTTGCTGAGTTACCCAAGTCATTAAACGGGTGGCATCATTCGTGCGTGCCTGCGAACTGTTAGCCCCCAATAATACCACTGCCACCGGACGGTTATTCAGGGTCGTGTGCATTACAACACAGCGCCCTGCTTCATTAATAAAACCGGTTTTAGAAATATTGATATTCCAGCCGCCATTGCGTACCAGTGCATTGGTATTATTGGATTTCAGCACGCGGTAGCCCAAGTTAAAGTCATAGCTTGGTGTTGTTGAGAACTGGCGAATCAGGCCATATTGAGAAGCAGTATTCACCAAAATCCCCAAGTCACGGGCGGAGGCCACATTACCTGGATGCAAACCTGTTGATTCCATAAAGTGAGTAGAATTCATCCCGAGTTCTTTGGCTTTTGCATTCATTTTGGCAATAAACGCTGAGCGACCACCAGGATAAGTACGTGCTAAAGCTGCCGCAGCCGGATTTTCAGACTTCATCAGGGCAAATAACAATGCTTCAGCACGGTTCATACTATCCCCTGCTCTTAAAGTCGAGCTTGAGCTCTTGCACCCTGAGCAGGAAAAATCAGCCTGTTGCAAGGTGATTTTTTCTGACATATTCAACCGTGCATCTGAAATGACCACGGCTGTCATTAATTTGGTAATGGATGCAATCGGATAGGCAGTATTGGTATTTTTACTAAACAGCACTTCACCGGTTTGTGCATCCATGACCAGTGCAGCCCGTGCATTTACAGAAGGTTGATTACTAAAATGATTAGTATCAATAATCTGTGGTGCGGTATAGGCTGGCTTGACTGCTGCTGGCGCTACTGTTCCGGCCGGACGCAAAGTAGTCATCACTGTAGCTGAACCAGGTGGCGAAGGTTCGTTGGCAGATGCATTAAAATCATCGCTCATTAACTGGTTAACTTCTTCAGAAGACCAGCTGATACTGGATCCGCCCTCTGCTGTGCCAGAATTCATAATGATCTCGGCAAAACTTGTCGTGCTCATGCTGATTAACACGGACAGGCCGAGTAGATGCCTTAGAGACTTGTTTATTTTCTTCATTATTCCTTCACTCAACTAACAGAGGTAAGATTGATTTGCGTATTACCTCTAATATGCCTTACATTTAAACACAATCCTGAACATTTTTTGTTCTTGACACTGTGTGCTAGGTTTCAGATTTAATCTTGCGAATAGGATTGCTAATTTTGTACTTTCATTGCAAGCTTATTTTGCTTTATGTAACAAAAAAATGATTTTTTTAATAGAGGGAGAGTATAGGTGATCACAGTTTTAGTTGTGGACGACCATGAATTAGTACGTACTGGAATTTGCAGAATGCTGGAAGACCATGCGGAGGTTCAGGTAATTGGCCAGGCTGAATCTGGTGAAGAAGCAATCTCTCTGGTTCGTCAACATCATCCGAATGTAGTGCTATTAGATGTCAACATGCCGGGTATTGGCGGCGTAGAAACTACGCGCCGCCTGCTACAGACGGCGCCTGAAACCAAAGTACTAGCGGTCAGTGGCCTGGCAGAAGAACCTTATCCCTCTTTACTTCTTAAAGCAGGTGCCAAAGGCTATATCACCAAGGGAGCACCCATTACGGAAATGGTACGGGCGATTAATAAAGTCATGCAAGGCGGCAAATATTTTAGTGCCGACATTGCCGAGCAGCTCGCCAGTTCTTACCTTTCCGATACACAGCAGTCGCCTTTTGATGCACTTTCAGAACGGGAAATGCAAGTGGCCATGATGGTGGTTAATTGTATCAGCGCCCAGGAAATTGCCGACAAACTCTTTGTCAGTGTTAAAACCGTGAATACCTATCGTTACCGTATTTTTGAAAAACTGAATATTGACAGTGATGTCAAACTGACTCATCTGGCCATGCGCTATGGGCTGATTAAACCTTAGCCTTTGGTGAATCATGGTGCATATGGCACAACAAAAAAACTATGCTGAACTGAATCAATACCATCTAGGTATCTGGTATAGCGCTTATCGCCTGCTGATCAGCACTGGTCTGCTGCTGATTTTTCTGCTGACCTATCCCGAACTGAATACAGATTACCAATATCCGCAGCTGTATTATTATGCACTGGGAGTCGGGATAGCGATCAATACTGTACAGCTGTTTGCATTGAAATGGATCAGACATCTGATCCAGCCGCAGCTGATCATGATTTTCTTTAGCGATGTCTGCATTTTAAGTTTGCTGACCTTGGCCAGTGATGGCCCTAATCTGCAGATCGGACTGCTGTTTGTAATCACCATCTTTTCTGCATCCTTATTATTGGATGCAAAAAAGGCCTTGGTGGTCACGCTGGTTGCTGTTATCAGCGTAATTTACCAGCATTTTATCGGCAGCATTTTTGCATTTTCTTCGCTGAGTAATATCAGTAATAGTGCCTTACTGGCTTTTTTATTCTTTATGGTTTATGGCACCGGACAAATTGCCGTACGCCGTTTTCAGATTCTGGAAAATCTAAACTTTTCTCAATCTCTAGAACTGTATCGCTTACAGAATATCAACCGCTATATTCTGGAACAGATCGAAACCGGCTATCTGGTACTGGATGAAAACTATCATGTGGTACTCAGCAATCCTGCCGCCTGCAATCTTCTGGGAATTGAATCCAAATATGGTCATGAGAAGTTTACCCTATACCACTCACAACCTGATTTATTTGAACTGATCCAGTTTGAAACGCTGGAAAATGGTGAGCGTTTTCAGTTTGAATCCCAGCAAAGTCGCTATAACATTCATGTGCAGGTACAAAAGTTGATTGTACCGCACCAGACCCTCATGCTCCTTGTGTTGCAGGATGCCAAAAAGCTGAATCAGCAGGTGCAACAGCTCAAACTTGCTGCTTTAGGTCAGCTCTCTGCCAGTATTGCGCATGAAATTCGCAATCCCCTGGCAGCCATTGTGCAGGCCAATGATTTATATCTGGACTCGGAAACTGAACAGCAACAGCTACTCCAGCAGATGATTGGCCGACAGGCCACCCGGATTGACCGGATTATTCAGGACACACTGAATATGGTCAAAAATAAAGAAACCCATCCGGTGCCGATTCATCTTAATGAATTTATCCCGTTATTTATCCAGGAAGATCTGGCTGATATTCGCGATCAGATTCAATTTAATATTGATATCCCCCTCATGATTCAGTTTGATGAAGCACAGTTCCGGCAAATCCTGATTAACCTGATTCGTAATGCCATTCGCCACAATGCAGCAGATGCAGCCTATATTCAGCTGAATGTGCATCCCTATGAACATCGGGTCTGGATTGACATACGAGATTTTGGCTCGGGCGTGGCTGTACATGACCAGGCCTTACTGTTTAAACCCTTTTTTAGCACTTCAATTAGCGGTACCGGATTAGGACTGTATTTATCACATAGTTTTTGTGAAGCAAATCAGGCACAATTAAACTATATACAACAAGAACAGGGCGCATGCTTTCGCATCAGCTGTCAACGTATCACGCTATAAAGGGGTCAAGGAAGATGAATGGGGAACAACAACCACTAGTACTCTTGGTGGATGATGAGGAAGATTTATGTACCCTCATGCAAATGTCACTACTGCGTATGGGAATTAGTACCCACATTACTCATCGACTAGAAGATGCTAAAAAATATCTTGCCAATCATCAATATGATGCCTGCCTGACTGACCTGAACCTGCCCGACGGCAATGGTCTGGAATTAGTGGACTGGATTGGTAAGCTCTATCCCGCAGTTCCGGTCGCGGTCCTGACTGCCTATGGCAACATGGAAATTGCCATTGCTGCACTCAAAGCAGGGGCTTTTGATTTTGTCAGTAAACCGGTTAACCAGAAACACCTGGAACAGCTACTCCAAAAGGCCCTGAATAAACCGGTAGATTATTCGCATAATAATCCGAATGAAGCGCTCGAACATAAAATGCTGATTGGACAATCCCTGCCGATTCAGCAATTACGTATTACCTTACAAAAAATTGCCCGATCCCAGGCACCGGTTTTTATTACGGGTGAATCCGGCACTGGCAAGGAAGTCGTGGCCAATCTGGTCCACCGCCTGAGCAACCGCAATGAAGGGCCTTTTATTGCAATCAACTGTGGTGCCATTCCGACTGAACTGATGGAAAGCGAACTGTTTGGACATAAAAAAGGCAGCTTTACCGGCGCTGCGCAGGACAAACAGGGCCTGATTCAATCTGCACATGGCGGCAGCCTGTTTCTGGATGAAATTGCAGAACTGCCACTTTCCATGCAGGTCAAACTGTTACGTGCCGTACAGGAAAAACGTATTCGTCCACTCGGTTCAGATACCGAAATTGATGTGGATTTCCGCGTGATCAGTGCTACCCATCAGGATCTGGAAGCCTTGGTGCAACAAGGAAAATTCCGTCAGGATTTATATTTCCGTATTCATGTCATGGATCTGACTTTACCGCCGCTGCGCGAACGCGGCCAGGACATTCTGTTACTGGCTGAACACTTTATTCAGAAAATTTGCCAAGAATGGGGAATTCCCAATAAAAAACTGACTGAACGCAGTAAAGAGTTTTTATTGGGGCAATATTACCCCGGTAATGTACGTGAATTGCGTAATATTATGGAACGTGCAATTACCTTGAGTGATGAAGAACGGATTGATCTTCAGCATCTGCAGAGTGCACCCCTACGTCAGGCACTAAACAGCTCTCAGGAGATAAATACACTTACGAGCGAGATCATTGCGACCGAAACCCTGATTGCCCCTAGAAAGCTGCCTGAAGAAGGATTGGAGCTATATCTGGAAAAGGTGGAAAAAGAAATTTTACTGAATGCGCTGAATATGACCCACTGGAATCGGACACTGGCCGCCAAGAAACTCGGCATGTCGTTCCGTTCCCTGCGCTATCGTTTAAAAAAGTTCGGACTCGATACTGAAGAAGACGAATAATTATTTTTGCTGGAGCAGCAAGTCTGTGACATGGTCCAGATAGCTCTCCTCACGCATCTCCTGCTTGAATGGATAATTGAAATGCGGCTGTATTCCCCGCCCTTCAATCATCTGTCCGCTCGGGCTAAAGTACTGCGATACGGTCATCTGTAGAGCCGAACCGTTGCTTAAAGGAAAGAGTTTTTGTACCACCCCTTTGCCATAGCTTTTTTCACCCACTACCCAAGCACGGTTATGCTCTTTTAAGGCGGCAGTAAAGACTTCTGCTGCAGAAGCCGAGCGGTTATTAATCAGAACCCCAACTTTCAGATTCTGAAACTCAAAACTCGGCAAGGCCTGAAATTGCTGGTTACCTTCAGCCCGGCTTTTGGTCGATACAATCACGCCCTGATTCAAAAATAAATCGGCAGATTCCACTGCTGCAGAGAGTAAGCCCCCCGGGTTATTGCGCAGATCAAATAATACGGCTTTTAAGCGTTTATCCGAATAACTTTCAATCAGTCGTTTGATTTCATTGGCAGTATCTTGCTGAAAAACTTTAACCTGTAAAACCAGGACCTGATTATTGTGCAAGCTCGATTTAATTTCGGTATCCAGCTTGGTATTGCGTACCAGACGAAAGGCCGGACTTTGGGGAGAAAGCTGAACCGTGAGCGTAGAGCCAACTGCTCCACTGAGTAATTGCCGGACCTGCACCTGATTCAGGCTGCTTAATACCTGATCGTCAATTTTATAAACGGTGACACCATTTCGCAGACCCTGTTTGGCTGAATCGGCGTCGTCACTCAGACCTCGAATCACCCATTGCTTCAGTCGTGGATCAAACTGCAGGTCGAAATCAATGCTGGCCAGCTCTCCTTCGGTATATTCACGCAGCTGTTTATAATCTTCAGGAGACAAATAACGGGAATAGCGGTCCAGGCCACTGACCAAGCCCTGAATGGCCTGCTGAAACAAGGCATCGTCATTTTTATCTTGAATATAATTGTCTTTTACAATGCCATAAATTTGTACGAATTCCTGAATGGAAGCCACAGGAATTTCAGAATACACCTGTCCATTCATTTCCATATCATCGAATGCCGGCTCGTCGGAGCCGGCACTCCAGGCTGAATGACTCAAACACATCAGTAAGCATAGTATTACGACAGACTTCCAGCGTGTTCTTGTCATTCTTTTACCTTTTCAGAATTTTATTAAAGATTATGCATCAAGCTGAATCAGGTTACGGCCCTGCATTTCAGCCGGTACCGGAACTTGCATCAGGCTTAATAAAGTCGGTGCGACATCTGCCAGCACCCCACCTTCCACGATTGTGGCCTGAGTTGGGCCGACATAAATAAATGGAACCAATTCAGTCGTATGCTGGGTATGTACCTGACCACTGTGGTAGTCCTGCATCTGCTCAACGTTACCATGATCGGCAGTCACAATCATATGACCTTTTTGCGCCATCACGGCTTCGTAAACCCGGCCCAAACAGGTATCAACCGCTTCAACTGCTTTTACCGCAGCATCGAATACGCCAGTATGGCCGACCATATCCCCATTGGCATAGTTCACCACCAGCAGGTCAAATTCACCTGAATTGATCGCAGCAACCAGTTCATCAGTCACTTCATAAGCACTCATTTCCGGTTTAAGGTCATAAGTGGCTACGTTTGGCGATGGAATCAGGATACGTTTCTCACCCGGATATTCGTCTTCACGACCGCCACTGAAGAAAAAAGTCACATGGGCATACTTTTCTGTTTCCGCAATACGCAGCTGGGTTTTGCCCAGGTTTGACAGGTATTCGCCAATCGAGTTGACCAATGCTTCAGGCATATACGCCACAGGTGCATCAATCGTGGCTTGATAACGCGTCAGCATGACAAACTTCGCCAGATTTGGCACCACTTTACGTTCAAAACCGGCAAAGTCTTTTTCCACAAATGCGCGGGTCAATTCACGGGCACGGTCAGCACGGAAGTTCATGAACACCACGCTATCGCCATCCTGAATTTTTGCCAGCTCGCCAATACGGGTCGCTTTGACAAACTCATCCGACTCACCAGCTGCATAGGCCTGTTCCAGACCTTCGACTGCAGTTGCTGTGTTACGAACCGCTTCACCTTCAGTCAGCAGACGATAGGCCTGTTCAACACGATCCCAACGGTTATCACGGTCCATGGCAAAATAACGGCCGATCATGGTCGCAATACGACCTTGACCTGGATATTGCGCAAATAATGCATCGAGTTTTTCTAATGAAGGCTGTGCGCTTTTAGGCGGTGTATCACGACCATCTAAAAATGCATGTAAATAGACTTTGGCACCACGTTTCAGTGCGAGCTCTGCCATCGCCACGATATGATCTTCATGTGAGTGCACACCGCCTTCAGACAAAAGGCCAAGCAAATGTACTGCCCCACCTGCAGCTTTGGCTTTCTCTACTGCATCGACCAGCACTTCATGTTCAAAGAAGTCACCTGTACGAATGTCTTTGGTAATTCGGGTAAAGTCCTGATACAGCACACGGCCTGCACCGAGGTTCATATGTCCGACTTCCGAGTTACCCATCTGGCCATCCGGCAGGCCAACATCTTCACCTGAACCCGAGATCAAACCATGTGGATGCTTGTTCTGCATTGCAGTTAAATTTGGTCGTTTAGCTGCTAAAAACGCATTGTCTTCGACCGCTTCGCGATGACCCACACCATCCATAATCACCAAAACGTGAGGGATTTTGCCAGCAGTTGCATCCGTCATAATGAAATACTCTGTTCGTCTACGAATTAATCGCTCTATTTTAGCGAAGTTTATAAAAAGAGGCCATGACCCGGGTATGGTTTAGGCCGCTCATGATGATTGATTTGTTCTATTTCCCTGTGGTTTAGCGTGCCCGATGCAGCAGATATCCCCCGATACCAAACATGATCAGAATGGGAATAAATACGAACCAGGCTGGTGAGGGTGCATAAATCAGACTGGCATAGCCGAGGAAATCCTGCAGATAGAAGAAACCCAGTCCGGCAAATAAGGCGATCACCAGACGAAAACCCATGGATTGCTGACGCAACGGCCCGAAAATAAACGAACAGGCAATCACTACCAAGGCGATCAGGGCAAATGGGGAACCGACTTTCTGCCAGAAGGCCAACTGATAGGTTTTAGGCACTTGGCTGTATTCATGCATATAGCTCATAAAGCTCACTAGCTGGCTTGGCGATAAATCTTCTGGATCAATCGTCACCATATGCACATATTTCGGTTGCAAGGCTAGAGCCAGTGGCTGTTCAGCATGTTGCACCAGAGTCGCATTGCCATCTTTTAAAATATCAAACTGTTCGGTACTGTTTAATTTCCAGGCTCCATCTTTGACAAACTCACCCTCTTTAGCCTCTAAAGTGCCACGTAAACGGTAATTGTCATCGAAATCCAGCATCTGCACATTTTTCAGCTGACCTTTGGAGTTGGCATAATCGATATAAATAAAGCGCTGACCTTCGCGGGTCCAGTAACCACGGACTTCACCGAGTTGAGCGGCTTTACTGGCACTCTTGACGCTTTTAGCCTGTTCAGTGGTATACGGAATCACCCACTCACTTAAGGCAAAAGACAACACCACCAGCAACAGGGCTGAACGGATGACCCAGCCGACTATACGCCATAAGCTTACACCCACCGAACGCATCACGATCAGCTCACTATTCGAAGCTAATGTGCCCAGTCCCAATACTGCACCAATCAGTGCAGAAATCGGCAGGATTTCATACAAATATTTCGGCGCTTCCCAGAGTACATATTTCAAGGCATCCCAGGCGCCATACCCTTCTTTGAGTGAGCCCAGCTCACCCAGATAAGTAAATAAAACCTGTAAACCCGCCAATACCGCGGTTGCACCCAGCATGGCCAGCGCAGTGGTTTGGGTCACATGTTTTGCAACTATACGACGTGCCAACATTGTTAAGACCTCACTCGCTGAATCTGTTTCTTGATTTTCGGACCCAATTTCTGTTTACGTGAGAACAAGGCACCTGCAATTGCATAGGCAATCAGGATCAATGGATAGGCCCAGATTCCCATTTCCTGTTTACTGATCCGGGTCTTTACTGCCATCAGGGCCACAATCAGACTGGCAAAGATCATGAGGGCAGGAAATAACTTAAGATAACGACCCTGTCGTGGACTTACCTCAGATAAGGCCACAGCCAAGATCAGGGCAATCAAAATGGCAAAAGGCACAAACACCCGCCAGCCCAGTTCACTGGCCACCACAGGATCCTGACGGTTCTTCCATAATTGCGAAGTCGGCAAGGCTTCAACGTCAGTACTGGCAAACTCTACTTCTTCATTACTTTCCAGGCGCAGACGATAACTTTCAAATTCAGCTTGAGTATACTGCGGTGTACCCGGATAAATCTCATAACGGCGCCCCTGGACCAGATCTACCACATTGGCAGCATCATTTGGTATTTCGATTCGGGTCGCTTCCTGTGCCAGAATCATCACATCCGGCTTGCCTTCTTTTTGCGCACGCTGATAGAAGAATATATCTTTTAAGTTTTTACGGTCTTCAGACAGGTCACCCGCATAAATGGTATAGGGTCCGGAAGAGATAAATTCTTTGGGTCGTACCAGATCAAAACCGGTACGTACCGCCTGACTGGTGGTCAGGGCTTCAAACTGGCGTATTCCCCAAGGTGCAGCCCAGAGCATGAGTCCCGCCTGAGCAATCAAAAATACCAGGGTCATCGGCACTAGCAAGCGCGCCAGTTGATGCCGGCTGACACCACTACCATTCAGGACGGCCATTTCATGATCGACATATAAACGGCCAAAAACCAGCATCAGTCCAATAAAGAAACCGAGTGGAAGAATCAGGGTCAAGAATTCAGGCAGCCGGTAGCCAATAATGCTAAATAGAATGCCTGCATCCAGACGGCCTTGTGCAGCGACCCCAAAATACTTGATCAGTCGACCACCCATCATGATCAAAGTCAATAAGGCAATCACCACCAAGGATGTCGAGATAACTTGCTTGACCAGATAACGCCGAATAATCAAATTAATTCTTCCAAAATAAGGTCTATAAAACGAGTGCTAGTTTACCCGAATAGCAAAAATATAAAACCTAAGCCGCTCAGCCCATTGAAAATCTATTCAGATAAATGTTTCAATGACTGAATGATTTACCAATCTAGACAGGCGTGAAAACAGAATATGAAACTTACAATTAATACGTCATTCCCAGAGAATGGATCAAGTCAATCTTTGTTGATTTTAGTTGACTCAGAACAGCTTCAGAATACAACAGCAACCTATCAAATCAATAATTTAGACACATTAATTGAAGCCTCTCAATTCAAGGCAGCATTGGCCGAAAGCCTGAGCCTAATTGGTCAGGTAAGTCAGTCTAGCCATGCCGCACTGATCGGCTTGGGCAAAGTTGCTGAACTGCAACCGGCCAAACTTGCAAAAATCGCACAGACTATTATTCAGGCCACTCAAAAAAAATTCAAACAGATTTCTGTAGACCTGAACCAGCTTCCACAAGAATTCCATTATCTGTTTGCCCTGTTTCTAACTCAGGCCAGCTATGGTTATGATGAATACAAATCCAAGAAAAATGAATTTGTACTTGAGCAGATCGACCTGATTGCCACCCATAGCGTATTAACTACCGAACAGTTGCAACTGGTACAAGCAGTGCAGAACGGACAAAACTTGGCACGTGACCTAGGTAACCGTCCAGGCAATATCTGTTTCCCTGAATATCTTGCAGAACAGGCGGTGGCTTTGGCCGCTGAATATCCAGACCTGCTTAAAGTCACGGTGCTGGACGAACAGCAGATGGCAGATTTAGGCATGGGTGCCTTCCTTGCAGTAAGTAAGGGTTCAGAGCGTCCGGGCCGTATTATCAGCATAGAGTATCAGTCAGAGCGTAGCGAAGCACCGGTCGTGCTGGTAGGTAAAGGCATTACGTTTGATACCGGCGGTATTTCTCTCAAACCAGGCGCAGGCATGGACGAAATGAAATACGACATGTGCGGTGCAGCCTCTGTGCTCGGCACGATGCGTGCATTGTGTGAGTCCCGCTTACCATTGCATGTCGTAGGTACCATTGCTGCAGCAGAGAATATGCCTTCAGGCAAAGCCACCCGTCCTGGCGATATCGTGACCACCATGAGTGGTCAGACCGTCGAAATCCTGAATACCGATGCCGAAGGCCGTCTGGTGCTGTGCGACACCCTGACTTATGTAAAACGTTTCAATCCTGCTTTAGTGATTGATATTGCAACTTTAACTGGTGCTTGTGTGGTCGCCTTAGGTTCAGTGCTAACCGGTATGTTCACACCAGATGATAAACTGGCAGCAGAGCTGGAAACTGCCGGTCAAGATTCGTTTGACCGGGTATGGCGTATGCCGGTACTGGAAGACTATCAGGAACAGCTTGACTCACCATTTGCAGATATTGGCAATATCGGTGGTCCAAAAGCCGGTTCTGTGACTGCTGCCTGCTTCTTACAACGTTTTACCCGTGAATATCGCTGGGCACATCTGGATGTTGCAGGTACGGCATGGAACTCAGGTACCAATAAAGGTGCAACCGGCCGTCCTGTCCCACTATTGATGCAATTCCTAGCCAACCGCGTTCAGTCGAATGGCTAAAGTCAGCTTTTATTTATTTGAAAAAAGCCCTGAACGGCAAGTGGACAGCGCTTGCCGTTTATGCCGCAAGATTCTGCGCCAGCCGGCGCGGATCTGGTTACTGTGTGCTAATGCCGAATTGCAGCAACAGCTGGATGAACGCCTGTGGAGCTTTGATCCAGGCAGTTTTATTCCCCATGGCATTGACCAGCCTCAGGCCACGGTCTGTATTTCGGCAAGGCTACCTGAAGAGTCTGACTGGATTATTTTCAATTTTAATCCGGAAGCACTTGAACCTTACGCGAAATTTAGTCACATTATTGAGATTATTGAAAACCAAGAAACGGCTAAACAGCAGGGCCGTGAAAAATTCAAACAGTATCGTCGTTTAGGCATTGAGCCAAACACCCATAAGCTTTAACCGATATTATTCATAAGGAGAGGCACGTGGCATTAAATGTAGGTCCCGATTTTAAACAGCGCTGGTTAAATGTGCCGGAAGCTGTACGTCAGACCTTTATCGATGACCTCTCTCGTATCTGCGATATTTTAAAACCTGAAACGTCTTTGGAAGAATGGCAGAGTCGTGAGCAGCGCTTGCAGCAGGAATCTGAACGCAAGATTGAAGCAGCCTATGCGCAGCGCAAGGCCGAATTGATTGAAGAAGCCCGTATTCGCAAACAGCTCGCGCTCGAAAAAGCTCTGGCCGAAAAGCGTGCCGAAGAACAAGCCTATCTAGAACAGCTACGTCTTGAAGAACAGCGAAAATTGAGCGAACAGAACCAAATGCTTGCTGAAATGAATATGCATCTAAAGACTGAAGTGCAGCACTATGTTGACCGCTTTCGGAAAAACCCTGAGCATACTTTTGACTTTGCCAAAGGCCACAGCCAGATTGAGGACCAGAACATTTTATCCGAATTAGAAAGTGTGCGTTTACGTCTGGAACTTGAGGCAGAAGCGGTGATTGAACAAACTGTCAATGCACTCAGAGAGAAAATGCGTGCTGCAGCCAAAGAAGAAATTGAGTATATCATTCAAAACTCTGAATTTTCTGAGCAGCCACGCAATAGTTAGATCATCCTTTCACATAAAAAGCCCGAACATTCGGGCTTTTTTAGTTTTATCCTAGAAAAAGTCGGCCAGCATAAAGGCGGCATTTCCGAGCAGATAACCAATACTTAATAAAGTGCCAATCCAGAGTATACCCCCCACAATATTATAGAAGCTGAATGTGGCAAAACTCATATGGGCCGATCCTGCAGCAAAAGGGCCAAATGAGCGAACAAAGGGAATAAAGCGCGCAATCACGATAGTTTTACCACCATGTTTCATAAAATAGTGATTGGTTTTCACCATATATTCTGGCTTAAAAAAACGTGAATGCTGATTGAAATATTTTAAACCGAGAACTTTCCCAGTGTAATAATTCACGCTATAACCCAGCACTGTAGCAGTAAATAGCAACAACCCCATGGAATGCAAGGTCACGATATCACTGCTGGCGCATAACGCTCCCACAGCCAGTAACAAGCTGTCACCCGGCAGAAAAAAGAAAAATACAGAACCGGTTTCTGCAAAAATCACCAGAAACAGAATTGCATAAATCCATACCCCGTATTGATCGAGCAATAGCGGCAATGACTGTTCCAAGTTAAGTAAAAAATCGAGCATTCGACCCGTCCACCCAGGCAATATTTGCAAGTTGAACTGCTGATTATCCCGAAAAATAAAAAAACAGTCTAATTTTTCAATCAGACTGTTTAGTAAATCAGCATTTTTCTTATTTTAAGAAACCGTTTTCAGCCAGAAAATCCATGCTGATTTTCGATTGTTCAGTGGTTTCAGCTGCTTTATCACCCAGCAATAAACGTTCGATATAACGTGCCAGTACATCAACTTCCAGGTTGACCTTGGTTCCCACCTTCCAGGTACCGATATTGGTCCGCTCCGCTGTATGCGGAATCAGGTTGAGACTAATGACACTGCCACGCAAATGATTAATCGTCAGACTGATGCCATCGACTGTAACCGAGCCTTTTTCTGCCAGGTATTTGGCAATTTCGGCCGGTGCCGTCACTTCATAATAAATCGAGCGGGCGTCTTCACGAACCAGCGTGATTTCGCCGACTGCATCCACATGACCTGACACAATATGACCGCCAAAACGCGTAGTCGGCAACATGGCTTTTTCGACATTGACAGGCTGGCCTGCTTTCCAGTTACCCAGTGTAGTCCGGTTCAGGCTTTCACGGGAAACATCAGCCGCATACCAGTTCTCGCCCCAGTCAATGACTGTAAGGCAAATACCGTTGGTCGCAATAGAATCACCCAGATGTACATCGGACATGTCCAGATCAGTCTGAATCCGCAAACGTACATCACCGCCAACGCTTTGCAGACTTTCAACTTTGCCGAGGCTTTCGATAATACCTGTAAACATTTTTATTTCCTTTTCAATTCTTTTACCAGAGTGCCAACTGGGTACTAACGCCGGTCGTATCCACACCGCCCAATTCTGCATAATGATGCAGCTGGCTGAGTAACTGGCGGATTGGCGGACCCGACTTGGCGTGGGTATCGGTAATCACAATAAATTCCAGTACGCGGGCACGTTCGGACTGACGCTGTTTACTAACACGATAACGCGGTACATCCTGGGTCAGCAAGCTGACCCGGCCACGTTTCAGGTTGGCCTGTAATAAATCGGTGGCGCTGATATTCCCGTCGGTTGAATAACTGGTCAGAATAAAGCGCGCATTGATGGTGGCCAGCAGGCTCTCATAGGCTTCTTTGGCATATTTAGAGGAGTTGTACTGGCTCGGACGCTCTTTGCGCCATGCCCGGTCAATCCCACTCTTAAAGCCCTTGGTATCCGGAGTCGGTAAATCGGCTTGATCCCATAAGGTCAGCGCATTCAGCACATGATAATTACTGCTATACGCATGCTGATTATACGGTGGATCCAGATAAGCCACGTCTACTTCAAAGCCGCTCATCTGGTTGGCCAGATGCTGGGCATCGACACACCACATTTCTGCGGCCATTCCCTTTTTCTGATCCGACTCGCAAAAACGGCTTGGGGTCAGCCACAGCAATGATTCAATCCGTTCCAGCGCAGTTTGGGTTTTCCCGCCCCAGCCATGGTGGAAGCTTTTGAAAACACCAGACGTATTGCTGACAAAACTGGCTGAATACAGCAAAGGGGCCAGCAAGGCAGACATTTCCACATCATCAATTGCACCTTGGGCCTGCCAGGCGGCAATCTGCTGGCGAATCGCATCAATACGCATGCCGTTACGGCGTTTGAAGAACAAACGGTCACGGGCTGGATCATAGATTTCATCATTACGTGGACAGAGGTTGTGCGTGACCCAGCCTTTGACTTCAGGCAGACGGTTCAGGTAGTCAATGGCTTTCTGATAGCCACCCAACTCTTTAAATGCCGGTGCTTCCGTACAGGCCAGTACCGCATGATTCAGTGCATGGCTATACGGTTCCCAGTCATTGGCAATCACGCGATAACCATTCTGGCGGGCCAAACGTGAAACCACACCTGAACCGGCAAAAAAATCAGCAAAGATTGGCGCACGACCATCGCTACGTTTCAGGGTTCCTGTACTCTCCAGAGCTTCCAGAATCAAATGCAGTAAACGGCGCTTATTGCCCAGATAAGGAACCAGTTGATGGAAAAGATATTCATCGGTGGTACGCGCCGCATGGCGACGTTTATGATAAACCGTAGGCTCTGAACTCATAGTGTCTCTTGAAAAGGAATTAGCCTGAAGCGCACGTCATCACCCAAGAGAGTCACATCGCGCAGCTTAAATCGGAGTTGTTCGGCCATACGGCTGAATTCTGCATTAAACATGGTACGCGCAGACTGGCCTAATAGGGTTGGTGCAACGTAACTGATCAGTTCATCAACCAAGTGTTCTTGTAAAAATACGGTAGATAAGGTCGCCCCTGCTTCCACCAGCACATCATAAATCTGATGCTGTTGAACCAACAGCATCAATAATTCTTGTAAGGTTTGTACAGGCAAGTGTAGCACACCCAGATCAGCTAGTTCTTGACGAAAAGGCCCCATCACCATTACGGTGTCGGCTTGCGCTAAAATTTTTGCGTTGAGTGGTAAACGCCCCTGACGGTCCAGAATAATCCGTTTCGGTTGCACCACTGTCTTGATATCTTCAACGCCATCCAGTTGACGCACATTCAGTTCACAGTCATCCGCAAGGACCGTATCAATCCCGGTAATCACCGCGCCTGAAATCGCACGCCAGTGCTGTACATCCTGACGCGCTGCTGCACCAGTAATCCATTTTGATTCACCCGATGCCATCGCGGTACGGCCATCCAAGCTTGAAGCAATTTTTAAACGTACATAAGGTTGGCCGGTTGCCATAGCCTTCAGGAAACCTTGATTCAGCTGATGCGCTTCATCCTCACAGATGCCAACATCTACCTCAATGCCCGCATCTTTCAGGATCTGTACGCCCTTGCCGGCCACCAGCGGATTGGGATCAGGACAGGCAACAATAACTTTTGCCACGCCTGCCTCAACTAAGCCTTTGGCACAAGGCGGTGTCCGGCCATAATGCGCACAAGGTTCTAAAGTCACATAAGCGGTTGCACCACGTGCCTGTTCACCGGCCTGACGCAGCGCAAAGACTTCAGCATGTGGCTGACCGGCTTGGGGATGAAAGCCTTCACCAATCACGATGCCATCTTTAACAATGACACAGCCGACATTCGGATTCGGTTTGGTGGAATATTGCCCTTGACGAGCCAATTCAATGGCACGCTGCATCCAGACTCGATCTTGATTCAATTCAGCCATGTTTATTCGTGTAATTCTCGTTGTTGCATCTGTTCAATCTGATGACGAAAAGCTTCGACATCCTGAAAATCCTGATAAACCGAAGCGAAACGTACATAGGCAACATGATCCAGAGCAAATAAAGACTGCATCACGATTTCACCGATGGTACGTGATTTCACGTCACGCTCACCCAGACGGCGAATCTGTAGCTGGATATCACTTAGCACGGTTTCAATCTGTTCCTGGGTCACCGGGCGTTTTTGCAAGGCATGCATCAGGGAGCGACGTAGTTTGGCTTCATCGAAAGGCTCATTCTTGCCATCTGACTTGATGACACGTGGCATCACCACTTCATAACTTTCAAAGGTAGTGAAGCGTTCATTACAACTGACACATTCACGACGACGACGAATCTGACAGCCTTCAGCTGCCAGGCGTGAATCAATCACTTTACTGTCTGCAGTATTGCAAAATGGGCAATGCATAGCGGTTTAATTGAGCAAATCCAGATGATTTCCGAGTGTAGCAAAAATTACAAACTTTGTAGAGCTTTACGCAACATATAGAAAAAAAACAGCCCATTCGGGCTGTTTTACACTATATATTGATTATGAGATAGTTATTATTATTCGACACGTTCGCCATGTTGGCTCAAATCCAGTCCCATACGCTCATCATCAGATGTCACACGGATTCCAATGATCAAGTCAATGACTTTGAGGATAATGAAGGTCATGATTGCAGAATAAGCGATTGTTGCAAGAACCCCTTCAACCTGAACCCACAGCTGATGCATAACATTGGCAGGGGCATTGTCACCCATGATGAATTCGCTGGCAAAGAAGGCTGTTAAAATCGCACCTACAATACCACCTACGCCATGCAGGCCAAAAGCATCCAAA
Organism: Acinetobacter sp. 228; assembly: GCF_048147885.1. Classification (NCBI taxonomy): domain Bacteria; kingdom Pseudomonadati; phylum Pseudomonadota; class Gammaproteobacteria; order Moraxellales; family Moraxellaceae; genus Acinetobacter; species Acinetobacter sp. 228. Next base: position 50,524 of record NZ_JAYWYV010000014.1, read on the forward strand.
GAATCATCGGCTTTCAATGCGCGTTTCAGTGCCGTAATCCCCCAGAAACACACCACACCACCGATCAGACCCATCGCCAGCGCACCGCCTACGGTCACAAAACCTGCAGCAGGAGTAATTACGACCAGACCTGCAACTGCACCTGATACACCACCCAGTACAGAAGCTTTACCACGCACCAGTTTTTCAGTAATTAACCAAGAGATAGCTGCTGCTGCTGCTGCCACTTGAGTCACGATCAAGGCATAGCCTGCAGAACCGTTTGCACCTAGTGCAGAACCACCATTGAAACCGAACCAGCCTACCCAGAGCAAAGATGCACCGATCACTGTAAGGGTCAAGTTATGTGGTGCCATAGATTCACGGCCCAAGCCCATACGTTTGCCCAGCATATATGCCGCTACCAGACCAGCAACACCTGAGTTGATATGTACGACTGTACCACCGGCAAAATCAAGCGCGCCATCGTTACCTAACCAGCCGCCACCCCACACCCAGTGGGTAATTGGGGCATAGACAATCACCACCCAAAGTGCGATGAAAGCAACGAAAGCACCAAATTTCATACGTTCTGCAATCGAACCGCTAATGATGGCAACCGTAATAATGGCAAAAGTCATTTGGAAAATCACGAATAGGATTTCAGGAATCGTGCCCGAGAGTGCTTCTGTGGTGATTCCCGCTAACATGAATTTATCCAGGCTACCTATAAAGGCATTACCTTCCCCGAAAGCGAGGGTATAACCAATGATGACCCAGGCAATACTGACCACTGTAGCAGCAACAAAGCTATGTGCCATGGTCGCCAGGACATTTTTCTTGCGGACCATACCGCCATAAAATAGCGCCAAACCAGGAATGGTCATCAATAAAACCAGAGCGGTCGAGGTTAAAATCCAGGCGGTATCACCAGTATCTAGCGTTGGTTCTTCTTCTGCAGGTATTACGGCTTCGACTGGCGCTGCTTCAGCAATGACTGCTGTAGTCTCTGTTGTATTTAGTGTTGTATCGCCTGCTTCTTCAACAAGCACAATTTCTTCTGTTGGTGTTGTTGCTGTTGCAGCTTCTTCAGCCCATGCAACAGAACCACCAAAAAGAGCGCCGGCCATGCCGAACGCGAGTAGCATTTTTTTCATCGTATCCCCCAACCAAGTTTTTGTGAGTTATTAGGTACCCAGCAAACTTCGTGCCAAGTTAGACAGCGTCTGCCCCTGTTTCACCTGTACGAATACGGATGACTTGTTCCAAGTTAGTTACGAAAATTTTTCCGTCACCGATTTTTCCAGTGCTAGCCACACGGGTAATAGATTCAATTACTGAGTCAACCATGTCATCGCTGATGGCAATTTCAATTTTGACTTTCGGTAGGAAATCTACAACGTATTCAGCACCACGATAGAGTTCAGTATGGCCTTTTTGACGACCAAAGCCTTTCACTTCAGTTACAGTGATGCCTTGAACACCAATTTCAGACAATGCTTCGCGCACATCATCTAATTTAAAAGGTTTTACAATTGCAGTTACGAGCTTCATGTTTGTTTTCCTTCGGCTTATTTCACCAGTAAGGTTTTACGTTCAAATTTCATGCCAAGATCCCTAAGGTCGGGGGAAATTAGAAAGCTCGGCATGTGGTCTATTTATACCTTATTTTATACTTATAAAGTCCTTGAATCTTCAAAAAATAGACATTTTTTATGTGGATTTTTACAATATCTCTGCCCGAATAAGTCTATATTTTATCTGAAATACTATAGTCTGCATTTTAGCAATGCTAAACTGTGCGCTCCTTTCTATGGCAATGGATCAGACGATGATTGAAACCTTATTACAAGCAATTATGCAGCAAGTCGAACAACCTAAGAAAGATTTGGAACATAATCTCCGTGCCCTGTTAAATGAAGCTGTGGCTAAAATGGATCTGGTGTCTAAAGAAGAAATTGAACGTCAACGCACTGCCCTAAATAAAGCCAATTATCGTCTGGATGAATTGCTCAAACAGGTTGAGGCACTAGAAGAGAAAATTTCGAACAAAAAATAAGCACAAGTACAGTGCACAAAAGACACCAGACCTATAAAAATAACGCACCAAATTGGAACAACAATAATGTCTTTTGCCAAAATTTATACGCGAGGCTTGCTTGGCCTGCATGCACCTTTAATAGAAGTCGAGGTTCATGTCAGTTCGGGCATGCCTTCACTCACTATTGTGGGGCTTCCAGAAGCAGCAGTACGGGAAAGTAAAGACCGGGTACGGTCGGCTATTTTAAATAGCGGCTTTCAATTCCCCACCAAACGTCTCACCATTAATCTGGCGCCAGCAGATCTGCCAAAAGATGGCTCACGTCTGGACTTACCGATTGCTTTAGGCATTTTAGTGGCTTCAGGCCAGCTCCCAGAAGATTGCACCGAGCATCTTGAATTTATTGGAGAATTGGCCCTTGATGGTCAATTACGTCCGGTCAGTGGAACCCTGAGTATTGCGATTGCCTGTCAGAGTGATCAGCATCAACTGATCCTGCCTGGCCCAAATGCCCAGGAAGCCTGTCAGCTCCCTGATTTTAAAGTCTTCGCAGCCAATCATCTGAAAGAGGTGTGTGAACATCTTTCCCAGACACAGTCCTTGCAGCAGATAGAATCCGGTTCACTTGCTACAGACCATTTTTATAAGTTTGATCTTGCGGATGTAAAAGGACAATTACGACCACGACGTGCTTTAGAAATTGCTGCAGCAGGTGGTCATTCCCTGCTGTTTCGTGGTCCGCCTGGAACAGGCAAGACTTTGCTGGCCTCCCGATTGGCCAGTATTTTACCGCCTTTAAAGACCCAGGAAAATCTGGAAGTCGCCAGTATCTATTCAGTGGCGAATGCCAATCATCCTTTTGGGCAACGCCCGTTTCGGGCACCGCATCATACTGCTTCTGCCGTGGCACTGGTCGGTGGTGGTTCACATCCCAAGCCAGGAGAAATCACCCTGGCGCATTTAGGGGTTTTATTTCTGGACGAACTGCCTGAATTCGACCGCAAGGTTCTGGAAGTCTTACGGCAGCCTTTGGAGGCAAAGGAAATTGTCATTTCCCGGGCATCACGCCAGATTACTTTTCCCGCCAATTTCCAGTTGGTGGCTGCTATGAATCCATGCCCATGTGGCTATGCCTTTAATCAGGATATCCGCTGTCAATGTTCGCCTGAAAGTATTAAGCGTTATCAGAACCGGATCTCAGGCCCCCTGCTGGACCGGATTGATTTGCATATTGATGTACCGCCATTACAGGCGCATGAGTTACAGGACAATAGACCTACAGAAAACTCGGAAACGGTCAGACAACGCGTCATTGCAGCTTATGAAATTCAGATGCAACGGCAAAACACCTTGAATATGAGTCTGAGTCCGAAGCAGCTAGAGCAATATGCCGCATTAGATCAGTCTGCTCAGAATATGCTTGAACTGGCGCAGCAAAAATTAAATTTGTCAGCCCGAGGCTATCATCGGGTCTTGCGTGTCGCACGTACCATTGCCGATTTGCATCAAAGTCCCGATATCCAAAGCCAGCATCTGTCGGAGGCTTTATCTTATCGCGGGCAGCAGCAGATTTAGAATATTAAAAAAGGCGACCTGAGATCGCCTTTTTTAAACACCAAAGATTAGAAGCTGTAGCCTAGTCCTAATACCACTTTATTTTTCTGTTTATCTTCAAAACGGTTATAACCACCAAAAATATAATTCATGCTGGCGGTGATGCCTGTATCAGCAAGTGGCTTGCTTAGACCGATATCGAAATGACGGAAACCGAAACTGTTTTCTGTTCCTTTTATGTCGCCATCTTTGGCATAAATATATAGGCCAAGTGCAGTATCCAGACTAAAATCTTTTGGCAGTGCATAGCTATAGGTGCCTTTTAGATAGGTATCCCCTGCATTACCCCAATCAAGATCTTCAAGCAATGTTTGAGCAGTCACACCAAAATCTTTGTACGTCAGACCCAGCATGGTTTCAAAACCATTTGAGCCTGTATTGCCAATATCATAATAGTAATAATAAGTTAAACCCGCTGTATAACCCCAGTCTTCATTGATTGAACCGTTATAGCCCGCATAAAAATCATTTTCAAAGGCATTGGGCAAATCATCACCATAGTCTAATGTCGAACCCCACCAGCCTGCATAGAAACCAGAAGCATGATTGTAGTCCAGCCCCCCCTGTAAAGTAGCGCCCTTATTTTCTGGCGTATTGGTAATACCACGCAGGTTATAGCTTGAAAGTACGCTGATATTTCCAGATACCGTATGTTCAGCAGCCGGTTCCTCAGCAAAAGTAAAAGAAGATGCAGCGCCCAATAAAGCAAGAGATAATACTTTTAATGTTGATTTCATTGTGTGACTCCCCCAGATCGTCTGAGACGTTTTTTATGGTCATTGATTAAACTCAAGCTCGAAACTGCAAGAGCTATGCCAATCTGGATAAAGGAAACTCGAAACAATAAAACCTACAAAATGATTAATATATAAGTTTCTGTTTTTAAATTAAAATTTAAATTATTCTAAAAAGTATGTGCTAGGTGATTTCTTGACTCAAAAGATTTGAGCACCATTCCTCCGTTTTTTAAGGCTTATACATAATTATTTACAACTTGCCCTATTTTGATTCTTCTTTTAGAAGAACTAAAATTTATGCCAAAAAACCGTGCATATTTTTTGATCATATTTTTTTACACATTATTCAGTATAAAAGCCATTTCTTCTTATTTTGCATTCTTAAAAAGATAAGTTTTACCTTCTAACAGGTTTTTGTTTATATTAATTTTTTACCAAATGGTTATAAATCCATTTTCGTTAAGTTTCGCTATTTTTTAATTTGAGTTAAAAAAATTAGACTTTAATAGAAGATCTGCAATAAAAAATGACATTTTTTCCATCAATTCTTATACAATTCTTAAAAATTCTCTACTAGTTTGTATAAGGTCATCTCCCAATGCAAAATATAAAAAAATTAACATTGATCGTTATGATTCAAGCTGCTTTGGTGTCATCTGTGTATGCCAATGAACAAGCTGAAGCTAAAGGTTTTGTTAAAGGTGCTGACGGTACGGTTTTATTCCGCACCGGTTTTCTAAGCCGTGACAAAAAGAATGGTGTAGCGGATACACGCTCATCTGCTCAAACGGCGATAGTTAAACTGGACTCTGGCTTTACTAAAGGTGTAGTTGGTTTTGGTGCAGGTATTATCGGTGATGCATCTTTCAAGATAGGCAAAAATGCACACGCGGGGAATAACATGATTCCCCTGCATAATAATGGTGCCAAAGATGCCCAAGGCCGGGTGGATCCTTATAGTACCTGGGCACGTGGTGGGGCATATGTGAAAGCTCGTGTTTCTAGTACGACAGCTACTTATGGTACTCAGGTTCTTGATATTCCTGTACTCGCAAGTAATACCGCACGTCTGGTTCCCGAGTATTTTACCGGGGTACTGGTCACAAGTAACGAAATAGACAAGCTGAAGCTTACAGCAGGTAAATTCACCAAAGACCAATATTCAGACCAACTTAGTACTGATGGCCGTCATCTGAAAAGTGCAGTAGTTTGGGGAGCAAAATACGACTTCAATGACCACCTTAACTCCTCTTATTATGGAGTTGATGTTAAAGATAAACTGGAACGTCATTATGCGAGTGTCAACTCTACCCATGACCTGAAAGATGATTCATCTTTAACTTTAGATTTGAGTGGATATCATACTAAGTTTGACAAGGATGCCAATACCTACTCTCAGACCACGACTGATCTGGCAGACCGTCATAATACAATCTGGGCGGTTTCAAGTGCCTATAACAAAGACGTGCACAATATCATGCTGGCTTACCAACAAAACTCAGGCAATGTTGGTTACGATTATGGTGAAAATGCTGATGGCGGTCAGAGCATGTATCTTCCCAACTCTTACCTTTCTGACTTTATTGGCAATAAGGAAAAATCTGCTCAGCTACAGTACAGCTATAACTTCAAAAATCATGGCATTCCAGGTTTAAACTGGACCACGGCTTTTGTTTATGGCTGGGATATCCATGTTGCGAATCCGGATAACCGCGCTGAATTAATCACCAGCAATGCTCAGGAACATGAATTTTTTAACCAGGTTAAATATACCGTTCAATCTGGTCACCTGAAAGATGCAAGCTTACGCTTACGTCACTCTTATTACCGGGCGAGTGATGACTACCAATCTAGCTATATTGGTGACACCAACGAATGGCGTATCTGGCTAGACATTCCTGTGAAATTATTCTAATTCACGCGAAATTCAAGCCATAAAAAAACCTGCATCATGTGCAGGTTTTTTTATACCAAGCTTTAAAAATTTAAAGCCCAATGAACAAAAAGCAATTATTTATTTGCTTCTGCATAAGCTTCAATTGAACTCATGACTTCCTGTTTTGCAACATCAGCCCCGTCCCAACCACTAAGCTTAACCCATTTACCTGGTTCAAGGTCTTTGTAGTGCTGGAAGAAATGTTCGATCTGGCTGATCAGTAATGGAGGAAGATCCGTATATTCCTGAACATCTTTGTAGATTGGCGTCAGTTTATCATGTGGAACTGCAACCAGTTTCGCATCAATACCACCGTCATCTTCCATGTTCAACTTACCCACAGGACGGCAACGAATCACAGAACCTGGTTCGACCGGATGCGGAGTTACCACCAGTACGTCTAATGGGTCACCGTCAAGTGACAGGGTGTTTGGTACATAACCGTAGTTTGCTGGGTAGAACATTGCTGTACCCATAAAACGGTCTACAAATAACGCATCAGAATCTTTATCGATTTCGTATTTGATTGGTGCTGCATTTGCAGGAATTTCGATGATCACATAGATATCGTTTGGCGCATCTTTACCCGCTGGGATATTGCTGTAGCTCATAGCATCACTCTTTAACAAGTTATATCTTTTAAAAAACCGCGACAATTATAACGGGTTTTAAAGAAATTTTTAGACTTTAAATCTCGAACTGTAAATATGTCCGCTGACTTGCTGACTTAAACGATCTTGATGATCAGCAGCAATAAAGCCACCGGGCATAACATCGAGAGCAACCATACAATAGAACGTAGAGTTGCCCAGTTGGCCAGATAGCAAATTCCGTACAAGGTACGAAAAACCAGATAGGCAATACCGAACGTCATGACCAACTCTTGGGGCACCACCATATATTCTGCCATCAAGATCGCAGCAATAAAGAGTGGTAAACTTTCAAAACTGTTCTGCTGGACAGCATTGGCACGACTAGCCAGTCCTGAAGACTTTTCTAAAAATTCCCGTGGATGCTGATTGTCTTTGGCGCTAAAGCCTGCAGTTTTTTTTGCAATCAATGTGAATACATAGGGCAAAAGACAAGCGGCTAAAATGAGATAGATAATCCCACTAATGCTGTGCATCTGTTTTTTCTCATAAAATTTTATCCCTATCATAGCATGGCATTTCGTGAATAAATTTTGTTAAATAGAGTGCTTTTTATTACTTGTTAAGGATTCACTATGGTCACACCTGATCAAAATGAAATGTTCGATGTCCTCGAGAAACAACGCCAGCATCAACGTCAAGTGGATCGCGTATTAAAAATTGTGCTGCCGATTGTGGCATTTCTGATCGCCGTCATTTGTGCCAATATGAACATCTGGTCACCGATCTTCACCTTTGCTCTTCTATGGATTTCTTTTTATGCTGTAGGGATCAAGCGCCTGCCTCTCTGGCACTGGTTGATCGCAATCCTGGTTTATTGCTTGCTAGATAATATTCTAAGTTATGGCAGCTTTAATCAAACCGGATTTACCCGCCAGTTCGGTACCATGTTTATTTTCTTGGGAGTAGTCGGAGTAGGCCGCCCTTATTTTGACCGCTGGTTAATGAAAAAATAAAAAGTCCAAATTAAAAAAAGCGCCTGACGGCGCTTTTTTTTTACAGAATTTAGGCAGATTTACGTAAATCTTTGCGCAGGATTTTACCTACATTCGATTTTGGCAATTCATCCATAAACTCGACATAACGTGGACGTTTATAACCGGTGAGGTTTTCTTTAGCAAATGCCAAAACCTCTTCTGTGGTTAGAGATGGATCTTTTTTCACCACAAACAGTTTCGGCACTTCGCCTGATTTTTCATCTGGTACGCCAATCGCAGCCACTTCCAGCACTTTTGGATGGGTTGCCAAAACTTCTTCAATCTCAGATGGATAAACGTTAAAACCAGACACTAGAATCATGTCTTTTTTACGGTCTACGATTTTTACATAACCACGTGAATCCATCACACCGATATCACCGGTACGGAAGAAGCCATTAACCATCACTTTGTCAGTTTCATCTGGTCGGTTCCAGTAGCCCTTCATCACCTGAGGACCACGGATTGAAATTTCACCTTGCTCGCCCAATGGAACTTCATTGCCTTCATCATCCAGAATAGCAACTTCGGTTGATGGTAACGGGATACCAATGGTGCCACTAAATTCTTCAGATGCAGGTGGGTTTGCCGTAGCGACTGGAGAGGTTTCAGACAAGCCATAACCTTCAACAATGTTGGTTCCGGTGACTTTCTTCCATGCTGCTGCAGTAGAAGGAAGTACCGCCATACCACCGCCCATTGCCATTTTTAACTTGCTATGATCAAGTTGCTTGAACTCTTCATTGTTCACCAGCGCATTGAATAGTGTATTCACTGCCGGGAAGAAAGTCGGCTGGTATTTACGTAATTCTTTCATCACTGCAGGCAGATCACGCGGGTTCGGAATCAGGACATTCGCCTGGCCTTTATACATGCCATACAGTGCGCACACCATAAACGCAAAGATATGATATAGCGGCAAGGCACAGAAAATACGGTCATCTGGCTGACCATCTTGCGCACCAAATTTACTCTGGAAAATACCGTCACACTGTAACAGGTTCGCGACTAGGTTACGGTGCGTCAGTTCAGCACCTTTAGATACGCCTGTGGTACCGCCCGTATATTGCAGTACAGCTGTATCGCTTAGGCCCAGTTCAGGACGCTTGTAATTGTTCGGGCTAACTTTATTTAAAGCAGTATTGAACTTGACGTGGCCTGGAATATCCCATGCTGGAATCTGCTTGCGCACAGAACGCAGTACAAAGTTTACCAGTGTTCCTTTCAAGGCACCCAGCATGTCACCGACAGAAGCCACTACAACATGCTTCACCGGTGTTTTACCAATAATCGCTTGGTAAACAGATGCAAAGTTCTCAATAATCACCAGAACTTCAGCACCTGAGTCATTCAATTGATGCTCAAGTTCACGTGATGTATAGAGTGGATTCACGTTGACCAGTACCAAACCTGCGCGGAACACCCCAAGTGCCACGACCGGATACTGAAGCACGTTTGGCATCATCACGGCAACACGTGAACCTTTTGCCAACCCCAAGCTTTGTAAATAAGTTGCAAACTTGCGACTCGCCTCTTCCAATTCATTGAAAGTCATGGCCTTATCCATAAAGATAAAGGCATCACGCGAGCCGAATTTTTGGAAATTACGTTCAAAAATATCTACTAGAGAAGTATTTTCTGGTGGTAATTCTACTGTTTCTGGAATCCCTGTTTTTTGGTATTCAGCAAACCAAATTTTTTCCATAATGGCCATCTCTCCAATCATAATCCTTAGTATTTCAACTGTTTTTTTCAATATCACACGCCGTTTTTAGACTTGTATATGTGCAATATTGCATCCATCTTGTCGAATCGTTGTTCATATATAACGTATTTTACAGGATGGATGCTAGTCTTATCTTTGAATCAACAGTTTATTTGCTTTTTGGTATCCGCGTGGTAAAAGCTGACCTTTTGCACCACGTTTGCCGAGATATTTTTGCAAATCATCCCCTTTTAATTTTAACTGCTGCTGTCCTGCAAGCACTTGAATTGTTTCATCAAGCTTCAATAGTGTCATGGACAAAATTTGATCACTAGCCTCAAGTTGTATCAATTTATTTCCTTTGCCTTTATTCAACACCGGCAACTCTGCTAAATCGACAATTAACAGGCGCCCTGCCGAACTGAGCAGTGCAACATGCGTGGCATCTTTGAGTAGCTGCAGGTTCATCACTTCAGCTCCTTCAGATAAATTCAGGAAAGCTTTCCCGGCTTTGGCACTGGTATCCAGCTGCTTGGCCTGGGTTTTAAAGCCATACCCTTTACTACTGATGGCCAGAATTTCAGCTTCGTCATCAGCCACCAGAACCTGTTTAAAACCCACTCCGCTGGCAGGAGAAAGTTTTGAACTGAGTGGTTCACCGAGACCACGTGCCGATGGCAGGCTATTGATTGGTAAGGCATAGCTACGGCCGGTATCATCAATCACATAGACCCGCTGGTTGGACTTGCCTTGAGCATGACTCAAGTACTGGTCACCGGCACGGAAATTCAGATTTTCAGCCTCCACTTCATGACCTTTGGCACAGCGAATCCAGCCAGCTTCAGATAACACTACCGTCACCGGATCGGCAGGCAACATTTCAGTTTCATTGATCGCAGCAGCTTCGGCACGCTGTACGATTGGCGAACGGCGATCATCACCAAATTTCTTGGCATCTTCTTTTAGTTCAGAAATGATCAGGGTCTTCAAGGATTCCGGATTGGCCAGCTGTTCACGAATCACCGCAGCTTTCGCTTCCAGTTCTTCCTGTTCACGGCGCAGTTGCATTTCCTCAAGCTTGGCCAGATGACGTAACTTGAGTTCCAAAATGGCTTCAGCCTGAATCTCGTCAATGCCAAAACGCGCCATCAATACCAATTTTGGCTGATCTTCTTCACGAATAATCCGAATCACTTCATCAATATTCAAATATGCAATAATCAGACCACCCAAGATATGCAGGCGTTTTTCGATCTTGTTCAGATGGTATTGCAGACGACGTGTTACCGTGGTTTTACGGATTTCAATCCATTCCAGCAGAATACGACGAATCGATTTTACCTGTGGACGGCCATCGGCACCAATCATGTTCATATTGACACGATAGCTGGATTCCAGATCTGTGGTCGCAAACAGATGGCTCATGACTGCTTCTGCATCAATACGGTTGGAACGCAGGACAATCACTAAACGGGTTGGATTGACATGATCCGATTCATCCCGTACATCGCTGACTAAAGGCAGTTTCTTGGCCTGCATCTGGTCGGCAATCTGGGTAATGATTTTGGAGCCTGACACCTGATATGGAAGTTCAGTGATAATAATTTCGTTTTTATCTATGGTATATACCGCACGCATGCGATAACTGCCACGACCTGTAGTCTGAATTTTTAACAGTTCAGCAGGAGGAGTAATAATTTCGGCTTTGGTCGGCAAATCCGGTGCAGGAATATAGTCTGCGATTTTTTCATCGGTCAGGTTCGGATTACGAATCAGGGCAATGGTGCCCTTGACTACTTCACGCAGGTTATGCGGTGGAATGTCAGTGGCCATCCCGACTGCGATGCCAGTGGTACCATTCAGCAGGATATTCGGTACACGTGCTGGCAAGTTCACCGGTTCTTTCATCGAACCGTCAAAGTTGTCCTGCCATTCACAGGTGCCCTGACCCAGTTCAGATAACAACAGTTCGCTGTATTGAGACAGTTTGGCTTCGGTATAACGCATGGCTGCGAAAGACTTCGGATCATCCGGAGAACCCCAGTTGCCCTGTCCTTCAATAAACGGATAACGGTAACTGAATGGCTGCGCCATCAGCACCATAGCTTCATAGCAGGCCGAGTCACCATGCGGATGATATTTACCGAGTACGTCACCGACCGTACGTGCCGATTTCTTTGGTTTGCTGGTCCATTTCAGCCCCAGCTCACTCATGGCATAGACAATGCGGCGCTGTACCGGTTTCAGGCCATCGCTAATATGAGGGAGTGCCCGATCCATAATCACGTACATGGCGTAATTCAGATAAGCTTGTTCGGTAAATTCTGCTACGGAGCGGTTTTCTGTCGCATGATGCGCAAGGCTTGTCATAACAACCTATAGTCCTAAATAATTCGTTTTTGTATCAATGTTTCTTATGCTATGTCGCGACTGTGGATGACACAAGGGCATCAAATAGCTCAGCGCGACAATTTGTGTCTTATGGCCTAAAAATATCCACTTTATAAGCCCCAAGCAACTAAAAAATCATTCACTTTATAAGCCCATTGATTCCAGGGTCTTACCTTTGGTTTCTTCACCCAAGACCAGAATCACAATCGCGACAGCGACCAGAACCGCAGTAAACATGGTGAAGACATAACTAAAGCCATTCGGCATGCCCATCAAATGGGTTACGGCAAAAGGCGCTGCAATACCGCCAATCCGGCCAACAGCCCCGGCCCAGCCTGAACCAAAGGCACGGATATTGGTCGGATATTGTTCCGGCGTATAAGTATAGAGCACGCCCCAAGCACCCAGGTTAAAGAAGGACATCAGACAGCCCCAAATCACGATTTCAGTAACACTACCCGACTGGCCAAAGAAATAGGCGGAGATCGCACACATGCCAATAAAACTGGCCAGAGTAGGCTTACGACCCAGCTTTTCGACCAGCCAGGCTGCCACCAGATAACCGGGCAACTGCGCCAGAATCATAATCAGTACATATTCAAATGACTGGACGATGCTATAGCCTTCTTTGACCAGTAAGCTTGGCAACCAGGTAAAGATGCCATAATAGGAAAAAATAATACCGAACCAGATCAGCCAGAGCATAAGCGTACGGCGCGCAAAGATACCCGACCATAACTGGGAAAATGAAATATTCTGCTTCTCTGCGACCGGTTTCACTTCAAAAATTTCATAGACTTGAACGCCACATTGACGCTCAATCTTTTTGACCAGTGCCGAGGCTTCGTCTATACGGCCACGGTTAATCAGGAAAGGAACAGATTCCGGTATCATTTTCCAGATCACAATTGCATACAGTGCAGGCAGGCCACCAATCAGAAAAGCGGTTTGCCAGCCAAAATCAGGAATGACAAAGCGCGATACTAAAGCTGCAACTAACCAGCCCAGCCCCCAGAAGCTTTCCAGCAGGACAATAAAGCGGCCTCGCACATGCGCAGGAATATATTCGCTGACCAGCGTCACAGCCACGGGTAACTGACCACCCAGGCCCAAACCGACAATAAAACGGAAGACCAGCAGCCAGGTCAGATTCGGTGCAAAAGCGCAGGCTGCCGTGGCCAGGCTATAAATGACCAGCGTTGCAGCAAAGACTGTTTTACGCCCAAACCGGTCGGCCAGTCCCCCGGAACAAATCGCCCCAATAGCCATGCCAACAAAACCGATCGACACCACCCAGCTTTTCTGATCTGCAGTCATCTGCCAGTCTTCAGCCATTTTTGCCAGAATAAAGGAAATTAATCCGGTATCCATCGCATCAAACATCCAGCCCAGTCCAATCACCACCAGCAAGGTGTAATGAAACTTACCAATTGGTAAGCGTTGTATGCGAGAAACTAGATCCATAACAAAAATCTCTGATCAGGTGGAACGGGAGATGCTGCTTTCTCAACAGGTGGGCTGCTTTATATTTTTTATACTACGAATTAAGCACAATGCGGTGATTTTATTACCGCATTCATGTCAATGAAAAAATCAAGATTCATCTTTGGAGGATGCAGATTGCTCATCATCATCTTTATAAATAAATTTTGGCATTTCCAGACCAAAATAAATGGCGATCAGACGTAAGCTAAAACCAAAGATCAGGGTAGAAAGAATGGTGACGTCTTGTGACAAACCATAATAACTACACAACCAGTAAAAGATTACTGACACAAAAGCAATACTGGCATACAGTTCACGACGGAATACCAGCGGCACATCATTACATAAAATGTCACGCAAAATCCCGCCAGATACCCCAGTCAAAACCCCGGCAACTGAACTGACCACAAAGCCATGTCCCATTTCCAGAGAAATCTGACAACCAATAATGGTAAAGCCGATAAGGCCTAAGGCATCCAGCACCAGGAAGATATTGCGCAAATGCCGCATCCATTTGGCAATCAGGATCGTCACGAAAGCTGCACAACAGGTCAGTATCAGATATTCGGGATGCTTGACCCAGGTCAAGGGATAATGCCCAAGCAGGACATCGCGAACCGAACCACCACCCAGTGCCGTGACACAGGCAATAATCATGACGCCAAACCAGTCCATACTGCGCCGGCCAGCAGACAGTGCCCCGGTCATGGCTTCAGCGGTAATTGCAACAATATAGATAACGGTCAGTAACATCGCCCTGCTTCCACCTGAGGCTTTGAGATGGCGGCTATTCTAAGCTAAATCTATGTGAAAGTTATAAGAATCCGGCACAACATTGCTTAAATTTTTTACCTGAACCACAAATACAGGGCTGTTTCATGCCGAGGGTGTGATCCGTGGTCGGATCCAGGAAATACCAGCGATCTTCAAGCTTCACAAAATGTGAAACTTCATGATGTATCTGTGCCTGCTTGCCATCATGATAATAAGCATTGAACTCAACCAATGCATGATTTTTATCCAATTTTTCATCGGCTTGAACAATCTCAAGCTTTAACCACTGATTGGCTTTGCTCCAATCGCTAATTGCCTGCAAGTCCAAGGCCTGTTGCTGACCCAGCGCGGTGGTGGTTTTGATGTAATCGATTTCATGCTTCGCGAAGGCACTGTAACGGGAACGCATGAGTTGCTGCGCAGTCTCTGCGACCCGTTGTCCTGAATGTAAGGGCTGACAACAGCTGTGATATTCACCTTGTCCACATGGACATGCTTCTGACATTTCAGTTCCATAAAAATAGCCCGACAATGCGGGCTATTTTAGCAAATTTTTGCGTCCGAACCTTTGCTATAGTCTATTCCTGCGCAGGAAGCGGAATGATATGTACTTTATCGATCTTATGGCCGTCCATGGTGACCACTTCAAAGATATGTCCATCTGCTTCAAATTTTTCACCACTATGCGGTAAACGTGCCATATGGAATAATACATAACCGGACAGGGTGGAATATTCTTCAGTTTCATTGACCAGATCACGATCCAGCAATAAGGAAACATGACGGATATCGGTGGAACCATCCAGAATCAGGCTGCCATCTTCCAGACTTTCTGCAGCAGCTTGCAGCTCATCTTCATCCGGGAATTCACCGGCAATTGCTTCAAGGATATCAATTGGCGTGACAATCCCTTCAATCGAACCATATTCATTCAGGACAATCGCCATTTGCAATGGAGCCTGACGCAATTGCTCCATCACCATCAGGACCTGGGCATTTTCATGCACGATCACCGGTTCACGTAAGTGCTTTTCAAAATCCAGCACCCCGGTTTCAATGTATTCGTTCAGGACTTTATGAGTCAGTACCACCCCGGCAATATTATCCAGTTCACCACGCGCAACGATCAGACGTGAATGGCTCATTTGCAATAACTGTTCTTTGATACTGTCGGGCTCATTGTCCAGATCAATCCATTCCAGTTCAGGACGTGGCGTCATCACCGACTTGACCGGCCGTTCCGACAGACCCAGTACCCCCTGCACCATGACACTGTGATAAATGCCGTTTTCATCATTAAAGACTTCATCAGCAAAGGCACGCGTCGCCAGAACATCTTCCGGCTCAGAAGAATCATTGTCCTGAGCAGGTTTGCCGCCGAGCATCCGCATCACTGCTGAAGCAGTACGGTAGCGCATATCGGTGGTGGTCACCATTTTTTCCTGATTGCGTTTCATGGTCTGGTTAATAAATTCGACAATCACCGAGAAACCAATCGCAGCGTATAGATAACCTTTCGGAATATGAAAACCGAAGCCTTCGACCACCAGCGAGAACCCGATCATCATCAGGAAGCCCAGACACAGAATCACCACTGTCGGATGTCTGTTGACGAAATCCATCAGGGCCTTGGATGCCCAGAGCATAATCCCGATGGCAATAATCACGGCAATCATCATGACTGACAGGTCTTTGACCATGCCAACCGCAGTAATCACGCTGTCCAATGAGAAAACGGCATCCAGCACCACGATCTGCACAATCACCATCCAGAATACCGCATGGACCGGATTTTCTTCTTTGATGACCGGTTTGGCTTCCAGACGCTCATGCAGTTCCATGGTGCCTTTAAACAGCAGGAACACCCCACCAAACAATAGAATCAGATCACGACCCGAGAAAGCATGATCAAAAATGTGGAACAGTGGATCAGTCAGAGTGACCACCCAGGCAATCGAAGCCAGCAAGATCAAACGCATCACCAGGGCCAGCATTAAGCCCACAATCCGCGCGGCATTACGCTGTTCTGGCGGCAATTTCTCCGCCAAAATGGCAATAAAAACCAGATTGTCGATCCCGAGTACAATCTCAAGAACAATTAATGTGAGTAAACCGACCCAGGCTGAAGGGTCCGACATCCATTCAAAGATCATACGCTTGGCTCCTGACACTCAGGACTGCTGCATTGAATGAACCGAGACTGTAATGAAACAGCATAATATTTTTGATATTGAACAATACCAATTATTTGACGGCGATTTATAGAGTTACACGGCCAACTACCACTACCCATTTTCGTTCTATTGTTGTGAAACCAATTTTTAGTATAGCAAGATCAAATCGAAATTCACCTTTTTTCATGGCTGTTTATCGATGAATTTTGCCTGGCTGAAATGCTGTGAAAATACAGCTGCTCACAGAATTGCCATATTTATTAATTAAGCTAGAGTCACCAGAAAGAAAAATGATAAGGTGAAGAAAATAAATGCAAAGCGTAATTCAAATGACAGATTATTTTAAAGACAACTCCCCAAAAACAACTCGTCCTTTAGTGGCACTCTATTGTGGTTCACGTGCAGGCAACAAGCCGATTTATTTAGAAAAAGCCCTTCAAATCTCGCAAGGACTGGCAGAACATGGTTTCGGGTTGGTCTATGGTGGCGCCAGTATTGGCCTGATGGGACAGGTCGCGGATGCCATGATCCAGCATGGTGGTGAAGTAGTGGGCGTCATTCCCGAATTTATGCTGGACTATGAAATTGCCCATAACCAGCTGACAGAGTTACATGTGGTGACCAGCATGCATCAACGCAAAGCCATGATGGCTGAGCGAGCCTGTGCCTTTGTGGCCTTGCCAGGTGGACTAGGTACTTTTGAGGAAATTCTGGAAATTGCCACTTGGGGCCAATTGAACCAGCACCAGAAACCGATGATGCTATATAACGTCAATGGGTTCTATGATGCCTTGATTGCACAACTGGATCGTGCCGTTGAAGATGGTTTTTTACCGCCGCAACATCGTGCCAAACTGATCATTTGTGAACATGAAGAAGAAATTTATACAACTTTAACCAATTTAGGCCATCCACAAAGATTTGTGGTTTAAACCGTTCCAATTAATAAAAAAGCGAGCACCTGGCTCGCTTTTTTCTCGGATTTTTAATACTAGGACTTATTGTCCATAATTCGTCACAAACTCATAAAACATCGGCAAAGTTGTTGCCAGAATGACCGACATGGCCAGACCGAACATCAGTTTCATGGCATCTGCACTGACATTACGTGAAGTACGATGTTTGTTGACTTCATCCAGAATCATCGACATGGCAAATTCACGACCTGCAAGTAAGCCCAGGAATACCCAGGTGGTACTCATTGGAATGTTGCTCCACTCTTTGAAAACTAACAGGATAATGGCATACATGAAGTCGATAATCGTTGCAGCACGAATGTCGGTTACACCGGTTTTGGTGTCGACAATGTTCTGGATGGCTCCGCCACGTTGATACAGAATCACGCCCAGCAACACCACGAATACCGTAATCGCAAACATCAGGAATTCAAACGGCACCTGACGTGGTACATACACGAAGATGTTGGCCAGATCCTGAATCAGCCATTGGCTCCACAGGAAACCGGTAGAGACCCACTGCAAGCCCATCCAGACCTTGGAGTGCTCCTGATGACGTGTCTTGGCAAAATGGCGTGCCAGCTGCTTGGCCACAAAACGATAGATGACAATCGCCACGATAAAGGCGACGGCATAGCCCATCATCGATTTGACCATCATCGAGCCTAGGCTGGCAGGAGAGAAGATCGTAAGCACCAGGAAGGTAGTACTGACTGGAATCCCGTATCTGGTCAGTATTAACAGGAGAATAGGCGGCACAATATACAGCCAGGTAATGCCACCTTCAGGGAAAGGAATGGTTTCTAGACGACCGTATGAGGCATCACCTACCCCAGATGCATACCAACCATAGATCAATACGACAATTAAAATTGAGCTGATATAAATCCACAATACCCACCATGGGCGATGGGAATTTGATGAAATAAATGTCCCTAAGGTTTGAGGCACATCATTTCCGACAATAGAATAGGCGGCTAAACAGAAGCCGATCACCATCAAAATCTCGATTGTCATAAACACAAACCTATACGCGAGGAGATTTCAGCGCTGCTGAAAAGTTGGCCCAAGATTATGACGGTTTTATTTCATTTTAATGACAACACTGTCATATATATGCCGGTCTTACAAAAAAGAGCAGCGAAGTGCTCTGAATCTAGCAGCTTTTAGCGGCTCTAGATCGACTTGATAAATCATAGGGCGACTCCCTGATGTCATTGCTCCCTTATGCCCAGAACATGACTTTACCATGACCGATTTCTTGTAGTTCATTGACACACGACGCTATAAAAGTTGACACGCTTTATATACGACATACCCGGCTGTTTCCTTTAAACTATTAAAAATTTTAAGCTTTCCATAATTATGAATGCCACGCCTACGCATCAAGCCCTAGATCCTGAATTCAGACTGCTGGTCTTGTTGGTGTCGATCGGCTTTTTTATGCAGGGGCTGGACAGTACCATTATCAACACGGCCCTGCCCGCAATTGCTAAGAATTTACAGGAAGATCCGCTGCGGATGCACGGTGTGGTCGTGGCTTATGTCCTGTCAGTGGCAGCCTGCATCCCCTTGAGTGGCTGGCTGGCGGACCGTTTTGGGGTCAGAAACATCTATTTTTCTGCCATTATCATTTTTTCTCTGGCATCGTTGGGCTGCGCCTGGGCTGAAAGTCTGAATGAATTACTCATCTATCGGGTATTTCAGGGCATAGGGGGTGCCTTTTTACTCCCGGTTGGCCGGCTGGCGATGTTGAAGATTATCCCACGAACCCAGTTCTTGGCTGCCATGAGCCTAATGAGCCTGGCCGGACTGATCGGTCCGCTGATTGGACCGACCTTAGGCGGATGGATGGTCGAATATATGTCCGTGCGCTGGATTTTCCTGATTAATTTACCGATTGGCATCCTGGGTGCCCTGATTACCCTTAAAGCCATGCCCAATGTGCTTGAACCTACGGTAGCACGTTTCGATTTCGGCGGTTTTATCCTGCTCATCATCGCCATGGTATCGCTATGTCTTGGTATTGAAAATTTTGCCAGTCCACAACATCCGCTCTGGTGGAGTCTGGCCCTGATTCTGGCTGGATTGGTAGCTTCGCTTATCTATGCCTATCATTCGCACACCCATCAGAATGCATTATTCCGTAGCAAACTGTTTAAGAATAAAATTTATTCGATCGGAATTCTGGGTAATTTTTTTGCGCGTCTGGGCGGTAACTCGATTCCATTTTTATTGCCTTTAATGCTGCAGGTGGCATTTGGTTTTGAACCCTTTGTGACCGGCTTGCTGATGATTCCCACTGTACTCGGTTCCCTGGCCTCCAAACCGATTATCCGCAGTATTGTGCAGCGCTTCGGCTATCGTCGTGTCTTGTTGGTCAACACCTTGTTGGTCGGCCTGTGTATTGCCAGTTTTTCCCTGACTACAGCAGACACCCCGCTCTGGTTAAGAACCATGCATTTCTTTATTTTCGGGGTTCTGAATTCACTCCAATTCGTTTCTATGAACACCCTGACTTTAAAGGATTTAAACCAGCAGGATGCCAGTAGCGGCAACAGCTTTCTGTCAATGATCATGATGCTGTCGATGAGTATCGGGGTGGCACTGGCCAGTACCCTGGTCAACATGCTGGGTGCCTATTACGGCGCTGACAATCTGGTGGCTGCTTTTCATATGGCACTGATCTGTTTGGGCTGCATCAATATTATTGCGGCCTATATTTTCTGGCATATTCCGAAAAACACCCCTATCTAATGCGATAATAAAATTCAGACTGAGGCGGTCTTTAGACCAGCTCAGATACAGGTAAGGACTGAAGATGCAAAAACATCAGATTTGGAGCAGATATAGCAAGCCGCTTTTAGTAGGGTTTGGCTTTCTGGTCATATTGGTTACGATCGCCATGGTTTATCTCTATCTGATGAAAACCCCGTCTTCCCATGCGGCAGATTATCCAATTCAAGGATTTGATGTATCGCATCATCAAAAAGAGATCCAGTGGCAGCAGATTCCGCCTGAAAAGTACCGTTTTGTTTATCTGAAAGCCACTGAAGGCGGCGACTTTAAAGACACCCGTTTTCAGGAAAACTGGCTCAAGGCCCGGGAACGCGGCTTTCTGGTTGGTGCCTATCATTTTTACCGGCTCTGCCGCGATGGCAGCATTCAAGCCCAGAATTTTATTGACTCCGTACCCAATAAACCGGATGCCTTACCGCCAGTAATTGATCTGGAATATGACAGCAAATGCATCAATACCTATTCTAAAGAGCAGCTTTTAAACGAAATTCAGGTGATGCACGATGCCCTGAAAAAGCATTACGGCAAGCAGCCGATTTTCTATATTTCTAAAGCTTTTTATAATATTGTACTGGCAGGAAATTTTCCCGACGTACCGCTCTGGGTACGTGAATACAAGGGCCTGCCTGATTTAAAAGATCAGCCAGCGTGGCTATTTTGGCAACATACCAGTCAGGGGAAAATTCCCGGTATTAGCACACCGGTAGACCTGAATGTTTTTTATGGCTCAGAACAGCAATGGCTGGAGTTTCTCAAAAAGAATGCGATTGCAGTACCTTCATATGAAGAGCAGGCGAAATAAAGTTAATCGCCTGAAAATAGGTTCTTTATAAAAACAACAAGGAAATACAAAGATTGAAATGGATAAAAGGCGTTTTACTCGGTCTGCTAATTCTTCTCCTGCTCATCGCGGGTACACTGGCTTATCTGTTGCAAGCTTCAGGAAAACTCAGGGACTTTCAAGCGTGGCAGCCGAAAACCGGTACCTCCGTTCACGGTCTCACCGTTAAATTTTTTGGTGTGTCCACCCTGTTACTCGATGATGGCCACGATCAGATCCTGATCGATGGTTTCTTTAGCCGGCCATCTTTGTGGCAGGTACTTAGCCGCCCTATTCAAAGTGACAGGCTACTCCTTGAACAACTGGTGCAACGCCATAAATTAAGTCGAACCCAAGCCATTCTGGTCACTCACTCGCATTATGATCATGTTCTGGATGTACCGGCCTTACTGGAAATACTTCCCAAAACTGCTGTCGTCGGTTCGCCGAGCACCCTGAATATCGCCAGGGCAAACCCCAAAATTACTCGACAGCAATTACAGCCGGTTAAGCTTGGGCAAGTACAGCAATGGGGAAACTTCCAGATCACTGCCATTCCCTCACAACATACCCCGCCCACAGCGGTAAATGATGATTTAGGCGAAGAGTTGCTGCAGCCTTTTACCCTTCCGGCCAAATTTTCCGAATTTAAAGAAGGTGGCAGTTTCGATTACCTGATTGAGCATGTGGGATATAAAATTCTGGTCAAGGCCAGTACCGGATTTATTCCAGAGCAATTACAACATCTGGAAGTCGACACCCTGTTTTTAGGCATTGCCCAGCTCTCCAGACAATCTGCTGCCTATCAGCAGCAATATCTGGCTGAAACCCTGAACCTGCTCAAGCCCAAAGTGGTGATCCCGGTACATTGGGATGATTTTTTTCAGCCTTTAAACCAGCCGCTGCAATTTTTACCCCGTCTTGCCGATGACTCCCCAAAAAGTTTACAACTTCTGATTCAGGCTGCCGAGAGACAAGGGACCAAAGTTGTCCTGCTCAGCGGACCACAGCCCTATTTACTCAACGCAGCCGTCGCTTCCCAATCCGATTAAAGCCCCTTAAGATAGCGAACATGCGCAAAATTATTCATATCGATATGGATGCGTTTTATGCCTCGGTAGAGCTGCGTGAACGTCCAGAACTGAAAAACTTACCTATGGTGATTGCTTCGCATCATCCTCGGGCGGTGGTCGCGGCTGCCTCATACCCGGCACGGGTTTATGGCCTGCGTTCTGCCATGTCCATGGGGCAGGCGCGCAAACTGTGTCCTCAGGTCATCGTGATTGAGCCGGATTTTGCCAAATACCGGCAGGTATCGGCACAGATTCATCACATCTTCCAGCAATATACTTCCCTGATTGAGCCACTGTCTCTGGATGAAGCCTTTCTGGATGTCACAGAGAATCTAAAACAAATTCCAAGTGCTACCGAAGTCGCCATGCGGATTCGCGAGGATATTTTTCAAGCCACCGGATTAACCGCGTCTGCTGGTGTAGCGCCCAACAAGTTTCTCGCTAAAATTGCTTCGGACTGGCACAAACCGAATGGCATCTGTGTGATTAAGCCATCACAAGTTCAGGGATTTATCCAGAATCTGCCCCTAAAAAAAATTCCCGGTGTGGGAAAAGTTACCCAGGAAAAACTGAGCAGCCTGAACCTGAACACCTTGGGAGATTTACAGCAGATTGATGAAGCCTTACTGATTCAGCATTTTGGCAAATATGGACGACGGCTGTTTTTATATGCTCAAGGTATTGATGAACGACCGGTCGAAGTGGAACGAGAACGCCAGCAAATCTCTAAAGAAACTACTTTTGATGATGACCTGTATCTGAGTGAATGTCGTCCCTACTGGGAGCCCTTACTGGTACAGGTTTGGCAAAGTCTGCAAAAGAAACAGCTTTCGGCTCGCGGCGTTACGGTCAAATTAAAACTCAAGAACTTTCAGGTGATGCAACACAGTAAAAGTTTTAAACAGATACTGCGTAGTCCACAGGAATTAGCCCAAGCCTTGGACTTACTGCTCGACGATCTGCATATTGCCCCGCAGATGCAATTCCGGCTGATCGGTGTAGGCGTATATCAGCTCAGCGTCCCCGAGATTGAAACCCAATTGTCACTGCTCTAAGCAGTTTCTGTTCATGTTTTAAGCATCGGTTTAAAAAGACGGCAACTTTGTTTTTACATTTTGATTTTTTAGAGTAATCTATCTGCGCAATGCATTATCCATGTATGTGCTGAGATGCTGAAAATCACCTTTACTTTCAGCATGCTGTCCTGTAATTGGCGTGACGATCAAATCCGAATATTACAGGGCAACTCTGATGTAACTCATGGAATTCCCTCCTGCATGTCTTCTGTAAATTCTTCTGTTATTCAAGAACAACGCGCACGTAAAGCTGCGCTATCTAGTTTTGTTGGTGCTGTTGTCGATTGGTATGATTTTCTCCTTTACGGCATTGTTGCAGCCTTAATTTTTAAAGATCAGTTTTTTCCCAGTATTGGCGAGAACATGGGTACCCTGGCAGCTCTGGCCACCTTTGGGGTCGGCTTCCTGTTTCGTCCTTTAGGTGGTGTAGTATTTGGTCACTTTGGTGACAAACTCGGCCGTAAAAAAATGCTGGTACTTACGGTAATCCTGATGGGAATTTCCACGGTAGGGATTGGCCTGCTGCCAAATTTCGAGGCAATTGGCTGGTGGGCACCGGTACTACTGGTGTTTTGTCGTGCCTTGCAAGGCTTTGCCGTCGGTGGTGAATGGGGCGGTGCAGCCCTCATGGCCGTAGAAAATGCACCAAAAGGAAAAAAGGCCTTTTATAGCAGTGGTGTTCAGGTCGGTTACGGCGTCGGTCTGGTTCTGGCCACCGGTGCAGTATCGCTTATACTCGCGACACTGGGTGAAGACGCCTTTGCTGAGTGGGCATGGCGTATTCCCTTTTTAGCCAGTATCGTGTTGATCGGCATTGCCATGTGGATTCGCCGTGATCAGGATGAATCTCAGGAATTTGTAGAAAAGGTGGTGAAAGCAGACCATCAGCCAGAAAAGCTGCCAATCTTGCAGGCCATCAGTAAACATCCTAAAGCTTTTTTCTATATCATTGCTTTACGTTTGACCGAATTGCTGACCATGTATCTGGTCACCAATTTCGCCCTGAACTATTCCACCAGTAATCTGGGCATGGACAAACAGTTCTTCCTGAATATTACCTTGATGGTCGGGGCCATTAGCTGCTTCAGTATTCCCTTCTTTGCCTGGCTGGCAGATAGATTCAATCATCAGAAAATGTGTGTCTGGGGTGGTTTGATTGGTGCACTCTCAGCCTTTCCATTTTTTATGGCGCTCGATGCACAAAATACCTGGATGATTATCATCGGGGCAATTTTACTGGCAAACGTTGCCCATGATATGGTGGTCAGTGTCCATCAACCGATTTTCACCTCACTGTTTGGCACCGAATACCGCTACAGTGGTGCCGGAGTTGGCTATCAGGTGGCGAGTATCATTGGCGGTGGATTTACCCCATTTATTGCAGCTGCACTGGTGATTTGGGCAGACGGTTCATGGCATTATGTAGCGATCTATCTGGCGGTGGGTTGTCTGCTGACTGCACTGGTCGCAGCCCTGATGCCCAAAACTCAGGATGAACAACATGACAGTTGAACGTTTACACGTATCGAAACGCTTTTCGGAAATTGCCATTGCCGGTAATCTGGTACATCTTGCAGGCCAGCTGGCTACAGATGTCGAACTGGATATTAAAGGGCAAACCCAACAGACTTTAGATATTATTGACCAGTTTCTGGCAGATGCCGGTACTGATAAAAGTCACATCATGTCAGTCACAATTTATCTCAAGGATATTGAGCATGACTATGCGGCTTTTAATGAAGTCTGGGATGCCTGGGTGGCGGATATCGAAGCGCTGCCTCGTACCTGTGTCGAAGCAAAACTGTATGATCCACGGGTATTGGTCGAACTGACCGTCGTGGCGGTTAAACCGGAATAATTTTCCTAGATCGATTCATAAAAAAGCATGCTTCTGGCATGCTTTTTTGTTTTAACCGACTGCTTTAATTTTACTGCGCTCTAAATCTGAATATAGATAGTATTTTTTCAGATCATTGCTAACTGTATATTTGGGCATTTTCTGCATTTGCGCTTGCTCCTGCAAAAAGTCTTGGCGCAACTGATAATATTCCGGCACATCGTCGTAACGGATCACCCGATAACCAGCCATGGTCAGTAATGCATCCTGGAACCCTGTCTGTTGTGGACGCTTAAGGATTAAAGGGTCATCTACCGCTACAACTACCAGAATCTGATATTGCTGATCCAGAATTACAAAATCGGCAGTCAGGTTACGGTACTTGTGTCGAGTCCGGTTAAATTTGGTGGTCATTAAGGCATCATAGGAAACATGAGCCAGAATGATGCATTCTGGTAAAACTTCTCTCAGTCGAGTGAAGGTCAATTGCTCATTTAGATTGAAAATCGCACGCTGCTTTAACGCGCTGTCTTGCGGTTTGGAATTATTTCCGAGCTTTTTCCATGCCATGAGCACGACACAAAAGAGCAGGAAACTCCCAATCATAATATAGGTGGTCATGCCTAAATCCTTGCATTCTTATAATCATTTTTGTTTTATTGTTGTGCAGTATAAACCCACGCTTTATTTTAAATAGAGCTAACAACCAATCTGCTTAAATACCCATACAACCGGTATCAAAACTCGATTTTGTGTTACCTAAAATGACATCTTTTTGAATGCCAATGAAAGTGGATTTAAAGTACTGATAACGCACTCTAAAACATCCATAGAATTGATCGCAATACAAATCTGCTTAACTGTAGGACAATTCCGACAAACTGTTATTTTTATACCACTTTTTAGCAATACATAATGCAAATAATACTTCCCTTTACATTTTTTAATCATAGTCCTTAGCTACGTTACTTTACCTCAGCGCTAAAAAAAGACACCGAAGTGTCTTTTTATTAACTTAATTATGCACGTGATTTGGACTTCGCTTTAGGCTTTTGCCCACCAAAGGGTTTTTTGGTATCGCCCGTTTCACGTGGTGGTAAACCCGTGTGCTGGGTCAGAATTTGACCACGCTCAGGACGCTTCTTGGTATTTGAAGGACGGGACTGAGCTTGTGCAGCCTTGCTACGGTTCCCCTGCTCGCCGGTACGTTTTTGCGAATCACCAGCAACCGTCGAATTTTTCTTACGTGCCGATTGATACTGACCGTCTGTGCTGCCTGCAGGTTGATAAGTCGGAATCAAATGCTGTTTCGAGTTACCAATTAAATCCTGACGACCCATTTCTTTCAGGGCTTCACGCAGTAAAGGCCAGTTGTTTGAATCATGATAACGCAAGAAAGCTTTATGCAGACGACGACGCTTCTCACCTTTCACAATGTCGACATTTTCCGTATAACGCGCCACTTTCGCCAGCGGGTTTTTACCAGTGTAATACATGGTGGTTGCAGTTGCCATTGGTGATGGATAGAAGGTCTGTACCTGATCGGCACGGAAACCATTCTTCTTCAACCAAATGGCGAGGTTCATCATGTCGTAATCGGTGGTACCCGGATGCGCCGCGATGAAATAAGGAATCAAGTATTGTTCCTTGCCTGCTTCCTTACTATAACGATCAAACATTTGCTTGAATCGGTCATAAGTTCCAATGCCCGGCTTCATCATTTTATTGAGCGGACCTTTTTCGGTATGCTCAGGCGCAATCTTAAGGTAACCACCGACGTGATGCGTCACCAACTCTTTCACATATTCAGGGTTCAAAACCGCAAGGTCATAACGTAAACCTGAACCAATCAGAATCTTTTTAATACCCGGTAAGTTACGCGCTTTACGGTAAAGCTGTGTCAACGGTGCATGATCAGTATGCAGATTCTGACATACACCGGGGAATACACACGATGGTTTACGACAGTTCTTTTCAATTTCAGGATCTTTGCATGCCAAACGATACATGTTGGCTGTTGGACCACCCAAGTCTGAAATAATGCCTGTGAAGCCCGGCGCTGTATCACGAATCTTTTCTACTTCACGCAAAATTGATTCTTCAGAACGGTTCTGAATAATACGGCCTTCATGCTCTGTGATCGAGCAGAAAGTACAACCACCGAAACAACCACGCATGATGTTCACCGAGAACTTAATCATGTCAAAAGCCGGGAAACGTGCATTACCGTAAGAAGGATGTGGCAGACGTGCATAAGGCAGATCAAACACATAATCCATTTCTTCAGTGGTCAATGGAATTGGCGGTGGATTTAACCATACGTCACGCTCACCATGCTTTTGAACTAATGCACGTGCATTACCTGGATTGGTTTCAAGATGCAAAATACGATTGGCATGTGCATAAAGCACTGGATCAGCAGCAACTTCTTCAAAAGCAGGCAAACGGATTACGGCCAATTCACGCGGCGGTAATTTATGTTTAATTGCTTTAGATGCCGGTTGTAGCTGCACGATTTGCGTATTTTCGTCCAAATTATCGCCTTCACGGACAATTGGATTGGCTACATGTTCTTTTTGGAAACCCTGGTACTGACTCGAGTCCTTCCCCTGCTCAATTTCACAACCTTCAATATCTTCAGTCATGACATAAGGGTTAATAATTGGATCGACACGACCAATGGTATCGACATCATTCGATGCGATTTCAACAAATTTGGCTTTCGATGGGCGGTTGTGTTTATTGACAATAAACGCTGTACCACGAACATCGGTAATATCTTGGATTTTTTCACCACGCGCCAAGCGATGCATGATTTCAGTGATTGAACGTTCACCATTACCGTACATCAACAGATCGGCTTTAGAGTCCATCAATACTGAACGACGCACTTTATCTGACCAGTAATCATAATGCGCAATACGACGTAGTGAGGCTTCGATCCCACCTAACAATACAGGCACATCTGGATAAGCTTCACGTACACGTTGGCAATACACCGTTGCCGCACGATCAGGACGTTTGTTTGGCTGGTTGTCTGGTGAATAGGCATCGTCGGAACGGATTTTGCGATCTGCCGTATAACGGTTGATCATTGAGTCCATGTTGCCCGCAGTTACACCCCATGCAATATTGGGTTTTCCCAACACACGGAAGGCTTCAACATTGGTCCAGTCTGGCTGTGCAATAATCCCCACACGGAAGCCTTGGGCTTCTAGGGTACGGCCAATAATGCCTGAACAGAATGAAGGATGATCGATATAGGCATCGCCACAGACTAAAATAAAGTCACAACTGTCCCAGCCGAGTTGATCCATCTCCTCGCGTGACATCGGCAAAAATGGCGCAGGTTCAAAACACGACGCCCAATATTTGTCGTAATCAAACAACGCTGTAGGCGCTGTCTGCATGGTATAAGCAGTAGACATGGCTAGCAATTCTCGGCTGGCAGATGGAAGATCAAAAAATAGATCAAAGATGAAAGCCGAGCATTTTAGCATGAATTCAGCTGAGGTTGCTTGATTATAATTTATACAATACTGGCTTTAAGACCTTAATCAGGAATATATGCTTATTCTGTTTCTAGTCTGCTTATTTTAGGTTTTAACTGTTGAGCTACCAATAAACCGACTATCAAAATAATGCCGATGAACACACTGAGGCCGCGCCATCCGGTATTTTCCCAGACCAGACCACTCGAGCTGCCAAGCACACTGGATCCAAGATAGTAGCAGAATAAATAAAGTGATGATCCTACAGCACGATACTGTAAAGATTGCACAGACACCCAACTACTGGCCGTGGAATGTGCAGCAAAAAATGCAAAGGTAAAAATGAGCAGACCAATAAAAACAAGCACCAAGCTGTTGACTAGCATCAACACTAATCCTAGCAGCATGCTGGCAAGCATGGCCACCAATACCTGGAAACGTCCAAATTTCTGGCTCCATGCCGCCGCACGAGGCGAACTATAAATTCCTGCCAGATAGGTAATAGAAATCACGCCAATCCAGACATGCGACAGCTCAAAAGGTGACTGAATCAGGCGATAGCTGAGATAATTAAAGACTGAAACAAAACAGCCCATCAGGATGAAACCTTGCAAGAACAAGATTCGCAGTTTGGGATCACTCAGATTATGCTGAAATGCAGTAAGGAAGCGGCTTAATTTAATAGGATAAGCTTGAAAATTCCTGGATTTAGGCAACAAAAAATAGAAGATTGTCGCAATACAGAGGTTAATTAGTCCAATGATTAAAGTCGCTGATTGCCAGGAAATAAAGTCTACCAATACCCCAGCAATCAAACGGCCACTCATACCACCAATCGCAGTTCCAGAAATATAGAGTCCCATGGCCAAACCGATATCTTTCGCGGCCACCTCTTCCCCAATATAGGTCATCGCCACTGCGGCCACGCCACTCACGGTTAAACCAATTAATATTCGGGTAGCCAGAAATACTGACCAAACTGGCAATACAGCACTCAGTAACAACAATACTGAAACTGAAAATAAAGACCAGACCATAATCGGCTTGCGGCCAAAACGGTCCGAGATTAGTCCAGTAAAAATAAGACCAACAGCTAATGCAATGGTAGAAAATGAAAGTGGAAAACTGCTTTGCGTAGGAGAGATATGAAAATAGTCTGCCAGAATCGGCATCATCGGCTGAACACAATACAATGAAGAAAAAATTGCAAATCCAGCCAGAAACAAGGAAAACAAAACCGCTTTAAAGGCAGAGGACCCATATTCAATATGGCTTGAAGATAAATTTGAGGACATATCCGCTCCAGAAACCTGTTCCAGTATACGCCTACCCTGCGGATTTTCTGCTGTGGTTTTATGTGAAAAATAATATTTATAAGCTTTCGACTAAATTCCCGCATAAAAAAACACCCCCGGCCTTTAGACCGGGGGTGTTTCGAATAATGAGCTGGCGATGACTTACTCTCACATGGGT
>NZ_JAYWYV010000015.1:0-71682 GCF_048147885.1 Acinetobacter sp. 228
GTTTTAGGTGCAGGCTTCTTCATCTGGAAATTATATTGCTAAAGAAGCCCTCAAGAATAGCTTTGTGCAACAAAGCCCCTTAAAACTAACACTAAATTTAGAAGTCAATATGTCATTAAAACAATTCAAATTGCTTTTATCAGACCTAGGAGTCTACATAAATATTTAGGAAAAGAATCAGATATACAGCTATGCCATAAGGTTTGTTATCGCTTGGCTGAGTTGGTCATTACTGGGGTAATCGGCCTAAGTGAACAAGATATGAATTCTATAATGCAGAAAGAATATAGCCGAGCCATAAATGGAGGCAAAGCTTTCACCAGACAATTGGAAGTGTGTGCTGCTGATATTCACCAGGTACAAAGATCCAGCCTACCGAAAAAGAATCTGGGCCAAATAAAAAGCTCATTTTCAGTAAAGGAAGTTAAAAAAAATAACAGTAAAATATCAATCAAATTGAAAGCATGGAATTATTTATATTCGTAACCCACTTAATTGATAGAAAGATCCGAGGACCTTTCTTATATTGTAACTAGGCACTTAACCAGTTTTATTGCTCATAATAGATAGCATCAAGCATAGCTACTCGATATTTCCATAAAGCATAGTCTGGATGGTTCTCATCTAATTGTGTGGTGTACCAAGGTTGTTGGTGAATTAACTGCAGTAGATCCCAGTAACTTTCGACCGATGGCTTTTGATCAAAGTTCAATGCTTCTGCAAGCTGGGTGAAATTTTTATGGTTAATCGATACAAAAAAATCAGGACGTTTGATCCCTAAGAAACGAGTTAAAGTGAAGATAGTAGGTGTACGGGCAAACTTATACTTACTGAATTCGTTTTCGAATACCTGGATAAAACGATTAAAGCATTGCTTTGTGATATCACCAGTTAATGGGATCTCGTCAAGAGGCTTAGAAAACACCTCCGGATAGTTCTTAATAATTTGTCTAGCTACACCATTTGGATTCAAACTACCAAACCAACCGCTATTCATAGTCGCTTCTATATCACTTAAGCCTGAAATCAACCTCCTATCCGCATAGCCCATATCATTTAATGACTGACAGGTAAGCAAATCCTGGCAATGATCCAATAACTCGATACGCTCATCCAGCCCATTTACGTCACGATTAAGCTTAATAAGGTCGCTAAACTTATCCCATTCAATACTCACGTTTAAATCTGGTAGGATCTTTTCAGCACTATACGTGCTATCAGCATCTTGGATCTTTTTCACTGCGCGGTTATATGCTTTGGCTTTTTCTGTATAGAGCTCTAACCACTCATCATCAACTTTAACCAGATTCAGTTCCGAATAAGACTCAATGGTATCAATTAATTCCTGAACAGCTTTATCGTCTTTATTTGCGTACCAGTTAAGGCAAAGCTCATCATTAGTAGTTAAGGCCCCATTTGTCATATTGGCACTACCCAGCACCACCGCATATAGACTACCTAGATCAAATACATATACTTTAGGATGGAATACGCCTTTTTTAGATGAATCAACAAAGTAAACAGATCCATGGTTCGAAAATTGTTCGATAAATTCCGGACTGGTCTGGAAAAAGTGCAGACCTATATAGCCTGCCTCGATCTTATCTTGATGTTCTACCAGTTCTTTAAAGAACTCATGCTGGTGTGTAGCCCAAGCAACAGCAAAATGCATTTTTTCGCACTGTGACAGCAAGTCAGAAAGTTTTTGTCTAATCAGTTTAGGACTATTCAGAATATTCATAATAGACAACTCTTATAGAAAGAAAATTTTGTTTTTTAAGGAATTTTTGATATATCAAGCCACACTTTATGCATGAGTAAGCCGCAAGTAAAGTGCAAAATTTAAATTTTAAAAATTCATTTTCATTGTCTTTTATTTTTATATTTAATAAGGAATAAACCTTACAAAAAATATCTTATACTAAGCATCGAATATTAATAACAAATCTAATTAAAGAGGTTTACTTGAACGATTTGAAATCCGTAGCAATGGGACTGTTATCAATAATAGACGCTGATGAGGCGTTTTCAGACTATGAAAACTTGAGATGTGACAAAGATTTTTACTACATATATAAACATCTAAGCTTTGACCAATATTTTAAAGTATTAGAAATATTCACAGACTGTCATTTAAAGTTTACTCCTCCTGCTCGTTTCAATGATCCTTATGACTGCGTAGCAGTAACTGAAATTGAAGGTGACAAAACTACTGACTTACTTCAAAAAGCTCTCACTGAAAAATTAGCAGTTACATGCTTCAACAATAATCCTTTAAGTATTCTAATGTGGTCGCATTATGCGCAATCACATCAGGGATTCGTTATCGAATTTAGAATACCGCAACCTTTCATTTACGGTCCCGCTCCTGAAGCCCTTACTCTATTAAAAGTCATATATACGGATAAATTTCCTAAAACAATCTTACCATCTGTCCCATTTACGCCATGGTCGAATGATTTTTTTAGAATTATGGATAAAATGGTAAAAAATCAATTCTTGACGAAATCTATTGAGTGGGAATATGAAGAAGAATTTCGGGTGCTTAAACATGATTATGATCCCAACAATGAAAATTCATTGTTAGTAAAGTTTCCACCCTTAAGCATAGCGTCAGTCATTTTAGGTGCTAAATTAAATTCAGATGATGAAAAATACAACAGGCTCTCAAACGCTATAAATCAATATAACGTATCAAACAAATGTAATTTACCTGTGTACCAAGCCCAGTTACAGCCAAATAGTTTCAAATTAGCAGTTCCTGATCATCCACGCCTTAGTAAAGAAGCTTTTACTATTCGTCATTTCGAGGAAAGCTTAAGAGCACAATAATCAAATATAGTAATGTGGAAATTCAATAGCGGTTTTCGAAAAATTGATAATTTTATGAAAATCGTTGAAGAATCCATGTCTGCTTACAAAGCTTGTAAATCACGTGTGGATGCAGTACAGCAGGCTTTGAATGAGACTTTTAAGGAATAATTTTGGATAGAAAAAATGGTATCTGAAATAGTTGAATTGACTAAATATCTAACAGAAAAAAACTCATCATCTGTAATCATTTTATGTATTATTTTAATCTTGGCATTTAAATCTCGTTCACTTGTGCATTTCTCTTTAGAATTAAAGGATTTAGGCAAAAAAAGACTTTTAGAGAAATTTGAGCGTGAATCAAAACTAAAAGATCATACATTTTTATCTCAAGACCTAAATAATGACTACCTTCGTTATTGTGAAGAGCTCCAACTTCATACAATTATTGGGGATAAAGATTGCATACCTGCAATGGCAGCATATATTCTCTCCAGAGAAAACATCTCGGGTGCAATCTCTAAATATCTTAGAATTAAAGATATTATAAAATATGATGATGTAAAAAAAAGGCCTGTGACTTGTACAAATTTTAGTAAAAAAAGAGAACAGTTAAATGCTTTTGGGGGATTTATTTTTTATTTGGTGTTTGTATTTTTAGCAGTATCACCTTACTTTCTATTTACTTTACTTTCGGAAGAAGAACAGCAAATCTTAATTAACAAGTTAACTGTTTCTCAGGTAATAGTTTTAATATTGCTATTTATTACTTTCCTTTACTTTGCTGTATCAACTCTAATTAGTGGGTTAAAACCTACGATTGCTAATAAGTTTTGTAGTCTGCCAAGTAAAAATGAAATTTTCATTGATATGTAAAGCACCCTAAGGTGCTTTTTTTAGTCAATATTTACGTCTAATCTTAGGGCACACTCTCTACAGATATAAGGTTGGAATCCGCGATCAAAATCTAGCCCTTTTTTATATTTTGTTTTTCTTTCTTGTGGCTCAAAATCTCTTATGCATTCATCACATCTAGAATCCAAAATAGCCTGATGTTCATCTATTTCTTTTTGTTTTATTCTCGCCTTATTTAAAGCAATATCTATTTTCTGTATTTCACTGCCATAATCAGATATATATTCTTTCAAATCATTGATTTGATTAGAAAGTGTTACAGCATATTCTTTATATGCTTCTAGTTGATTCTTTGCTCTACTAAACTCTTGTTTATGCTGTTCTAATCTTTCTATTGGTGAATATCTATATATACCTGATGAAAAATTATGTTGCCGACTCTTCATAAACTCAACAACTTCATTATATTCTCCCCATGTACTTACAAACTTAATATTTCTAGAAAAGCTCCCTAATTGTTCTTCTATAGCTGATTTCTCTGATGGGGGGCAACATATAATTTCTATATCTTCATATGAAAACTTAAATCCCATCGACTCTGCATTAAAATAGCGCCATTCACGTTCCCATGTATAACCTTGTCTATTTTCATCTTGAAAAACCGGTGTGATAAATGGAATTAAATTATCTAAAAGCCGTTTAACTTTTATATTTTCACTAGTGAAATTCTCAATGGATTCAGGAAGATTAGCTTCTAAAGAAGCTAAATCTCCAATTGTATTTTTATCTATATATAAAGCAGGCCGGATTCTCTCATGAAGTGCTAATTTTTCTTTCGAAAACCCTATTCCATAGAAAAGATTAGATTTAAAACGGTTGAATGCGATATATCGAAAAGAATCTATAGAATGTAATACAGATTCTGTAAAACAGACTACTTCTCTCTTATACCATGAAGATTGCGATTGCGATGGTACTGAAGATTTTATCAACCCATGTTCGTCATCTTCACCAGACTTTAGAATTTCTAAAATTTGATTCTTTCCTGTCATATGAACCAAGAATGGAGACATATCAGGCTTTTCTATCGGAGAAAGTTGTAATGATTTTTTTAAAACTTTAAAATAATTCCAAATATTATTATTTAGGCCATTATATTCAGGAAGTCGCTTCATAATTTATTTTAATAAATCAAATTGCATCAATGATAATTGAATTCTTAAATTTTGCATTAAATTAATATGCTATCGCATAAATATCCCAATAAAAATTGAATAGTTGAATATAAAAAAAGCGCCATCAGGCGCTTTCTTCCAAAACCCTTAACTTAGGTCTCTTTGGTATATCTATTCCAACCAAATTTTTAAGAAAACTCACATTAACATCTAAAGCAGCTGCAACATCTTCAGCAAA
This sequence comes from Acinetobacter sp. 228, assembly GCF_048147885.1. Classification (NCBI taxonomy): domain Bacteria; kingdom Pseudomonadati; phylum Pseudomonadota; class Gammaproteobacteria; order Moraxellales; family Moraxellaceae; genus Acinetobacter; species Acinetobacter sp. 228. The sequence continues at coordinate 5,080 of NZ_JAYWYV010000015.1, forward strand.
GATTTTCTTTTTTGCCAGCATGGTAAAGCAAGCTTGAAGTAGCTCAGGCTTCTCCTTTGAGATTAAATGGTCTTCTTTTTCAGTAATTGACTCACTACTCTTCCTTAAAGCTATTACACCACTAGTGTATTGCTCTTGAGTAAGTAAACCTAAGGACTTTGCTCTATATAGAATTGCAGCCTTACTCACCTTCCAAGTTTGTTTAAACTCACTTAGTTTTGCCCAATTATAGCGCCCACCTCTAAACCATGTTGGGAAATGAGTTCGCATCATCGTCTGAGGAATCAATAAAGCTGATGCAAATTGATTTGCTTCAGATTCAGTAAGGCGATCTCCGGTGACCATTCCATCATGAAGTACAAGATGGCCAAGCTCATGCGCAAGATCAAAACGCTGTCGACATTCACTCTCTTTTGCTTCATTACGTACAAAAATTGGACGTACTGTGGCTAAAGAAAGAGCATCAACTTCTGTCGACACAGATTGGAAAGTTGTAACGACTACCCCATGTGACTCACATAATCGAATCATATTACTAATTGGACCTAAACCAAGCCCCCAGTCAGCACGACATTGCTCCGCAATTGCTTCAATAGAACCAGAGCGATTTGGATCATGAATATCATATTTAGGTAATCTAAGCTTAGAATCCAAATACTCAGTTAAACGTTTTATGTATTCACCACGGGCCATCACAACCTGCTTGGTCGCTACCTTGGTAGTTCGGTTACTTCTAAAATGGATTTGTTCTTCCTGTAAAACTGGTTTTACATTTGTAAACAGTGCTTCGGGAACATTAAAAAAATTGGCGATTTGTTCAATGAATTGAGGACTAGGAATACTCTGCCCAGTTTCAACTTTGTGAACATATTGCCGTGTGCACTCAAGGTGCTGACCTAACTCCTCTAAAGACAGTTCATTAAACTGTCTAAGAAGCTTTAGTTCTAATCCATTAAAAGGCGTGTTCATAATGACATTGCTTGTTACTACTAATTAAACTTGGTATCCAAATCTTCATTTTCGAGATCATCTAAATCAGGATCTTCAATAAATGGAGCATTTAGCTCAACAGATTCAGGTGTAATTGGGTCTATTAAATGTAGCTTATTGCCATCTAAATTGTCATTAGATCGCCAATAAGCAACTGGTACAGTAGCTAAATTAAAACCAACAAACTCAACAAATGCTTCATCCTCATCCGTTTTAGGTTCGTTAAGAATAAATTTCCAAATAACTGGCTGGTTATCATCCATTTGGAATAGGTCGTAATTTGTAGGTGTATATTTTCTAAGTTTTAATGATTTTGGATCAGTAGAGCTTCCTTTGCAGAAACCAATCTGAGCATAGCCAATTTGAAAAATGAATCGGAATGTTCCATCTTTAAGATGAACTTTTACAGGGCAATCCTGTGATGCAATTAATTTTTTAAACTGTTCGTATGTTCGACCAAATATTGCTGTACCACGTGTATAGTTATCATCATTTTCACTATTTAGAATCGAGTGAACATCACAATAAATTTCAAGCATAGGTATGGCGAAATACTCAAGTACTTCATTTGTTAATTGAGGTTCAAATACGGAGGGAGGATGTAGCTTTTGTTCATTCATCAAAATAAGTCCAAATTGAATTTGAGATGTTGGTTAAAAACCAAAATAGGACTAATTTTAAAATTTGTCAACCAACATTTGCGACTATATTTATGATTTGTCAACCAATCTAACTTTATGCGATTTCTACTTATACTCAATAAACCTATAAGTACTATTTAAAGTTACTCAAGACTGTTTACTACCTTCTCAACAAATACCTCAATACAGCAAGCAGACTTGAATCATAATTGAACTTTATCATTCTTCCAAAATCAATTCACCATACTCTTCAGTTCGAATCCCTGTTTAGAATTCGAACCCACGTCCCTAATGATATTTCACCACTACAAAGTACTTAAGAAAATGAGGATACAAATAGGGATACAATTCAAAAACATGAAAGCTAAAACACAATATCTACAAGTATTTTAGCTTATAGTTCTATTCGCGCAGGGCGTACCATTAATTTTCATTTTTTTAGATTGGCCCGTTATTTTTATAGAATGGCCTTCCCCGACACTGCTCTATCAAGTACGCCCAGAGTCAGTGCTATTGGTTTAGAGTACAATTAAGCAAGACAAGTCCACTGGTCTGCCCTCCCTATACAATATCCGCTTGCCCATAGCCCCCAGATACTTTTTCAAGATATGACATATTCGATGTATGGCTAAGCCATGGTATGAATAGTGTCCTTAAAGCGTTTCCATGCTACATAGAAAAATACCGTGCCAATGCCAATGAGCCAGAGAAATGCCGGCCAGACCACACTCAGCCCGGCATTTCTATACAAAATGGCCTGAGCAAGTTCGACAAAGTGTGTGGTCGGAGCAATCAGCATCACATTTTGCAGTACTTCAGGCATACTTTCACGTGGCGTCATTCCACCAGACAGCATTTGCATCGGGATCAGAGTCAACATCATCAAAAGGCCAAATTGCGGCATTGACTTGGACATGGTCGCCAAATAAATGCCCATCGAAGTAGTCGCGAACAAGGTCAATAATGCTCCGAAAAAGAACAGCCACAGATTTCCCTCTATCGGTACCTTCAAGATGATCTGTACCACCAGTTTCAAACCTAAAAATGCTGCAAGCAAAACCACCAGGCTCATCGACCAGACTTTGGACATCATAATTTCAAATACGGTGACCGGCATGACCATCAGATGTTCTATCGTACCGTGTTCACGTTCACGGATTAAAGCTGCGCCAGTTAGAATAATGGACAGCATTGCCACGTTATTGATGATTTGCATCACACTCCCAAACCATTTCTGGTCAAGCACAGGGTTAAAACGTGCCCGCATTTCCAGTTCTACTGGCAGGGTGCTTATTTCACGGTGACGCAAAACGTATTCATTGACTTCGGACAGTATAATCTGCTGAATATAACCCGCCCCGACCATGGCCTGAGTCATCCGCGTGGCATCAACATTGACCTGAATCGTTGCCTCTCTTCCTGCCAGTATATCTTCCTGAAAATTGACCGGAATATTCAGGGCGAAGGTAAATTCTCCGGCATCCATTCCGGCATCCATATGATTCAGTTCAGTCGTCTGGGGCAGAAAGTAGGGAGGATAAAAAGCCGAGCTTATCCGCTCCGACAAGGTTGAATGATCTTCATCCACAATCGCGATGGGTGCCATATTCAGACTGTCAGGCATAGCGGTTGCAGCCGTATAGACGGCGACGGTAAAAGTATAGACAATCAGAATCAGCATGACCGGATCACGCCATAGACTCCACAGTTCCTTGCAACCGAGCAGATAGATATTCTTTATTTTCTGGCTGACCATGCTAGGACTCCTGTTTCTTCAGGGCAAGAATTGCTGCACCCATAATCACAGGGACTGACAGCAGAATCACCCAAAAATCCTGATGCAGTGCATTAAAGCTCAATGCCTTGTTAAATACCCCGCGGCTGATATTCACCATATGCGTAGTAGGATAGATTTCACCAAACCAGCGACCAAAACCTTCCAGAGAGGAAACAGGATTGATAATACCGGCGAACTGCACCGCAGGTATAAGCGTACCGATCAACACCAGAAACATCGAGGCAATCTGGCTTTTGGTCAATGAAGATGCCAGCAGTCCCAAGCCGGTAGAAAAAATAATAAACAGGAAGGATGCCAGGGTCAGCGTTATGAAACTGCCCTTGATCGGCACATCGAATATCGCCACAATGATCAGGCACATCAGGAAATAGTTCAGCATGGCCAGAACTACATAAGGAATTTGCTTGCCAATCAAAAATTCACTGCGGGTCACCGGAGTTACATACAGGTTCACAATTGAACCGAGCTCTTTTTCCCGCACCACAGACAGTGCTGTCAGCATGGCAGGAATCAATAAAATCAATATGGGAAATACAGCGGGCGCGATTGCAGGCAGGCTCTTGATGTCGGGATTGTAGCGGAATCGGGTTTCTATATTTATGGTACTCGAGGTTTTATATCCACTTCGCTCTAGTTCCTGCTGCATCAACCAGTGAGTATGAATTCCCTGTACATAGCCCTTCACTGTTTCAGCACGCTGTGGCATGGCACCATCAATCCAGGCGCCAATCTTAACCTCTTCTCCGCGATTAACATCCCGGGCAAAATCAGGTGGAATTTCAATGGCCAAAGAGATATCGCCACTTCGCATGCGTTGATCCAGATCCTCATAATTTTGCAGCGGTGGCTTTTCAACAAAATAACGTGAACCCGCAATGCTCATGCTGTAATTCTGGCTAAGACCACTCTGGTCACGATCCAGTACTGCAAAGGTCAGATTATCTACGTCCATGGTGATTCCATACCCCATCACAAACAGCAGGATAATCGACCCGACCAGCGCCATGGTGGCACGTATCGGATCACGTGCCAGCTCCAGCGATTCACGCCAAGCATAGCTAAGCATCCGTTGCAGGCTAAATCGGCTGGATATCCTGGTTTCTTCTTTCACTGTCTGGTCATTGGAAATACTGCCTTCTAGCTCCTGTTCAGGTGGCGTCTGGCTGGCTGCTCCAGCATCCATTAGGTAGCCAATAAATGCTTCTTCCAGAGTGGCAGCCTGCCTATTTTTGATCAACTGTGCGGGTGCAGCACTGTCCAGAACCCGGCCGGCATGCATCAGGGAAATCCGGTCACAGCGCTGTGCTTCATTCATGAAATGCGTTGAAATAAAGATGGTGACCCCGTCCTTGCGAGACAAGGAGATTAAAAAACGCCAGAAATTGTCACGAGCAATCGGGTCTACCCCCGAAGTCGGTTCATCCAGAATCAGGATTTCCGGGTTATGTACCAGTGCCACAGCAAGAGACAGACGCTGACGGATACCCAGCGGCAAGTCATCAGGCAGCTTGTTTTTCACTTCGGCCAAGTCAAAACGCTGCAGCATCTGCTGTACACGCGTGTCAATCTGTTCAGCCGGCACATGAAACAATTTTGCGTGAAGTACCAGGTTCTGGGTAATAGTAAGTTCACTATAAAGAGAGAATGACTGTGACATATAACCAACACGGCGGCGGGTCTCAATATTACTGCCTTCCACTGGCTGGCCAAATAGCCAGGCTTGCCCTTCCGAAGCTTCGAGCAATCCGGTCAGTACTTTCATGGTGGTGGTTTTACCACAGCCATTCGATCCCAGAAAACCGAAGATTTCACCCTGCCGAATCTGGAAATTGACGTGATCTACAGCGGTAAAATCACCAAACCTGACCGTCAGATCCTTCGCTTCCAGCGCATAGCCATCTGAATCGTAATCTGGTAAAGGCGGAATCACTACAGGGGTATAGCCCTGTTTCTTTTCTTCCGGTAATAGCTTGATATAAGCATCTTCCAGACTGTTACTTTCTGTCTGCGTTAATAGTTCTTGCGGAGTTCCGGTTTTCAGGATTTTGCCTTCATCCATCATCGCCAGCCAGTCGAAGCCTTGGGCTTCATCCATGTAGGCAGTGGCGACAATTACACTCATCTGGGGACGAACCTGACGGATACGGTTAATCAGCTCCCAGAACTGTGCCCGTGCCAAGGGATCGACTCCCGTGGTGGGCTCATCCAGAATCAGAAAATCCGGATCATGAATCAGGGAGCAGCATAATCCAAGTTTCTGTTTCATGCCTCCGGACAATTTTCCTGCCGGCCGATCAAGAAATTCATATAGTCCTGTACTTTTAGTCAGATCATCAATGCGTTTACGGCTTTCTGTACGACTATGCCCAAACAATCGCGCAACGAACTGCAGGTTTTCCTCGACAGATAGGTTTTTGGACAGATTGCTGCCCAGACCTTGAGGCATGTAGGCAATATGCGGACAAACTTTTCTGCGATGCTTCGGGTCAGCAATATCTCCACCAAGCACGATCAGGCGGCCCGCCTGAACGACCTTGGCACCGGCCAGTAAGGCCAGCAAACTGGATTTCCCCACACCATCCGGTCCGATCAGTCCAATCATGCAGCCCGCAGGAAGCGACAGGGAAATGTCCTGTAAAGCTTGGGTCTTGCCATATTTCAGACTGACCTGCTGGATTTCGGCAACTGCCGCTCCGGCAACAAATTGCGGCATCATGATTTAACCTGATTTCTTAAGAACGCGGGCCAAGGCAGATTGGAATCAAGTTTGATATAGGCCACGCCTGGAAGACCGGTTTTGACTTGCTGGATATGTTTTCTCAGCAATTCAGGATCAATTTTTGCCTTGACACGGAACATTAATTTCTGGCGTTCACTTTCAGTCTCCACGGTTTTTGGAGTGAACTGGGCCGTGTCGGCAACAAAAGACACCCGAGCAGGAATTACCAGATTTTTGGCCACATCCAGCACAATCCGGACTTCAGTACCGATTGCGATACGGCCAGCCACGGTTTCCGGCAGGAAAAACGTCATATAGACATCGGACAGATCAATCAGGTTCATGACCCGCCCCCCCGCAGCAATCATTTCGCCTGGTTGTGCGACCAGGAACTGCACCCGTGCCTTCAAGGGTGCCTTAAGCTGGGCATCCTCAATATCGAAATTGATCCGGTCAATGGTTGCTTTGATAGCATCGACCTGAGATTGTGCGCTCGAAACCTGGCTGCGTGCGGCCACGATAGCTCCTTCAGCGCTGTCCACTTGCGCCTGGGCTGCGCTGAGTACTGCTGCTACACGCTTGGCATCTGCCCTCTCATCATCCAGCTGCTGCCTGGAAGATGCGCCTTCCTTGGCTAGAATTTCCGTCCGTGCCAGACGGTTTTTTGCTGCAATAAGTTCTGTTTCACGTTGCAGCACCATCGCTTCGGCGGCTGATTTTTCACTTTTACGCATTGCCAGTTGCGCTTCTGCGGTCGCAATACCATCTTCAGCCTGACGTTGTTGGGCCTGGATTTCGCGCAGTTGAGCTTCGAGGGTAGAAACTTTTATTCGCGCCAGAATCTGCCCTGGCTCGACAAAATCTCCTTCCCGCACCAGAATTTCTTCTAACTGGCCAGCGAACTTACTGGAAATATTGACTTCAGTCGCCTCAATCCGTCCATTCCCACTGACCAACCCATCGGTATCAGGCTGATTCATGTTTTTCCAGATCAGGTAGCCCACCAAGATGGCGACAACGACTGCTCCCACAATGGATATTTTTTTTATATTCATAGATCTGCTTACTCAACATATTCAATCGGGCTGTTACTCACCCTTTTTATAATTTTTAGTAAAATCAAAACATTAATTCTTTTATTTTGTTCAATTTATAATAAGTGTATTCAACAAATAAATTTAGCCTGGCTGTACCAGTCTGCTATCACCGCCCAGTGCAAAATACAGGGAAATATAAGACTGCATTAAGGCACTTTGGGTTTCAATCCACTGCTGTTCTGCCGTCAGCAAACTTCGCTGTGCATCTAGCACATCGAGATAACCCACGGCACCATTATCATAGCGTAACTGTGCCAGTCGTGCTGTTTCCCGAAAAGCAGCCAGTCCCTGATCCTGTATTTGCAGTTGCTGGCTTAAATAGCGCTGATCAACCAAAGCATCAGCCACTTCCCGGAAGGCATTCTGTACAGTTTTTTCATAGTCAGCCACAGCAATATCCTGTCTCACCTCCGCCAAGATGACATTATTTTTTAACTGACCTGCGGTAAATATGGGCAAAGTGATACTGGGAGCAATCGACCATACTGAACTACCGGATTTGAACAGACCCTCCAGTTCTGTACTGGCTGTTCCAAAACTCCCCGTGAGCGCAATACGCGGAAAAAATGCAGCACGGGCAGCCTGGATATTGGCATGCTGGGAATACAGTAAAGCTTCAGCAGCCCGAATATCTGGCCGGTTCAGCAGTAACTCCGACGGAAGTCCGGTCTGTAATACGACTGGCTTAAAATTCAGCTGATCCAGGCCTAATCTTGGGACTTCTACAGGCTGACCTATCAACTGGATCAAATAATTGGCTGTCATGTCCTGAACATTTTGCAGCTGGGTTAGCAACGCCCGGCCATTACTGAGCAAGGTTTGTGCCTGCATATATTCTACTTTTGAACCTGCCCCAACCTCGTAACGCCGTTTAAAGATACGTACAGATTTTTCATAATTTTGCACAGAACCTTCGGCATAATAAATCCGTTTTTCTAGTTCAGCCAGGGTCAGATAGGTCTGAATCGACTGCTGAATAATGCTGTTTCGTACCGCCAGCTGATTATATTCAGAAGCGAAAAACTGCTGTAATGCTGCTTCATTCAGGCTGCGTATACGTCCCCACAAATCCAGTTCCCACTGGCTTATTCCCACACCTACCGTATACTGTTCTGTGGTTACAGCACGGCCCACAGGAGATAAATCTGCTGGTACCCTGCTGCGTTCATAACTACTGCTTCCCAATATACTCGGCCACAATTCTGAACGCTGAATACCGTAGGCAGCCTGGGCTTCACGAATCCGGAGTGCTGCAATTTTCAGGTCATAATTATAGGTCAGGGCAAGACGGGCAATTCTCACTAAAGTAGGATCACCGACATAATCAGACCACGGCAAAGCATGATATGTACCGCCCTGCTGAAATGGATAGTGTGCTGGCAAGACAGGCTCTGGTTTGATCAAAGGGGCTGTATTCTGACAGCCTGTCAATAGAGCTAAAATGGGAAGTATCGCCAGACTGCTATGTAGATAAAATCTGCAAAAAATATTCAGTTTCAACAATTGACCCTCCTGTCAGCTGAGCCTTTTCTAAAAATATGCATGACTGTCTGAGATAAATATCTGCTTAAGTCATCAGAAAAAGGTGGCGATATCGTTCGCCTACCCGGTCACATTGCTTTTAATTCTTTTGAATTTCTAGTCAGCATCATGACCTGATATCAGGACTTATCCGATATTATGCACTAAGTATTTATTTTATTTAGTTTTTATATTATTCTTTTAACCTGTTACAGGCTTAAAACCTGACTTCTGAATCAGGCCATTTCGTCTCCTTATTTCAAGGATTAAATATCTAACTTCTAACCATCATTATATGGGCAAGACTTTCTGCAATCTGCAACGTGTGTTTGCCTATTGCAATCGTGTATTTCTACACAATACACGGTTCAGTCTAAGCTGCACATATCCCTCTCTGTATTCACGCATCTAATGTAGTAACAAATTGAAACTGGCTTTCATGGTAGAAGATTTAAGGTACCCTATCGCACTGTTACCCCTGAAAAAATCAATTAATTAGTCCAAGTATTCCTTTGATTCTAATAAATATATTATATAAATTTCACCCTAATGAGCTACTTTATCTATCTTAAACACTCTTCTTCATACATTTTGGAGGTGCGTATATGTAACGCTCATGTAACAGAATTTTGTCGTTCTCGCTCAAACTGAGCGGAACACAAGGGTAGAAATATGCGAATTAATTAACAAATTAGTTGTGCAATCTTTCATTAAATTTAATTTTTTTAAGAATCAATTTATCTGTAATTAAAAATAATAATTTCAATCACTTAAATTTTAAATTAAAGCCACTAATTAGTACTTTTACTCTATTTTGATGTTTTTTTGAACTGTCTATTTAAACTAGAGCATTTACTCTTATTTTATTTGTGGTATTTTTGGCACATGGAGTAACAAATGATTGCGGTTTAGTAACCAAACTCTCCAAAGAATTAAATTTAAGTGCAAACAACAACGCTAGATATAAATTTGTACCTCAAGGAAAGACGTAAATGAAATTAAAGACATTAACTACTGCAATGATTCTCGCGACTGTACCTATGACAGGTGCATTTGCTGCTGCAATGGATCGTTCGGGGCAATCTATCGCAGCGTTTTTACAGCCAGGTAATTACTTTGAAGCGGGTATTACTGTATTAGATCCTTCTGTATCTGGTACCACTTCTAACGCACCATCCCTAAACTCACCTACACTAGGTGTAGGTACCAATAAGGCAACAGGTGATATGGCGGGTGATTATCATTCTGTATCAGCTGCGTTGAAGCTCCAGTTAACAGACAACTTTTCTTTTGGTCTTATTTTTGATCAGCCATTTGGTGCTGAAGCAGACTATAAAGACCGCTCTGTTGCCTTTAATCCTACAGGTAATGATGGCACCCGGGCTGAAGTGACGACAGAAAATTTAAGTTTCGTGTTTGGTTTCCAGCCAACTGAAAACTGGAATATTTATGCAGGCCCAGTTTATCAAGAAGCTAAAGGTAATGTATCTTTACGTGGTACCGCTTATGGATTATTAACTGGATATGATGCCACCATGAAAAAAGATGGTGGTACAGGCTGGTTAGCAGGTCTGGCTTACCAAATTCCTGAAATTGCCTTGAAAGCATCTTTGACTTACCGTTCAGAAATCGAACACCAACTTGCTTCAAGAGAGAATGTTAATACAGTAGTACCAGGCTTCGGCATTCCTGGAGTATTACCTACTCAATTATTTGCTTATGCTCCTGGCAAAACTGATGTTACTACTCCTCAATCTGTTAACCTAGACCTACAATCAGGGATCATGGCTGACACGGTTGCCTTCTTAAATGTTCGATGGGTAAATTGGGATGGATTCGCAATTCGACCAACTCAATTCGGCCAAGCTTTAGATCAACTTGCTGCTGCGGGAAATGCTCTTCCTGCTTTACCAGCATTAGCTCCAACTAAAGCTCTCTTGACCTCGTTAGAGGGTGGGAATCTTGTTGAATATAATGAAGATCAATGGTCTGCTACAGCGGGCGTAGGCCGTAAATTCAATGCAAAATGGGCAGGTAATGTCTCTGTAGGCTGGGACTCTGGTGCAGGTAATCCTGTTACAACACTTGGTCCAACAGAAGGTTACTGGAATGTGGGTGTAGGGGTTCAGTTCTCTCCTGCTCCAAACTATTTCATTGCAGGCGGAATGAAATATTTCTGGCTGGGCGATGCTGATGCTCTGACTGTAGCAAATCCAAATGTAGGTAGCTTTAAAGACAATGACGCAATTGCTTATGGCTTGAAAATGGGTTACCGCTTCTAAGTTCTCATAAAATAAAAAACCACTTTCGGGTGGTTTTTTATGTTTGAATCCTAATTTTATACATTTGCATAGCATTTGTTTATTTTACCGCCAATCAATATTTTACTCACTTTCATTTCTATAGAAATTTTTATCTTTTTTATTTTGTTATTTTTCATCTATTTAATCTTAAAATTCTAGTATAAATACTCTAAGCAATCCCTATATTTAACCGCTCTAGTTCATTTCTCATGCGAACCTGAGTATTTACTCTTTTTAAATTTATGTTACTTTTCCTGCACATTTTTGTTACAGATGGCATCAGGGACCGTACCATGAAGCTCACTAAAATTTCTTCAGCTATTTTACTTAGCACTTTCTCCCTCTCAGCAGTTCAAGCAGCTGGCCTAGATCGTTCTGGTCAGTCAATTCATGCTTTTTTACAACCTGGTAATTATGCAGAAGCAGGTATTTCTGTTTTAGATCCAACGGTAAAAGGTAAGGATGTATTAAAAAATAATGTCGATGACATGGGTGAAGATTATTATTTTCCATCTGCAGCAATCAAAGTCCAAGCAACAGATCAAATATCTGTCGGTCTCCTATATGATCAGCCTTATGGTGCAGATGCCATCTACTCAACAGCTGCAAGCGTTTTCACAGATGGAGTTGAAGGTACTTCTGTAGAGGTAGATACAAATAACTTAACAGCATTGATCGGCTACCAACCTAATAAAAACTGGAACTTTTTTGCTGGTCCAGTCTGGCAAACCGTAGAAGCAGATATCCATTTACGTGGTGCTGCATATGGCAATACAGGCTACAACATCAAAGTCGAACAAAAAGAAGCATGGGGTTGGCTCGCTGGTTTTGCCTATCAAATTCCTGAAATCGCATTAAAAGCTTCTGTGGCTTATCGCTCTGAAATTAGCCACAATGCAACTGCTATACAATCATCAAAAATCACAGTGCCAAGCGGAATGTTACCGCATCTCCCAAATGGTATTGAATCTCATCGTACAGATGCAGTAAATGCAACTACTCCTCAATCTGTAAATATCGACTTACAGACAGGGATAGCTCAAAATACTTTAGCCTTTGTTAATATGCGCTGGGTACATTGGAGTGAATTTGCAGTTAAACCAACACTATTAGGGGATATCTCAATTATCAAGAACCCTAATGGCACGCGTCAGAATCTAATTGACTACTCAGATGACCAGTGGTCAGCAACTGTTGGTTTAGGTCATAAATTCAACAATAAATGGTCAGGTACTGCTGCTGTTGGCTATGATTCTGGTGCCGGCAACCCGGTCACTACACTTGGACCAACTGAAGGTTACTGGAGTGTAGGCGTGGGTGGTCAGTATAGCCCTGCTGAAAACTATTTCATTCAAGCCGGTGTGAAGTATTTCTGGCTTGGTGATGCACACGCACAAACTGGAGGCAATGTAGTAGGTGAATTTGAAGATAACCATGCTCTAGGTTATGGCATGAAGATCGGCTATCGCTTTTAATTACTGGATTCGATAAAGAAAGAGCGCTATAAGCGCTTTTTCTTTATTTCGGTTAACTTAAAATCTTAAGTCTTAAGCTGGAATATCACGGACAGATGCATTACGAATCGCTTCTTTCAAGGCATCATAACCACGAATTGGCGGGAATTGCGGAAATTCGGCAATAACGTTTTCAGGTGCGTCAAATAAGAAACCATGATCTGCTTCACCTAGCATCGTGGTATCGTTATAAGAATCTCCTGCTGCAATCACACGGAAGTTCAAGCCATGTAATGCTTTTACGGCTTGACGTTTTTGGTCCGGCTGACGAAGTTTATAAGCAGAGATCATTCCTGCTTCATCTGTTTCCAGTTTATGGCAGAAAATAGTTGGCCAATCCAGTTGTTTCATCAGTGGATGTGCAAATTCATAGAAGGTATCTGAAAGAATAATCAATTGAAAATGTGTGCTCACCCATTTCACAAATTCTTTTGCTCCTGGAAAAGGACCCATTTCTGCAATCACTTCCTGAATATCGTTCAAGCCTAAACCGTGCTGTTTTAAAATATTCAGACGTTGAGTCATCAGTACATCATAGTCAGGAATGTCACGAGTCGTCGCTTCAAGCTCTTTAATACCGGTTTTTTTTGCAAAGTTAATCCAGATTTCTGGAACCAACACGCCTTCTAAATCTAGACATACGACTTCCATGAACATCCCCTCTGAGTTGTATTGAAAAAATTTGCATTATGATAGCTGAAGAAACAGATTTTGCACCGTACTTTTTTAAATCTATTTTTTTCATAACTATTTATTTTTTAGTGATAAGTCTGGTTAATCAATTCTATTAAAATAAAGGTGAAATTAATTTATATAGGCCATGTCTTTTCCAAGCCTATATCGCCAGGACTCTCATGACCATTATTCCTACTATTGATCGTATCGATGCACTTGCTTCCGAATATGCAGACAAATCACCTAATGAAATTTTGGCACTTGCCCTGAGCCAGCAAGGTGAAATCGCGATTTCATTTTCTGGTGCCGAAGATGTGGTATTGATTGATATGGCCTCTCATCTGGGGAAACCGTTCCGGGTATTCAGTCTGGATACTGGCCGTTTACATGCAGAAACCTATCAGTTTATTGAAAAGGTTCGTCAGCATTATAATATTGATATTGAGATCTGTTTCCCGGAAACTGAGGCTATCCAGCAACTGACTACTGAAAAAGGCCTGTTCAGTTTTTACCGGGATGGCCACCAGGAATGTTGTGGAATCCGCAAGGTGCAGCCATTACGTAAAAAGCTGGCCACGCTGGATGGATGGATTACCGGTCAGCGTAAGGACCAAAGTCCGGGAACACGCAATGAAATTCCTGTAGTTCAGGCAGATCCAGGTTTTTCCGGTCCCGGAAAGCAGCTAATCAAATACAATCCTCTGGCAAACTGGTCCAGTGCTGATGTCTGGAGTTATATCCGCATGATGGAAGTGCCTTATAATGCCCTGCATGAAAAAGGTTTCGTTTCAATTGGCTGTGAACCCTGTACCCGCCCTGTCCTGCCAAATCAGCATGAACGTGAAGGTCGCTGGTGGTGGGAAGAGGCCACCCACAAAGAATGCGGGCTGCATGCCGGCAACTTGAAAAAGTGATCTAGCATAACCACCGACTCATCGGTGGTTTTTTTGTAAACGAAACATCTACAGAAAAATCAGTACCTTTCCACGACAAAACCGCTATACTTTGTAATGTCTATATTAATAATTCTAACAAGGTTGTTCGGATCAGAGCAGCTGAAGAAACTGCAGTGAGGCAATTTACGCTATGCGTCCATTACACCCGATTGATCTTATTTTCTTGACTTTAGAAAAACGACAGCAGCCTATGCATGTAGGTGGGCTATTTTTATTCCAGATTCCCGATAATGCACCCACTTCTTTTATTCAGAATCTGGTGAGGGATATTCAAAATTCAAAATCTACCCCTATTCCACCTTTTAACAACTATTTAAACGGATTATTTTGGGATGAAGACCAAGAGTTTGATTTAGACCATCATTTTCGTCATATTGCGCTACCAAAACCGGGCCGTATCCGTGAACTGCTCACCTATATCTCACAAGAGCATAGTGCCTTGATTGATCGCGCCAAACCTTTATGGACCTGCCATATCATTGAAGGTATTGAAGGTAACCGTTTTGCCATGTATTTCAAGATCCATCATGCCATGGTGGATGGAATTGCCGGCATGCGTCTGGTAGAAAAATCACTTTCATTTGACCCCCATGCCAAGAGTATTGTACCGCCGTGGTGTGTAGAGGGGCCACGTGCCAAACGCTTGAAAGCACCCAAAGTGAGTGGCTTTAAAAATGTCTTGCAAGCCATTAAAGGACAACTGGAATGCGTGCCGCGAGTCGCTTATGAGCTGTCGCAAACCGTCATGAAAGATATGGGGCGTAATCCAGATTATGTGTCCAGCTTTCAGGCGCCAAGCTGTATTCTGAATCAACGCGTCAGTGCTTCTCGTCGTTTTGCCGCCCAGTCTTTTGAGTTTTCACGTTTACGCCATATTTCCAAGACATTAGGCGTGACCATTAATGACATCGTCCTCGCCATTTGCTCTGGTGCATTACGTGAATATTTATTATCACAAGATGCCCTGCCGAAAAAACCTTTAATTGCTATGGTTCCGGCTTCGCTGCGCAGTGATGATTCCGATATATCCAACCGTATTACCATGATTCTGGCCAATCTTGGTACCCATGAAGAAGACCCGCTGGAACGGCTCAAGATCGTACGTCGCAGTGTACTCAGTGCCAAAGAACGCTTTAAACGTATGAATGCCAATCAGATTCTAAACTATAGTGCCTTTGTTTATGGTGCAGCAGGTCTAAATATTGCATCCGGTTTAATGCCGACACGTCAGGCTTTTAACGTGATTATTTCCAATGTGCCAGGACCACAAGAACCACTTTACTGGAATGGTGCGCGCCTTGAAGCGCTGTATCCTGCCTCCATTGTGCTCGATGGTCAGGCACTCAATATCACCATGACCAGCTATTTAGACAAACTGGAAGTCGGCTTGACCGCATGTCGGAATGCCTTGCCGAAAATGCAGAATTTGCTAACGCATCTTGAAGAAGAAATTCAGCGATTTGAATTCATTATACAGGGCGAACCCGCCCCAAAGTTACAGGCGGTGAGCTAACCGCAGATGAATAAATAAAATAGCCAGGCTGACAAAGGGAATGATAATTTTTGCCAGTCCTTGCCAAAGAATAAAGGGACCAGATTGGTCCCTTTTCTTTATTTTTTAAATCTTTTTGATTTTTTTAGAATTTTTTGAGGATTTTCCTAGGTAGAAGAAAATCTCTTCAAATGATTTTTGCCCGCTTAGAAACCCGAAACCAAGGTCATCAGCTTTTAATGGTACGGCACTGTTGCAGTAATTGATGACAGGCATTACGAATCATACTCGCGGTAATCTGAACTTCATTACCGCGTTCATCTACGATATAGCCTGCATGTACAGTCTTTGGTTCTAATACGTGTTTTAGGCCTTTATTGATTACTGCTTTACTCATATTCATCACACACTCCTTTTGCTAAGCCTGAAACTGGGAGAAACGGCTTTGGCTAATTCATACATCTAGTATTGTAAATAAAGACCCCGTTGTAAAATTTCAGATGTAACAAGTGTTTAACGATATTCTGTTACAATTTCAGCTGAGAATGATATCGTATTGCTCTTGCGTATAGAGATTTTCCACCTGGAACTTAATCACGCGATTAATAAAATGCTCCAGATCAGCGACAGCCGGCGCTTCCACTGTTAACAAGCGATCAATAACAGCTGGATGCGCGACAACAGTAAAGCCACTCTGTGACTCATAAGCACGGGCATAGCGTAGAATTTCCCTGAATATTTCGTAACATACTGACTCGGCTGTTTTGACATACCCCCTCCCCTGACAAGTCGGACAAGACTCACACAGCAGATGCTCCAGCGATTCACGGGTCCGTTTCCGGGTCATTTCCACCAGGCCCAGTTCTGACACCTGAGTAATCTTGGTTTTGGCATGGTCACGTTCCAGCATACGTTCAAACTGTTTCATCACTTCTTCACGATGCTGCGCTTCCTGCATGTCAATAAAATCAATGATGATAATGCCACCGAGATTACGCAAACGTAACTGACGTGCGATAACCTGCGTTGCTTCCATATTGGTTTTAAAGACGGTGTCTTCCAGCGAACGGCCACCAACATAAGAGCCGGTATTGACATCAATCGTAGCCATGGCTTCGGTCTGGTCAATCATTAAATAGCCACCAGACTTGAGTGCAACCCGGGTTTGCAATGCCTTCTGCAGATCTTCTTCAACATTATACAGGTCGAAAATCGGCCGTTCCCCCGGATAATGCAGCAAACGGTCTTTCATGTTCGGAACGAATTCTTCGACAAATTCCTGCAACTTGGCATGAATCTCTCGTGAATCTACATAAATTTTGGCCGTTTCTTCATTGGCCAGATCCCGAATGACGCGTTGCGGCAAAGGCAATTCTTCAAAAATTAAAGAAGGTACCGCAATAATCTTTTGCTTGCGCTGGATGTATTCCCAGAGTTTGGCCAGATAAGCCATATCCTGCGCGATGGCTTCTTCTTCAATCCCTTCTGCCGCAGTACGCACAATCACTGAGCCCGGCAGCTTGTGCTCCACCTGAATCCGCTCAATGATAGAACGCAAACGATTACGCTCTTCTTCGGATTCAATCCGTTGCGATACCCCAATATGATTGCCATATGGCATCAAGACCAAATAGCGTGAAGGAATAGACAGGTCAGTAGACAGGCGTGCGCCTTTGGTACCGAGCATATCCTTCATGACCTGAACAGTGAGGGTCTGTCCCGGTTGCAGTAGCTCAAAAACATTCGGGGTTGGCTGATTGCGTGGCCAGACCATATCATTGATATGCAAAAATGCAGTACGCGAGAGTCCGATATCTACGAAAGCGGCCTGCATCCCGGGTAAAACCCGCACCACTTTTCCTTTATAGACATTTCCTACCAGGCCACGCTTGGCGGTACGCTCGACAAACAGTTCATTGACCGTGCCGTTTTCAATTAACGCGACCCGACATTCCATCGGTGTGACGTTAATCAACAACTCGTCAGACATAAATACACTCAAAACATTATAAGAATTCTTTTTCAGCAGTTAATTTAGTGCCTTAACCGTCTGTAATAACTGTACTGTTTCATATAAGGGCAAGCCCACCACATTGGAATAACTGCCCTGTATTTTTGGAATATAACGTGCAGCAATTCCTTGAATTGCATAAGCCCCGGCTTTACCCAAAGGCTCACCTGTCGCCCAGTAACTTTCCATATCTGCAGCGCTCAGGATTTGAAATTCGACCTGTGTACGCACCACTATACTGTATTTTTCACACTTTGTACGAACACAGACGCCACTATACACATCATGCCATCGACCAGAGATTTTTGTCCATATTTCAATCGCATGTTCTTTAGATTCAGGTTTGCCCAGAATCTCCTGATCGACCCCTAAACTGGTATCCGCAGCAATAATGATGGCATCCGGATAGCGTTCGGCCACGGCATCCGCTTTGGCTCGTGCCAGACGCTCGACATAAGCAGCGACTGTCTCGCCCTCTTGTACCGATTCGTCAATTTCTGGACTATAAATATCAAATTGTAGCCCGAGTTGCTGTAACAACTCGCGACGTCGTGGTGAGCTGGAAGCTAGAACTATATGCGCCATTTTTTCAGCATATAATAAATTACTGGCCAGACCAGAATACTGGTGAGCATCGGAATCCAGTGCCGTGCAAAAGAAAATTGCATCCCGGCCATAATCTGGGCAAAAAAGATTATCAGCAAATACGCCACAATCGCCAGCCCCATAATCACCCAGAGATTATTGAAGGTCAGGATACGGCGTTCGCGGGTCAGAAAACGGGCTAAAAAGGCGATAATGATAAAGCTGAGTGCATTCAGACCCAAGGGGGCATCTAGCAGCAAATCCATAAAAATACCGGTGCCGAAGGCAAACCAGATTCCGCACCAGGTTGGCTGGCACAGCACCCAGAATAGCATGATCATCAGCATGAACAGCGGACGCCAGCCCGAGAGATTATAGGAAAGTGGATAGACCATTAAAATGGAAGCTACAATCACCGAAATGACAATAGCCATTAAAGGATCACGATGCTTTCTAGACTTCATCCTAGCGATTGACATGCGGTTGCTCCATCGCTAATGAATCGGAAAATAACACCACCACGTGATGTCCACCGGCCAGCTGGGCGGCAGGTGTGACATCAATCTGGGCAAACTCTCCGGAATTATGCCGTTGTACTTTAGACACCTGCCCCACCAGATAACCTGCCGGAAAATGTTGTCCCAAGCCCGAACTATAGACTTTTTCACCGACCTTGATATTGGCACTGGTCGGCACATATTCCATTTTCAAACGTCCCAGATCACCTGTGCCCGAGACAATGGCACGCATGCCCGTACGTTCCAGACGCACTGACAGTGAATGCTCTTTATCAGACAGCAGCATGACCCGGCTACTATGCGGATAGACATTGATAATCTGTCCCATGATACCCTTGTCGTCCAGTACCGTTTGCCCGACTTTTAGCTGGCTTTTAGCACCCCGGTTGATCACGATAATATGCCGCAATGGATCGGCATCGGTGCCAATCACTTCCGCAATTTCGATACGTCCATCAATGATTAGCGGTGTGTCCAATAGACCGCGCAAACGGGTATTTTCGGCAGAAAGTTCAGAGATTTTTTGTAAGCGTACCTGTGCCTGTAACAGCTCGGCCTGCATCGCGGTATTTTCCCGGCGCAACTGAGCTTCAGACTTGGTTTGTTGATTTAACCACTCTCGCGACAATACCGGATAACTGGCCACCGCATAAATAGGATTATAAGCAGCGTACAAGACATCCCTTGCAGGTTGAACAACATGTGGCATGCGCCAATCAAAGAAAAGCACCACCAGGCATGTCACCAATGCAATGATAAAAGAGCGAAAAGATGGCGGTTGTCGAGAAAACAGATGTGCTTGCACCCGCCGGATCCTTTTCTTAGCCTACGAATAACATGTCATGATTTGGGTTGTCGAAAAATTCGAGGACCTTGCCGCCACCGCGTGTCACACAAGACAGTGGATCTTCTGCAACCACAACAGGCAAACCGGTTTCTTTAGCCAGCAGCTTGTCCAGGTTACGCAGCAATGCACCACCACCGGTTAACACGATACCGCGTTCGGCAATGTCCGAAGAAAGCTCAGGAGGCGTGTGTTCTAGTGCCGATTTCACCGCAGCAACGATATTTTGCAATGGATCAGAAATGGCTTGGGTAACTTCGTCAGAATTAACCACGATTGCGCGAGGCACACCTTCTGCGAGGTTACGGCCACGAACTTCAATTTCAAGCGGTTTAGCGCCTTCATCTGGCAACGCCATACCCACTTCTTTTTTGATCACTTCAGCCGTGGTTTCGCCGATCACACAGCCATGCGCTTTACGCACATAGTTAATGATCTGCTCATCAAATACATCACCGCCAATACGTAAAGAATCGGCATAAACACAACCCTGCAGCGAGATAATTGCAATTTCAGTGGTACCACCGCCCACATCAACCACCATCGAACCACAAGCCTGCTCGACTGGCATCCCTGCACCAATCGCTGCTGCCATTGGCTCTTCGATTAAACGCACATCACGTGCGCCCGCATTAAACACGGCTTCACGAATGGCACGGCGCTCAACCAGGGTCGATTTACATGGCACACAGACCACGACACGCGGTGCCGGAGTAAATAAACGGTTTTCATGTACTTTGCGAATGAACTGATTCAGCATGGTCTCAGTGACTTCAAAATCCGCAATCACACCGTCTTTCATCGGACGGATCGCTGAGATATTGGCTGGGGTACGACCTAGCATTTGCTTCGCTTCAAGACCGACTGCCGCAACAATTTTATGTGAACCACTATGACGGATGGCTACAACCGTCGGTTCATTTAATATAATGCCTCGTCCTGGCGCATAAATAAGTGTATTTGCTGTACCTAAATCAATGGCAAGATCGGGCGAAAACAAGCCTATTAGTCGTTTTAGAATCACGGGGACGTTCTCAGTTAAACTTTATATGGACGCAAGGTGGCCACTTTAACTAAATGTGATGATTTGGACAAGTCAATCGCTTATCATAACGCATGATAATTTGAATTTTTTTAATACTGATTAGGTAATATTATGTCTACATCGGATGCACAGCATTCTGCAGATTTAAGTGCAGAAACAGTTTCAGCTATTGCCAACCTTGCACGGTTATCTCTCAATGATACGCAATCTGCTGAATATGCTCAAAGTTTAAATAAAATTTTAGGCATGATGGAAACCCTGAAAGGCATCAATACCGATGGTGTTGAACCCCTGAAAAGCCCTTTCGACCACCCTCAGCCGCTACGTGATGATGTGGTTACCGAAACCAATCATCGTGAACAATACCAAGCAGTTGCACCAGCTGTTCAGGATGGCTTGTACCTCGTACCGCGCGTGATTGAGTAATTACTACCCAGTTCATTCTTTTTATTAAATTAAACGTAAAGAATTATTTCTCATGACAGATTTACACCGCTTATCCATTCGTGAACTTAGTGAAGGTCTGGCAAATGCCCAGTTTTCATCTCGCGAATTGACTGAACACTACTTAAAGCGCATTGCAAAAATTGATGCACAGGTCAAGGCTTATGTGACAGTAACTGCTGAACAGGCGTTGGCTGAAGCTGATGCTGCCGATGCTGCAATCAAAGCTGGCAATGCCTCTGCCCTGACTGGTGTGCCAGTTGCCCACAAAGACATTTTCTGTACCCAGGGCATCAAGACCACTGCCGGTTCTAAAATGCTGGACAATTTTATCTCTCCTTACGATGCAACCGTAGTAGCGAAAGGCAAAGCTGCGGGCCTGGTCACTTTAGGTAAAGTGAACATGGACGAATTCGCGATGGGTTCGACCTCTGAGAACTCATATTACGGCGCAACGGCTAACCCTTGGAACTTGGGTCATGTCCCTGGCGGTTCTTCTGGTGGCTCTGCAGCAGCTGTGGCAGCGGATTTAGCACCATTTGCAACTGGTACTGATACTGGTGGTTCTATTCGCCAACCTGCGTCATTCTGTGGCCTCACCGGCCTTAAACCGACCTATGGCCGTGTATCGCGTTTCGGTATGATTGCTTATGCATCATCACTGGATCAAGGCGGTCCGATGGCGCGTTCGGCAGAAGACTGTGCTTACCTGATGAACGTAATGGCAGGTCATGATGCCAAAGATTCAACCTCAATGGACAAAGACGTTGATGACTATGTGGCAAATCTGAATGCTACATCTGTAAAAGGTTTGCGCATCGGTATTCCAAAGCAATACTTCAATGTGGAAGGTCTGGATGCAGACGTAAAAGCACGGGTTGAAGAATCCTTAAAAAAACTGGAAGACATGGGCGCAATTCTGGTTGAGATTGATCTCGATATGACAGAAAGCTATGTGCCGACTTACTATCTGATCGCGCCTGCTGAAGCCTCTTCGAATCTGTCACGTTATGACGGCGTGCGTTATGGCTACCGTGCAGAAAACCCGGTGGACCTGATGGACCTGTACAAGCGTTCACGTTCAGAAGGATTTGGTGCAGAAGTGCAACGCCGTATCCTGATTGGTACGTATGCCCTGTCTGCAGGTTATTACGATGCTTACTATGTAAAAGCACAGAAAGTACGCCGCCTGATCCAGCAAGATTTCCTCAAAGCATTTGAATCTGTTGATGTCATCGCAGCACCTTCTGCGCCAACGACTGCCTATAAAATTGGTGCGGATTTAACGCCAGTTGAAATGTACCTGGGCGATATTTATACGCTTGCGGTAAACCTGGCAGGTCTTCCTGCGATTAACGCGCCTGTCGGTTTTGACCAGAACAACTTGCCAGTTGGTTTACAGCTGATTGGGAATTACTGGTCAGAATCTCAATTGTTGTCTGTGGTACACCAGTATCAGCAAGCAACAGATTGGCATACAAAACGCGCTGCAATTGCTGAGGAGAACGCATAATGGCTCAAGCTCAAAAATCGGCTAAACCAAAATCCAACCTGATTGATGGTTGGGAAGTCGTTATTGGTATCGAGATTCACACTCAGCTTGCCACCAATACCAAAATTTTCTCAGGTTCATCGACTGTTTTCGGTAATGATCCAAACACCCAAGCCAGCCTAGTTGATTTGGCCATGCCGGGCGTGCTTCCTGTATTAAATAAAGAAGTGGTTGATCTTGCGATTCGCTTTGGTTTGGGCATCGATGCGTATATCGACCAAGCCTCTGTATTTGCACGTAAAAACTATTTCTACCCTGACTCGCCTAAAGGCTACCAAATTAGCCAAATGGACAACCCGATTGTGGGCTTGGGTCATATCGACATCCAGCTTGAAGATGGCACAGTGAAGCGCATTGGTGTAACCCGTGCGCACCTTGAGGAAGATGCTGGTAAATCGATCCATGACCAGTTTGAAGGTATGTCTGGTATCGACTTAAACCGTGCCGGTACGCCGCTGCTTGAAATCGTCTCTGAACCGGATATGCGTTCAGTTGAAGAAGCGGTTGCATACATTAAAGCGATTCACACGCTAGTGCGCTGGTTAGGCATTTCCGACGGTAACATGGCGGAGGGTTCGTTCCGCTGTGACTGTAACGTGTCTTTACGTCGTCCGGGTCAACCGTTTGGTACACGTTGTGAATTGAAAAACCTCAACTCATTCCGTTTCATTGAACAGGCGATCAATGTTGAAATTGAACGTCAAATGGAAATTCTGGACTGGGATGGCACCATTGATCAGGAAACACGTTTATTCGATCCTGTGAAGATGGAAACCCGTTCAATGCGTTCTAAAGAAGAAGCCAACGATTACCGCTACTTCCCCGACCCAGACTTGTTGCCTGTGGTAATTGCTGATGAGCAAATCGAAGCAATTAAAGCGACCATGCCTGAGTTGCCTGCTGCACGTCGTGCGCGTTTTGTGGCGGGCTTTGGTGTGACTGAGTACGATGCTCACGTTCTTACATTGACTCGTGAAATGTCAGAGTTTTATGAAGAGGTTGTTAAAGCTGCTGGCGGTGCTGCACAAGGTAAGATTGCGGCAAACTGGGTAATGGGCGAATTCTCTGGTGCTTTAAATAAAGCAGGCTTAGATTTGGCGGACTCTCCTGTATCTGCGGAAAAACTTGGCGGTATGATCGCGCGTATTGTGGATAATACGATTAACGGTAAGATTGCGAAACAAGTATTCGGCTTTATGTGGGACGAAGGCAAATCTGCGGACGAAATTATTGCGGAAAAAGGCTTGAAACAGGAAACTGATACAGGCGCAATCGAAGCGATTATTAAAGAAGTTCTTGCTACCAATGAGAAGATGGTTGAAGAATATAAATCTGGTAAAGAGAAAGCGTTCAACGGTCTTGTCGGTCAAGTGATGAAAGCTGCAAAAGGCAAAGCAAATCCTGCTCAAGTGAATGAGTTGATGAAGAAATTGATTAATTAAGTTTATCTTTCTTTAAAAGAAAAACCCGCTTTAGAGCGGGTTTTTTATGATAATAATTAAATAAATATGATAATATACGTACATAATTTCTTAAAATAATAAGGTAATCCAATGAACATAATTCTTTCTCAGTCTGACTCTAGATTAAAAAAGAAAATTATAAATGAATTGAATTTGGAATTTTCAGAATACCAATACAATGCAAAGTTAGATGAAGATACTACAAACTTATTGATTGTAATTGATCAAAATCTATCTAATTTTGAGGAAGATATTCTCTTAAAAATGAGAAAAAGCACACAGAGTATTGGAATTTGGTCTAAAAATGCAGATAGAAGCTACTTACCTAAAAAAATTCATGACCTTTTAGACTCTCTTGTGTGTGAAGATAATCTTGTCTTTATTCTTAAGATAATTAAAGAAACTACACAAAATATTTTTCAACATCCGGATTGTTCAGAAATAGAGATAAAAGATATCCCAAGAGTGAATTGTCGCACCGGAAAAAAAATCTAATGAAAACATTTTCCTATATTGTAGATCGTGATTTTGGTTTCGCACCAAATCCATTTCATGGATATTGCACACTTGCTGATTGTAAACCTAGAACACGCAAATCCGCCCAAATTGGTGATAGAATTTTTGGTCTAGCTGGTAAAAAGTACAGAAAAAATGGGGCTCATAGATTAATTTATGCTATGGAAGTTACAGAAATTTTAACATTTAATGAGTATTTTAATGATCCCCGATTCCAATGCAAAAAACCTATTTTAAATTCTAGCCTTAAACGACAATATGGAGATAATATTTATTATAAAACTGAAACATCTGAATATCATCAACTTAATTCACATCATTCTTTTGCAAACGGTATTATGCATAATGGTAATAGAGATCATGATACTAAAGTAGACAAAGTATTAATAAGTAATAATTATGTATATTTCGGAGAAAATAAATCGTTTATTCCAGAATATTTATTTAACAATATTGAGAGTGACAAAAACATTATAGTGAAACGTCATCATAAAAATAGATTTCATAAAGATTTTATTAAATTAATAAATAAATATTGGGACAGTTTACCTAGAGGAATTTATGGAAATCCAAATGAATGGTGATAACTTTATTACAGAGTATGAATTCCTTGTGCAACAAACATGTAAAATTGAAAAAAATCGTTTTGATTATGCTTTGTTGGGATTGTATGGGGAAATAGGTAGTCTATTATCAATATCTAAGCGTAAACTTAAAGAGGAAGCTTTAGGTGAGATCACTAAAATAACTCAATTAGAAATTGAAGAAGAACTTGGAGATATTCTTTGGTATTTTACTATGGCAATTAGTGAGTTAAATTTTAAATTAGAAGACCTTATTCAAAAAACTAGTCAGATACTTTATAAACCTGAATTTCTTGAAAAAATTGAACCTAAATATCTTCCGTATATTATAGAAAAAGACTCATTAGTAGATCATCAAAACTTTAAAAACCAATTACTATTTAATTTAAATGAAAAATCGAAAGATCTAAAAGAAAAAAACGAAGATAATTTCACTGCTTTTCTTAAAACATTTTGGAGAGTTTTATTTTTTTATCAAAAAGATTTAAAAAAAATAATAAATACAAATTCTAAAAAAATTAAGAATGATAATTTTGAATGGGATAAAATAAAACAAGATTATCCAAAAATTGAAAAATGCTTTGATTATTACTTTCCAGAGGATGAAAGATTTCCAGAAAAAATAAAAATTGAATTTGTTCAACGCTCATCTGGAAGAATTCACATGAAATATGGAGATGTATTTCTTGGTGATCCTCTAACTGATAACCATAAGGATAAAGATAATTATCGTTACCATGATGTATTTCATATTTCCTATACCGCAATACTCCATTGGTCTCCTGTATTCCGAGCACTTTTAAAAAGAAAAAGAAAAAGTAAGCCTGATTTTGATGAAAATGAAGATTCGGGCAGAGCTATAGTTGTCGAAGAAGGAATTTCTGCTTGGATTTTTAATCAAGCTAAAGAATACAATTATTTTGAAAATCCTAAGGATATTTCTACAAAATTAATTAAAAATGTTCAACTTTTTGTAAAAGGATATGAAGTAGAAAATTGTCCCCCTGCCTTATGGAAAAAAGCTATTTATGAAGGTTTCAAAGTTTTTAGAGAATTAACAACACATAAAGTTGGAATTATTAATATAGATTTAGCTCAAAGAACTATTAAGTTTGAGAAAATAGAAAATGAATAATAAATTAAAATCTCTCATTAATGAATTATCTGATCGATCTTTTATTGATGCTTTCAACCCATATAAAGATTATTGTGAAATCTATGATACTACTAAATCCAATTCAGTAAGAAAAAAAAATCTAGAGTCTTACTTAGAATATTTTTCTAAATTGGAATCTGTTGATTTATGGATTGGACGAGACTTAGGTTATAAAGGTGGGCGAAGAACTGGCATTCCATTTACCAGTGAAATCAATATAAATAATCTGAACTCCAAGCTAGGTCTGGACTTAAAAACTGAATCAATCAATAAAGTTTTATCTTCTGAAGTTTCAGCCAATACAATTTGGGAAATTTTTAACAACCTTTCGAATAATATTATTTTTTGGAATATTTATCCCTATCACCCATATAATATAGGTAATCCTCTTTCTAATAGAAAATTTAATAAAGAAGAAGAAATTTTTGGTTTAACTATACTCAAAACTCTAATCGATTCTTTAAATATTAATAGAATTGTTTGTATCGGTAATGACTCAGCTAATTCTTTAAAAAAAATAAAGATAAAAAATATACCAATATCTTCTGTACGTCACCCTAGCTACGGTGGAGTTAATATTTTCAAGAAGCAAATGGCTGAAATCTATAATATTGATAAATATTACCAAATAGAACTATTTAAAAATAATTGAAAAATCAATTAAACATGAGAAGTATGATGGTAATTTTGAAATTAACAACTAGATTTTAACTAATAAATAGTTAAAACATATTATACTATCAAACTACTTTAAGTAGAGGTTAGCAAATTAATCAATATTTATACTATAAAATCAAAATCAAAAACATGTCAAATTACATTATCTTTCTTAGCATTATCTTGATCACTCTTGTATTCATCATTGGCGCATATCAGTCAAGAAAACGCAAACCCATCAAACCACGTACACTCACAGCCAGAGAAAGCAAAATTGCCAATCTTGCCGATGGTATCGAGCTAATTTTCACACCCATTTTCTGGATCATTAAACTCATGATCGGGATATTCAAATCATAAAGCGGTTGTTAACGATTTTTTTGAATTTGATCATAAAATCGTGTTTGTCCCATATTGAAAATCACTCAACAGGAATACAATCTGCACATTCTCCCATCCCGCCCTTATCATGTCGAAAAACCTCGCTACGCTGATTGGCTTAAGTGCCATTTTACAGTGGTCATCTATCGTAGGATTGCTCAAAAAAATCAGTTTTAGTATTGGACCTGATCTTGCTGTACTCATGATGTATAGCTTAAGCACCCTGCTCTTACTGGCTGTTTTTGGTGTTCCCAAACTCAAAACCATACCTAAATTTTATCTGCTGAGTGCAGCTGCATTATTTCTGGTGTATGAAATCTGCTTTGCCTATGCCGTAGCACTTGCACAAACTGCACAGCAAGCCATTGAAATCAGTCTGGTGAATTATTTGTGGCCGAGTATGACCATTGCCATGCTGATTTTATTTCATGAACTAAAATTTCATAGCTTAGTGGTGGTGGGGCTCAGTATTAGTCTGGCAGGTATTTTTTATATCCAGACTGGCAACGGTGATATTCATTTAGCAACCGTCATTCACAACATGCAAGCCAATCCAACCAGTTACATATTGGCATTTATTGGGGCAAGTTTATGGTCGTTATATTGTGTATTTACCAAAAAATACAGCCAAGGACATAACCCGATCGTGTTCTTTTTCGCGATGGTAAGTGTGGTTCTCTGGAGCAAGACGCTGCTGTTAGATCACGAACAACTGCCACAACTTCTTAATATTGACTTGAATATTATGCTGTATATGTTGCTGGTTTCTGTCGTAACTGGCTTGGGTTATGCAGCGTGGAATATCGGAATTAACCAGGGTAATATTGCGATGCTGGTCGCGTTATCTTATTTTAGCCCGATCTTTTCGTCTATTATTTCGATGTGGGTACTGAATACCAGTCTGTCCCACACCTTTTGGATCGGCACGATGATGGTCACCTTAGGTTCTTTTATTTGCTGGCTGTCGACCAACTGGGAGGAAATTCGAGACCGGCTGTTTCCAGGCAAGCTTTATAAAACTTAAACCACATTTTTGCGGTTTAAGTTTTATTTGTATCTGCAATCCATTAACGGGTGATGCCTAGTTTATTCCACACGTCAGGTGTCAAAAACGTCGTGACCAGTTTGCTCATATCGATATATTTGAGTACACCATTCAGCTGACTTTTGATTTCGGGATTTTTCAGTATTTCCTCGCCCGTGACCTGCCCAAGCTCCTGGAAGCTTTCGCCTACTGCTTGTACCCCTTCAGCCTGAATCACCGCTTTGGTTTGGGTTGGACATTGCTCAACCAGAATCCGCTGTAAAACCGAAGCTAAATTTCTGTCGAGTGTTTCCTTTTGAGTTGCAGTTACATTGCTAAAAGCTTTCAGATCGGGATGATTACCCAATGCCACAAAGGTCCATTGCAAGACTGTGGTTTTATCAGTGGCTGTCGTCGATTTCATCAAACAGTCACTAAGCTGATCAACCGTTGGGCCAGCTATTGCAACCTGAGTCGCCCCAAGCAAAGTCGTTGCCAAGAATACTGCACGAAGACAAGATGAACCTTTCAAATTCATATCCATTTCCCTTTTCATCAGCTCAAGCTGCTTAAACAAAACAGCTTCTTTGTATCATGTAAAAGGCAGGCAAGCCTGTTATGACTCTGTAACCTAAAATCATGAACAAAAAAATCCCGACATCAGTCAGGATTTTTTCAGAATCTATTGATTCAATAACATGATTACCAAATTTTGATGCGTTTTTCTTCCGGTAAATACATGCCATCGCCCTGCTTCACCCCAAAGGCTTCATAGAATGGGTCTTGGTTCAGTAAGGTTGCACGCCCCCGAATAGCTGATGGTGAATGTGGATCAGTTTTAACCAGCTGTAATGCCATTTCAGGACGCATTTTCGCACGCCACGCTTGTGCCCAACCCAAATAGAAACGCTGATCGCCACTAAAACCGTCGATCTCAGGTGCAGGTTGTCCATTTAAAGACAATTTATATGCTTCGTATGCCACCGCTAAACCGGAATTGTCGGCAATATTTTCACCTAAGGTTAATTCACCGTTCACCTTATAGCCAGGCAAGGCATCATAGGCGCTGTATTGTTCCACCAAGGCTTTGGTTTTGGCTTTGAACTTTTCATTATCCTCTTCCGTCCACCAGTTTTTCATATTGCCTTCAGCATCAAAACGACTCCCCTTATCATCAAAACCATGGCTAATTTCATGCCCAATCACGGCACCAATCGCACCATAATTGACCGCATCATCGGCTTTCATGTCAAAGAATGGTGGCTGCAAAATGGCAGCAGGGAAAACAATTTCATTCGACAACGGATTGTAATAGGCGTTTACGGTTTGTGGCAGCATATGCCATTCTTCGCGGTCAACTGGCTTGCCCAGCTTGTTCATTTCGATGTCATAAATAAAACTGTTGGTACGCTGAATATTACCGATTAAGTCGCTATCTTTAATATCTAACTTGCTGTAATCACGCCATTTGTTTGGATAGCCAATTTTCACACTGAAACTTTTCAGTTTACGATGTGCCTGAACTTTGGTGGCATCGCTCATCCAGTCTAATTTATTGAGATTTTGCTCAAATGCCAGCAATAAATTGTCGACCAATTTCTCCATACGCTGTTTTTGTTCAGGCTGGAAATGTTTTGCCACATACACTTGTGCCAGACTTTCACCCAGAATCGCATTGGTCAAATCGACACCGCGTTTCCAACGCGCACGTTGCTCAGTCACTCCACGTAAGGTTTTGCTATACATGTCAAAGTTTGCATCGGCATAAGGTTGGCTTAAATATGCTGCATTACCATTAATCAGGTGAAATTTAAAATAGGTCTGCCATGAATTAATCGGTGTTTTTTCTAAAATTTGATTGAGATCTTCAAAATAACTTTTTTGCGCCATAATCACGGTTTTGGTTTTTTTATCTAGGCCTGTGGCTTTAAAATAGGTTTTCCAATCAAATGCCGGCACTAAAGTTTTTACATCTTTGAGTGCATAGACATTGTACATTTTTTCTATATCGCGATTTTGCACGCTGTCCCATTGCACTTTGGCAATGTCGGTTTCTAACTGCAAAATTGTCTGCGCATGTGTGCTTGCTTCAGCTTCTATTTCACCAGAAAGCATAAGCAGTTTTTCGATATATTTCACATACGCTTCACGTGCTATTTTTAATTTTTCATCGTCTTTTAAATAGTAGTCACGATCAGGTAAGCCTAAACCGCTTTGTCCCATCATTACCGCCATTTGATCGGACTTTTTCAAGTCTTGCATCACACCAAAATCAAAAGGTGTGGTGACTCGAGTTTTCGCAAATTCCGCGACCAACAACGTAAAGTCTTTTGAGGTTTTCATAGCTGAAATTTTGGCTAAATCTGCTTTAAGTGGCATTAAGCCTTTAGTATCTAAAGTCTTAGTGTCCATAAAGCTGGCATATAGGCTACCGACTTTTTGTTCATTGGTTCCATAAGCGGATTTTGTTTTGGCCAGGTCTTCGACAATGGCATGCAACTGCTGAGTCGAATTTTCACGTAACTGGGTAAATGCACCCCAGTTTGGCATATCAGCAGGGATTTCTTCATTGTCTAGCCAGTGACCATTCACATGCTGATAGAAGTCCTGTTGTGGAGCGATTTTTTTATCAAAGTATTGCTGGTTTACACCTGAGCTTAATTGTTGCGCCACAACAGTTTGATCTGAAGCATAATTTGCAGAGGAAACTGCCAGCAAGGCACTTACCAGGGCGGATTTTAGAAAAACTTTCAAAGCTTGTTATCCTCGCGCTTCATTGCGCAGTTGAGTTATCAATATGTGTGGATTTCATCATCGAACACTTAAGTCTTTATAAGCAGCATATATGCCAGTTTTGAAACAGGTTTTTGCTCTACATAATGTTCTTTTTCAAGAAAAACAGGCATGTTTCTTTTCAGGTTGACAGACCTATTTTTCTCATTCTGTTACCAGATGGATATCCGTTTTTCTGGAGGTAAATACATCTTGTCACCTTCTTTAATTTCGAAAGCCTCATAGAAACTCTGTTGATTACGTACAGCGCCATTTCCACGCACGGGTTCCGGGGCATGGAGGGCAAGATTCAGACTATTCAACAGATATTCAGGATTACTCTTGCTGCGCCATACCTGTGCCCAACCCATATAAAAGCGCTGATCCCCACTAAAGCCATCAATGACAGGTGCTGGCTGACTTTTAAGGGATAATCTATAAGCCATATGTGCGACACCTAACCCCAGGTTATCTGCAATATTTTCACTTGTATTTAATTCAGCATTTACCTTGTATCCGGGTAATGCTTCATACTGTTTATATTGCTCGACCAAGGCTTTGGTACGTTCATTAAATTTTTTACGGTCATGCTCGTTCCACTTTTCTCCACCCTTACCTTTTGCATCAAAATGACTGCCCTTATCATCAAAACCATGACTAATCTCATGTGCAATCACAGCGCCTATGGCCCCATAATTGACCGCAGGATCATGGCTTGTATCATAATAAAATGGAGGCTGCCAGATTGCCGCTGGTAGCACGATTTCATTGAGTTGGGCGTTATAGTAGGCATTTGCCGATTGCGGCAACATGTACCAGGTTTCCGGATCAATGGCCTGTCCTACCTTGTCCAGTTCACGTTGAAAATTTAATATTCGGGTACGCTGGATATTTCCGATCAGATCATCTTTACGAATTTCCAAGGCTGAATAGTCGCGCCATGTTTTTGGATAGCCAACTTTGACATTAATACTATCCAGTTTATGGCGCACTTCTCTTTTGGTATCCGCTCCCATCCAACTGGCCTGATCAAGTTTTAGATGAAATGCTTTACGGATATTTTCCACCATTTCCAGCATGGCCGGGCGTTGTGTTTCATCAAAATACTTTTCTACATAAAGCTTGCCAAGAATATTCCCTAAAATGCCGTTGGTCAGTTCAAGAGCAGATACATCACGTGGAGAACGCGTTTGGATTCCATTTAAAGCAGTATAATAAAAGTCAAAATAATGTTTCTGAAAAACTTCAGTTAAATATGGTGAATAACTGTTGATCAAATTAAATTTCAAATAGGTTTGCCAGGTTTCGATCGGAATGACCTTCCATAATTCGTCCAGTTGTCGTAAATAATCAACCTGAGAGATAGCAACCTCTTTTCCTATACCTTTTAGGCCTAGTTCTGAAAAATAACTCATCCAGTCAAAAGAAGGCATGAAGGTAATAACATTTTTAGGTGCAAAGATATAGGTTTTCACCTCATCATGGCGTAACTCCGTGGCTGACCAGCTAATTTTTGCCAATGCCTTTTCCAAAGCCAGGATGGTGCGTGCATCTTCAATCGGCTTGGGCTGACCGGCAAAATTTAAGGTATTGGCAACATACAGCAGATAAGTATTCCGAAGTTCTTGGTGGCGTGGTTGCTCGCTCAGATAAAAATCACGGTCAGGCATGCCCAATTCACCCTGCCCCACAAACATCAAAGCCCTTGAAGACGCTTTTCGGTCCTGATGAAAATCGGTAGAAAATGGCAAGTTCAGGTCAATTTTTTCTGCATAGGCAAAGAATTCTGCCAGATCTTTTTTAGTCCTGATATTTTCAATCCGCTGCAAGTCTTGTTGTAATCCTGCTAACCCAATGTGCTCCAGACGTTTGCTATCCATATAACTGGCGTATAAATCTGCGACTTTTTGTTCATTGCTGCCTTGCGGATGCTGCTTTTTAGCCAGTTCATTAAAAATGGTAAATAACTGATGACTTGACTTCATACTCAATTCGGCAAATGCACCTGATAGGGCCTGATCTTCAGGAATTTTTGCAGTTTTCAGCCAGTTTCCATTTACGAACTGATAAAAATCCTGCTTTGGGTCTACTGTCCTATCAATAGAGCTAAGATCAATTGCTGACTTTAAGTAAGTCGTAGTCACTGCATGATTCATTGGTGAAGCTATAAATGCACCCATAAAAATCAAGTGACTTAAAATATATTTTCTCAAGCGATAAATCTCATTATTTTATATGGTTGAAATCAATTGGTTTTTTATTTTTTAACGCATTGTCCTCTATATTCAAAACTGAATAGTTTTAAGCAAAGGATGTACCAATATAACTCATTATATATGGTTGAATAATCTTAAATTTAATCAACAGAAATAATAAATAAATTCCCGATAATGACTACTACCTGATATGAAAGCTTCTTTTTATTTCTGGCCTGCTAAATTTTTTAATATCACCATAGCAGTCATTATTCATTTTTCTAACCCCATAAAAGCAAAATATTTTATCAGTTTTAGAGCTATTTTTAATATTCTCTATCTTGGTGCTTATAAGCATAAATCAAACTATTTTTCATTTCGATCGCCTGAAAAAGAGATACACGCTCTCTTTTTCAGGCACTAAAATTTTCACGAAAAGATCTTAAAGTTACTTGATCTGTCTTAACATATTTTTTGCACCACTATGATTATAGTTATTGGCTAAATTTTGCAGAATCCGCTTGGATTGAGCTTTAGCATTCGGGAAACGGCTGGCATAGACCGGAATACTGTTCAGGCAGCGCGCGACCAGCATCCCTGATTCAGTATAGACACGTGTCCCTTCTGTACCCTGCAATTTTCCATAATTATAGGCACGCTGTGCGTTGTTACAGGCATTGTTAAGATTCTTGCCGCTGTTAATATCACGACGTGCCGCCACATAACTTTTCATCTGTTGTTGCTGAGGTGTTTCTGCCACCACAGCGCGAGCTGATGCTGCCAGCTGTCTTTTTTCTGCTTCTCTTTTCTCCAGCTCTCTTCTTTCTAATTCTTTGCGCTCTACTTCTTTTCTCTCCATATCTTTGACCGCTAATTCCTTAAGTTCCTTGGTATTCTTTGCAGCAGAAGCTTTATTAGTAGTGGTATTTTTGAGCAAGGAAGCCATATTTTTTTCAGCTGCAAGCTTGGCTTTAGGACGATAAAAATTTTGGGCTTTGGAAAGACTCATAAGTTGGGTGAGTAATCGAACACTGCGCGTCTGGCTGGTTTTATCAACCTGCCGCTCAGAAATCGGCTCAATCGAAACAATCCAGCTTTCTGTCAGATCATCCATACGACACTGATAGGCACCACTTCCCTGGACAACACCTCGATTGCTGCTCAATCGTTTGCGTTGAGCCACATCTGCTACAGCATTAAAAGTACTTTTGTACAGCAGAGAAAATTTACCGCCCTGTTCATGACAATATTGCGTCAGTATGGACCGAGGATACATCGCCTGAGTGGTATTATTTTTCTGTGCTTGCCCCCAAAGATAAATATAATCTTTTGCACTACCATCACGTTGATTTAAAGCCCGTTTGGCAATTAGCTCGTCAGGACTGGCAAAAGGATGTAAAACCTCTGTTTTCAACCGGTTCATGCTATTACAACCGACTAAACTCGCTACCCCTATTATTAGAATAATTACTTTTAGCTTCTCAGCAAACATCTCAACCCCAAACCCCTGTATAACAAAGCGAAAATAGCACAAAACCATAAACACAAGATATTGATAATTATAAAATTTAAACGGTAAAAAAATACATATCCGTCTCAAGTCTGCTAATTGTGCCAAGCTTCACATGATAAAAATTGACACAAGTATCATTATTAACCCAGATCAAATAATAAACAATACTATATAGGACTCAAGAAAAAGAAAGAAAAAACACATAAAAAACCGAAGAAGGCGGTGATTCCTTCTTCGGCGGCTTATTCAGATAACGCTACAGAGCTTTATTATTATGTGTAATAAAAATTACCTTTTATCCACTATAGCATTGCCTGAACAAGATCAGCATAAGAATAATTTCCTCAACGTACATTTTTTATTTTTATACGTGAACCACTGGAAATTAAACACCATCTTGGCTGGCCATTAGGATTCTAGCCAAGAAAAAAATAATTGAATACCCCAATATTGGGAGGTTCTACAACTATTTTTCCGGTTCATTCAGATAGGGGGTAGATCGTTATTTTCCATTGGATTTTGTGAACTAAATCACAATAAACAAAAGCCAAAATTAAATCTGTTTGGCTGATAAAGTACACCAATAATATAAGAAAAAATTAATCGATATGTGATTCAAATGCTTTCAAACGTTTATAGATTGACATGAGCTCAATAATGGTAGGCCATGACAATATCAAATACTGGAAAGATTCGCGGACTTTGCCAAACACGTTCAGGATTTGCATCATCAAACCCAGCGTAATAGCACCCGCTGCAATACTTGGAAACAGAATAAATAATCCGTAAATATTGTCTAACTGCAAATACCAGATCCGGACCATATTGAAATAAGCATAATGAAAATACAGCCTGAAGTAATTCCAGCGTACCCGGCTAAACAGTTCTTGTAATGTCAACGGATGTGCCCGATCAGCATAATCTTCGCCATATACCAGCTCTTTGCGATATGCTGCCTCAACTTTCTGGTTATTGAACTCCAGTCCGGGCAGTTTCATTCCTACAACCATTAAAATGATCGTACCCAAGAGTGCCCAGCCGATTGAGGCCCACATTAAAGCATGTGGTATTTCTCCCACAATTGGCAAGACCTTCACGTGACTAGATAGCTGATACAAGATCGGAAGGAAGGCCATTAGTAACATAAGTGCTTCAATCAGCGAAACACTCAACTGTTCCGTAGTTTTAGCAAAACGCATGGTATCTTCCTGGATACGCTGCGATGCACCTTCAATATGGCGTAATTGCTCCCAATGCGCGGTATAATAGTTATTCATCGCGGTACGCCAGCGAAAGACGTAATGGCTGACAAAAAACAGGTTAAATACAGCCAAAGTGACATAAACTATTGCAATATAAATAAAGGTTAATGCCCCTTGATAAAGCAATGACACATCACCTCCGCCTTTGGTGAGCATCTGTTGGATCTGGTCATAAAACGGACTGTACCATTCGTTTAATACCACATTTACCTGCACCCCGAACCAGATATTAAACAGGATAAATGCCGACCCCCAGACTGACCAGCGCTGCCATGGATGTCTGGCTTTCCAGTACCAGAACAGGGCAAATATAGCAGTCGCAATGCAATACCAGAGAT
Organism: Acinetobacter sp. 228; assembly: GCF_048147885.1. Classification (NCBI taxonomy): domain Bacteria; kingdom Pseudomonadati; phylum Pseudomonadota; class Gammaproteobacteria; order Moraxellales; family Moraxellaceae; genus Acinetobacter; species Acinetobacter sp. 228. The sequence goes on from NZ_JAYWYV010000015.1 coordinate 41,646, forward strand.
AGAACCAGATAAATTGGTCCGACCAGAAACGACCGATGCCTATCGTAAGTTTTTCATCAGGAGATCCTTCAGGGAAACCCAGATAAACGCCCCATCCTGATCCGCCACTATGCCAAAGCACAAGATTAATGATAAACCACAAAATCAGACTACTAAAAAACCAGATGGGTTGTGGGAAAAATGACTTAAACATACCGACACAGTTCTCCTTATGTCTTTTGGTCATTCAAATAACCCATATTTTATTCTTATTGAGGATTTTTACTGTTATAAAGCATTATTTTTAAATTTAGTGTAAAAGACAGGAGGATACTTGTTCTCTGAAAGCTTATTTTTAGCTGTCAACTCTGCATGATAATTCTTTTTCGTATATTCTCAGTTACTACCCGCTAACTCTTCATAGTAGGGGAGTAAAAAGCACAAAGATCATAATTTTTTTGAACTTTTCCCTCTGCGCAAATTTTTTATTTTTATTATTTGTCGGGTTTCTGTAAAAAATCTAATACATCTATACTCTGAAAAAGTAGATTGAAAATCATGTATACCGCATGTCTTCTGGAGATTCCTCTCTGAATGGCCGTATTTCTCTTTACTTAAACAAGTCATTGATCGAGTTCTCAGTTTTTTGAAGAAATGGTTAAATTTTCAAAAATCATGCTATGATTTAATTATCGAAAAGTAATCTTATTTTGGAAAAGCTATGGAAAGTTCGGTAATTGAATTACTCAAACCAGTGACGCTAAGAAAGGAAAACTGCGATCCTATTATTTTTGAAGCTGGCACTGTTTTGAAAGTTGTCATGCAGACTCCAACCAGTCTTCTGGTGAGTAATGATGATGACTTTAACTTTACAATTCCTTTAAAAGACGAAAATGAGGTCTGGAGAGAAATCTGAGTATTTCCCCTCCCCCCATGTTGATGATTGGGTTGTATCAGGTATTGGCGCTTTAATTTAAATGGTACGACCCCCCAACTTAGCCTCCCTCTCATAGCTTATTCATTATTTCTTAAAACTTATTCTCTCGCTTGTAATGCCCTGCATATACTCATTCTAAAGTTATTCATTCCTTCAAAAAATATTTATGAAATTCATTTATTTATTAATAGTAAAAAATTAGAAATAGTCATTTTTTGATCTTTTTTGTTAACTTTATTTTCCTAAAAAGTCCATTGCATCACTCCTGTCTCTTTAGCACAACTTTATCCAACTGCTTTTCCTCATCTAAAGAATGAGAATTTTCAAGTTATTTATGGTCGACAAATAACAGTTTACAAACTTGCCTTTTCTCAAAATATTTATACCTTATGGTAAAATACATAGACCAGAATGAAAAAATCAACCTTGACTCTCAATTTACCAGGCTGCTTCAGCTAAATAAATTTAAAAAATTAATCTGTAAAAATTTTATAATGAAATCTTCTTCTATGATTTATTTCAGTAAATAATCTTTTTCTAGATTATTCATTAACATATAAAATCTTTATTTTTCATAAACTTAATCAATAAACTATTTTAAATAAAAAATTTAAAAATATTAATACTTAAAAAAATAAAAATATTTAAAAATAAAATATATCCTTGAATAAATATATTTATTATCCAAACAATACTCATTATTAATATAGTAGGAACAATTATTAAAATACAACAAAAAACCATCCTATTTAAATAAAAGCATTAAAAATTCCTCTTAATCCATTTTTAAATTTAATTAAAAATAATAGCACCTCATCTAAATATTTCTAAATCTTACAAAGTAACAATATTTGTTAAAAGTGTTTCGTTTCTGCACTTAAAGCCAGAATTTTAAATGAAATATGCTATAAATTTAATTAAACCAATGACAATTCAAATGGTTTTAAATTTTAATTAAATTTAATTTCAGAGGCTTAGGTAATATTTATGTCAACTCCAAAGGCAGATCAAGACCAAGAAGATTCACTTGTAAGCCCTTCTTATATATTACCTCATATGATTTTAACCCAGCTCAAATCTTTTATTTATTCACATAAAGTAGTTTTATTTCTTGATATTGACGGGACCATTTCTGAATTTCACCCTGACCCGGAAAAAAGTATAATCAGGAACGAAACTTTAAATATCTTAAAAGAATTACAAAAATATATTAGCTTGGTATTAGTGACAGGCCGCTCAATTGCACAAGCACAAAAACTCATTTATCCATTCACCTGGAATATTGCCGGCTCTCATGGTCTGGAATTATGCTATCAGTCAAATTTAACAAATTTAGTTAATTTAAATTCTAGACAGTTTGAATTATTAAAAAACCACATTAATGAGCGGTGCCTTGATTTTCCTAAGCTTCGGATAGAAATTAAAGATTATTCTATCGCCCTACATTTTCGTGAACATCCTTATTTAGAACAACAAGTACACACATTTGCCCTAGATTGTCTCGCTCACTTTCAAGATTTTGAACTTAAGGCTGGAAAGTTTGTATTTGAACTGGTACCCAAAGGTGCAAATAAAGGTGCAGCCATCCAAAAGATTATTCAACATTATCATTTAAATGATTATTACCCCATTTTTATTGGAGATGATCTGACTGACGAAGCCGGTTTTAAGGTCATCAATACTCTTAAAGGCTGCTCCATTAAAGTCGGCCCAGGCAAAACCCTGGCACACCATCGCCTTGAAAAGGTAACCCAGGTGCAGGCTTTTCTTGCGGAATTCTTAGAAATATTGAAAGCACAACAACAATTATTATTGGAGAAATTACATGTCAAAACTCATAGTGTTATCTAATCGTGTAAATCTACCCAAGGCAGACAATACCCAGGCAGGTGGATTAGCGGTTGCTTTGCAGGATGCTTTGCATGATATAGGCGGTATCTGGGTTGGCTGGAATGGATCCCGAGTTGAACAAACGAAAGAACAGAAATTCCAAATCCTGAAACATCAGAATGTTGAATATCATACGAGCCCTTTGACCGAGTCCCAATATCAGGGTTTTTATTGCGGTTTCGCCAATAATGCATTATGGCCACTAATGCACGATCAACATCAACTGGTAGATTATCAGCCCCAGGATTTTAAAATTTATCAGGATGTTAATTTACGTTTTGCCAAACACCTGAAACAGGTGGCCTCTCCTCATGACATCATCTGGATCCATGATTACCATTTTTTAAGTGTGGCGCATTATTGTCGTAAGCTCGGCATGCGTAACCGTATTGGCTTTTTCCTGCATATTCCTTTTCCTGAACTGAGACTCTGGCAGACTTTACCTGCTTATCGCGATCTGGCCCATCATTTAGCCAATTATGATGTAGTGGGTCTACAAACTTCTCGCGATCAGGAAAATTGTCTGCAGTTCCTTGAACAGACCTTGAAAGTCCAACATCGTCATAGTGAAATATTGAATTATCAATCTCGAAAGATTCATGTGAAATGCTATCCAATTGGTGTGCATCCTGTGCAACTACAAAATCAGGCCTCAGATACCCATCTAGAAAAGCTGCCCTTTAGTCTCGACACAGCGCCGCCTTATAAAACCATCATTTCGGTTGACCGGATTGATTATAGTAAAGGCTTATTGGAAAAAATCGGATCTTTGCAGAGCCTGCTAGAAGATCAGCCAGAATTTAAAAATCAATTCCAGCAATTACAAATTGCCTGCTCATGCCGGCTGGATGTAAAAACCTACCAAAATCTGTATGAGCAATTTAAATCTGCCGTGCAGGAACTTAATACCCAGCAGGGTACAGCGGACTGGTTACCTTTTAATTGCAGCTATGACACCTTGGGGCATGAAGCCTTGATGCAACTCTATCGCAAGGCAGATATCTGCTGGGTAAATTCGATCCGGGACGGTATGAACCTGGTTGCCAAAGAATATATTGCTGCACAGGACCCTCTAGATCCCGGTATCTTGATTCTGTCTAAATATGCAGGCGCTGCCGAACAAATGAGAGAAGCTTTACTGGTGGATCCATATGAACACGACAGTATGGCCAAGGCCCTGAAAAAAGCGCTACGCATGCCTAAATCAGAACGTTTAGAGCGTTATCGGTATTTAAATCAGGGCTTGAAAAACTTCGATATTATTCGCTGGCGTGATCAGTTCATTACTGACCTGAAAAACTCGCAAAGTCTGCGGATCTATCGCCCTGTGGCTACCGGAGCATCAACCCAGTTTAGCGTAACTGCTTAAGTTTTGAGCCTAAAAAAACACCAGCATTAAGCTGGTGTTTCATTTTGAAGAGGGGCAACTGCATCTCCGCCTTGGTGAACTTCTCTTGGCTCTGCAGTGAGATGATTCAAAATCGTAATACCCAACAGGCCAATCGCAATGACGCTAAATACCAGACTTAATCCAATCATTTCACTGCCAAATCCTACCAATGCTGGTCCAATCAATGAACCTGTATAAGCAAATACCGATACATAAGACAATGCTACATGTGAAGCCAAGGTTTTTTGACGTCCTGCACGGGAAAACATCAGCGGTACAATATTGGCACTACCTAAGCCTAAAATTGCATAACCTACCAATACTACCTGCCAGACTGGCGCAAACACTACTGTCAATAAACCAGTGGTCGCCAGGAGTGCACTTAATAAAATCGTATTTTTTTCACCCAACTGGTTAACAATCAAGTGTCCGCTAAAACGTCCCAATACCATCAAGCCAGCAAAGAAACTGTAAGCTAAACCGGTTTGCGCAGCTGGTAAACTGAACTCAGTGCTCAGATAAATACCACTCCAGTCCATGGCGGCACCCTCAGAGAGGAAGGCAACAAAACAGATCAGACCAATGCCTAAAATCGCCAAGGTCGGTGCTGCTTTTTTCACAGGCTGTTCTGGTGACAATGCTTCATCTGTCACTGTTTTAGACTCAGCACCCAAGCTAAAAGGAACAGCAATTAAGGCAATAAGCAGCAAAATGCCACTGACAATGATCGCACCGCTTAAAGGTGCCAGTCCGAATCCCATCAACATGGTCATACCCAGCACCCCAGCCAGACCACCTAGACTACATACCCCATGAAAACCAGACATTAAACTTTTACCGAGTTTTTTCTCAATCTGTGCAGCCTGCATATTGACAGTAACACCCAAAGCGCCAGCACTTGCACCAAATAAAAACAGGCTGACAGCCATCATTATATGATTTGGGCTATAAGCCAGCGCAGGGAGAATGAACATCAATGCACTCAGAATCACTGCTAAGACTGCACGGCAACCCAAGGCATTGGCCAGTCGGCCTGCCAGTGGCATAGCCAGCATCGAACCGATCCCGGCACAGAGCAATAGCAGACCGAAATCAGCATGATTTAATAACAGGCGCTGCTGTGCATATGGAATTAACGGAGCCCAAGCCGCAGTACCAAAGCCCAAGCAGAAGAAGCACAACGCAGTCGCTATTTTCTGCCATAAATATGGTGATGGAGACTGAATTCGAGAAAGCAGTGTTTGATTGAACATTGTATTACCAAAAAAGAGGGTTCAGGCATCCATTACCGAGCATCCATATAAAAACCCCACAGACTTATAGTTAAAATATATAAGTATGCAGGGCTGAATTTGTGTGAATTATAAACAGAATAATTTTAAATGGAATACTTTTTAGACACAAAATTTGAGATTTTTTACAAGTCTCTGATTGTATAAAATTTATAGTTTTATGTTTTTATTTGCATAGGCTGATCGTTTTTTTTGTAGCCTGTTTAAGCTCAAGGTTTTGTAAAAAATGGGCAAAACCTGCAGTAATTTTTGAACTGAGACGACTGCTAGTCGTAACTCTGAGCTGATTTGACCAGACAATCTGGGCGCCAGCTTCTTCTAAACGATGGATGAAGTCAACATCTTCATGACACTCCATTTGCTGAAAACCGTTAACTTTCACATAAGCTGAAGCTTTAAAACACAGGTTTGCGCCATGAATATGCCGATGCCCCATCCTGTCCTGATAATGTCTCAGGTAAGCCTGACGGGTCTTGTGACTTAAATGATCCCATTGATCCAGCTCCACCACGCCACAAATCGCATCGGTCGGTTGATGCTGAGACATGACCTGAAACCAGTCACATTGTACGTATGAATCGGCATCGGTACAGCAAATCCAGTCACAGCCCTGTCCGATCATCTGCTGAACACCCAGATGACGCGCCTTGCCTACATTTCGAAAGTCGCAGCTGATGGCCTGAATACCCATTTGCTGAACTTTAACTGCGGTATTATCGGTACAATTGTCCAGGACCACAAGAATCTGGATTTCAGGAAGATTTTTTATTGTTTTAAAGTATTGAAAAAAATAAAGTTGGGCTGATTTTAACGCCAGCAGGCAGCGTTCAATATAAGCTTCCTCATTACAGGCCGGAATCACCACACCGATTTTTTTCATCTTAAACCCTCCAGCTCTGCCACGGATTGCGCTGTATTTAACCAGAGATCCACTAAAAAATCGGAGTCCTGTAAACTTAAATGATGTGTATAGTTTAAATGCGCATTGAGATATTGATGGATATCTTCACCATTAAAACTATATCCTGAGATTGGCGTACGCCAATGACAGCTCAAGATACATCCCCCGGGTTCCAATGCAGTATGCAACCATGTCAGTACCTGGTCCAGTGCAGTGGGATTCAGATAATATAAAATCTCACTGACCACAATGAGCTGAAATTTCTGTTTTGGCAGGTTATCGGGCACGATACGCTGTAAAACCTGTACATGCGGATAAGTGTGTAAACGTTGCCGGGCTAACTGGATCGCAGTATCGTTAGCATCCAGACACATTAAGCTATCGGTGCGCTGCGCCAGTTCCTGACTAAAGACGCCATTGCTACAACCAATCTCAATTGCAGATTCAAAGCGCAACTGCGGCAATAGTGCCAGACAAATCTGCCGTTTGCGCTGTTCATACCAACGCTGTTCATATTGCCAGGGATCTCCCTGATTCAGGGCATATAGAGCATCGAAATATTCCTGATCATAGGCTGCGTTACTGTTCATACAGATACACCTCCCAGGGTTGTAAAAGACGTTGCAATGCCTGCTCTGGCAGAATAGCGGCTTGTTCTGTGGTAGGATCAAGCTCGAGCTGACTCTTAAAACATCGCGCAGCTATAGATTTATATTGCAGTTCTTCTTCAGTTAATCTGAGTTGGTGAGCGACGCTCCAGGGAATTCTGGTATCTCCAGGTGTTGCCCAATGCCATGCCCAAATCAAGACCTGAATACAGGGCAAATGAAGTTCAGTGGCCAGCTGCTGTGTGACCTGCCCTGTAATTTCATGATCTGGATGCCCATCATGAACAAATGTGGTAATTAACACGTCATTCGGCTGCAGATAAGATTGCAGGTGCTGCAGCAACAAATCCCGCTGTTCGGCCACCTTGCCATCCTGAATGTCTAAAGCGATCCGCAGAATATTCTGTTTTAAAGGTAACGCTTCTAAAGCTGCTCGCGTTTCAGCAGGACGAATCTGGTTCAGCTCTTCGGCAGTATACAGACTAGAGCCGGGATGACTGGCTGTCCCGTTGGTAACGGCAAAAAGTACGATTTGATATCCAAGTTTGTCCAGGCGCTGAATCAGACCTCCACAGCCCAAAATTTCATCATCAGGATGAGGGGCAATAATGCAGATTCTGGCATCCGGTGGAATAACCTGAGGAATATCGAATTCCGGCATCTGTTGCAAAATTTCACAGGTACGCCATTCTTCCAGCCTTGTGCCTTCACCATGGATGACACGATCACCCACAATCTCATGTCTTATAATGTCCATAGTGCTTCCTCCTGTGCGCTTAATTCACCAATTCGCTCCAAATCAAATGCGGCATGACTTTGACGAATAAATACCGGAAGATCTGCTGCAAGCCGGGCGAAATGCGGATGCTCACAATACGGCGCAGCCCCAAGAGCCTTACCCACATGGGTAAGCACGTTTAAAGCCGTTGCTTCAACCTGAGCACGCAGACTGCGAATGTTTAATTCATGTGAGTATTGTGGCTGCTGATCAATTAATTCAGCAACTTGATAAAATAAGGCTTGTGTTGCTAGAAGCTCCCGACTGATTTCACCAAGATACATGGCTTTATAGGCATGCGGTTTGACCAAGAATGTCTGCCTTAAATACTCAGCCAAACGGACAGTTGCGCCATACCAGCACGCGGCCACACCTGCGGCACCATGCCAGAATCCGGGCCGATCCAGATAGGCATCCGGAGCTGCGACTTTTTCTACCTCGACCTGATCCAGTTCTAGTCTGGCAGTTAAAGTATGCTGCATGCCCACTGCCTGCCATGCATCCTGATAATGCTGAATGCCTTCTTGCTGCAGATCCAGAATCAGTAACTGGGATTGTTGTTGCTCATCACGGTAAGTGAGCAGGCCGTGTTGCACCCAGACCGATGCAGAACACCAGGGCTTAATTCCGGTGAGATTTCCTGCTTCCAGCTTTAAAGGTCGGGGGCCACCTTCTGCTGCCCATACTGCCCATAAGCCTTTTTTCATGACTGGAATATTCAGTTCATGCAAAATGGCCAAAGCATCTAAATGCGATTCAAACAGTTTTCCCAAGCTCAGATTACTGGCTGAGACCTGGCTGAGTATCTGCCAGCGTTTTAAGGTGGCTCCGGAAGCGGGATAAGGCACCTGATCGGAAATCGCCACCAGTTCCATTAAAGTGTGCTGAATTTTTTCTTGTAGCTCCAGAGGAGAGTTTTCAAATCTTTGTAATATTGAACCGAGGTTCTGCATGCGGTTCCTCATAAAATACGGATAATGTTGTTGTGTTTTTAAAGTCAGTTAATGAGAAAGCTTGCGCATTTGTTTTAAACGTGTGGTCAGCCCTAATACCTTACGCCGTGTATTAATCTCTTCTTCATTGAAACAGAGCTGTTGCATCAGTTCAGTTAGAGGCAAATGATTATGCTCAATGAGATAGATATCCTGCTCTCTGCTCCATTTGGTTTGTTGTGCTTGAGCCAACAACTTTTTGACATCCGGTCTCACCATCTCTTCATCCATTTTAAAACCATCAGGATAGAAGCCGGAGCCTCTATCCTCTAAAATATAAATTAGATCGTTTAGGCAGGAATTGCTTCTGCAATCGCTTCACGCGCCCAGACACGATGGTTCAGGATCAAAGTCTTGAAGCTATCTTGTACTGCTGCAAACTGTCCGTTTGCCAGAGTTCCTTCATCGCTAACCAAGCGTAAATGTTCAATCAGCTTGCCTTTATCGCCCAGGAACACGATTGGTTTTAAATGCTTGTAGGCTTCCAGCAGATAATGAGTCGCCACACCATCTTTCATCACCACATCGTAATTATCACCGTCAGCAATCACCACAGCATCATAGGCGATGGATGGCTCGGCTTTTTGCATACCATCGGAAGGAATCACCCCACCTTGCAGACCCAGTACCGGACCCGGTTTTGGAGTCAGTACATCGACCACAGCCCCTTCTGATTCTGCCCAGGTTTGAACAGCTTTGATACTGGCCTCATTGGCTTTATCGTGTACCAGCAGGGCAATTTTTCGTGCCTTAATATCTTCAGGTTTAAATGCCTCGAAAGATAAGCGTGGTGAAATCTGCACATCCGGTAATTTCGCAGCTTTTTTCTCTGCCGGAATTTCAATACCCAATTGATCAGCCACTTGTTGAGCCAAGTCCAGATCGATATTGCAGAGCACTTCCAGAACTTCACGCTCACGAATATATTTGCGCTCCACCTTGCTCAGCTCAAAGACATAGGCATCGACAATGTGCTTTTGCTCATGTGGCGCCTGGCTGCGGTAGAAAAGACGGGCCTGACTAAAGTGATCGCTGAATGATTCGCTACGCTGACGGATCTTGTGTCCATCAATACGTTCCTGATAACTTTCAAAGCCACCGCCTTGTGCTGCAGGCGGAGTTTCAGCCGGCCAGTTATTATCAATCGAATTCGGCTCATAACTGGCTTGACCGGTATGTACAATACGCTGATGTAAACCGTCACGCTGGTTATTGTGGAATGGACAAACCGGCTTGTTAATTGGGATCTGGTGGAAGTTCGGACCACCTAAACGGCTAAGCTGAGTATCGGTATAGGAGAACAGACGTGCTTGTAATAATGGATCATTGGTAAAATCCAGTCCTGGCACAATATGTCCCGGACAAAATGCCACCTGCTCGGTTTCACCGAAGAAATAATCGACATTCCGGTTCAGCACCATTCTGCCAATCGGCGTCACCGGCACCAGCTCTTCCGGAATAATCTTGGTTGGATCCAGTAAGTCAAAGTCATATTTCATTTCATCTTCTTCTGGAACGACCTGTACACCCAGCTCCCATTCCGGATAGTTACCGGATGCAATCGCTTCATATAAGTCACGACGATGGAAATCCGGATCTTTACCTGCCAGTTTTTGTGCTTCATCCCACACCAGTTGGGCGAGACCCTGTTTTGGGGTCCAGTGGAATTTCACAAAAACTGCTTTATTCTCGGCATTGATAAAACGGAAAGTATGCACACCAAAGCCTTGAATGGCTCTTAAATTACGTGGGATGCCTCGATCCGACATGGCCCACATGACCGCATGTGCAGATTCAGGAACCAATGAGACAAAATCCCAAAAAGTATCATGCGCAGTGGCACCGGTAGGAATCTCGGTCTGTGGTTCAGGCTTGACGGCATGCACGAAATCCGGGAACTTGATGCCATCCTGAATAAAAAATACCGGGGCATCATTCGCCACTAAATCAAAATTACCTTCTTCAGTATAGAACTTGGTGGCAAAACCACGAATATCACGTACCGTATCTGCTGAACCACGCGGGCCCTGTACGGTAGAAAAACGCACAAATACTGGCGTTTGCACACTGGTATTGGTCAGGAAGCCTGCCTTGGTCAGTTTTTCATTCCCCGGATAAGCCTCAAAATAGCCATGTGCGCCGACACCGCGGGCATGCACAATACGTTCTGGAATTCGCTCATGGTCAAAATGGGTAATTTTTTCCCGAAGAATAAAATCTTCGATCAAGGTCGCACCGCGAACGCCTGCCTTGAGACTGTTCTGGTTATCGGAAATTTTAACCCCTTGATTGGTGGTGAGTGCCTGCTCGGTCGCATCACTACGATATACATCGAGCTGCTCACTTTTTTTATTGGTATTTTGTTTGTCTAAACCGTCTTTACCAGTCGCGGGGCTATTGGCCTTAATTTTCATGATGTATTCCTTGCTGAGCTTGAGTTTAGTGCAGATATTTTTGGTCTATCTCAAAGTCGCTTGAGCTGATATTTTGCATGGCTTGACCAGTTCATCTTCATCCGTAAGTTAATCGTCTACAGCTTGTCGCAGTCTCACATTTCATCTACTAAATGTACTGACTGGAAGATTTTTGACTTTTAGAGATTTGACTTGCAGAAATGCTCATTGGTTTCGCCTGTGTCCTAACATAACTGTATTTAGAAGCGAGATTTATTATTGTTTGTAGTCACTTATTTAATTAAGGCAGTGTTGTGTTATTTTTTTATAAACTCTCGCTTTATTTATGTTTTAAATTTTCACATAAACCATTTATTTAAAATAAGATATTAGAAATACTCCAATGATGTGGGCAAGTCGGATTAAGTATAAGAATACGTGATTTTACTCATAAATCAGCACTCTAGATTATTATACTTCTGAAATGATAAAGACTTTTTAAAGCATCCATTTGCTTTAAAGAATTAACTCGTTAGCTAGTAAACGTGATCAAAATGGTCATTTTTAAATGGTTACACTCCTACGTCTCACTTATACATAATGACTAAACTTTATGTCTGCATACTCATCTAATATCTATAACTTATAACCACTTAAATCGATCTCCTCATAGAGAGATCAACTATCCAGTTATAGGGATGACTTCATCTTCTGACTCAGGTTTTTGAATCCATCCGAATTTATTCTCATACACCATATCGCATTAAGTTTTAAGGAGTAAGAGCATGGCCTCTTCTAAAAAAGAATCTAAAGCAATGAAAATTGATATCGGGATTTCTCATGATGATCGCGCCAAAATTGTCGACGGTTTGTCCAGACTCTTAGCAGACAGTTATACCCTGTATTTGATGACTCATAATTTCCACTGGAATGTCACCGGCCCCCAGTTCAACAGTCTGCATAACATGTTTATGACGCAATACACTGAGCAGTGGAATGCACTGGATATTATTGCTGAACGTATCCGTGCTTTGGGTTTCGCAGCACCAGGCACCTATAAACAGTTTGTAAAACTTACCTCCATTCAGGAAGTCGAAGGTGTACCCACTGCTGACGAAATGTTGCGTTTACTCGTAGATGCACATGAAACTGTGGCACGTACCGCCAGAAGTATTTTTTCAACGATTGAAGAGGCAAATGATCAGCCGACAGCTGATATTCTTACGCAGCGTCTGGAAGTGCATGAAAAAACGGCCTGGATGCTCAGAAGCAGTCTGGAGCAATAGAGCCAGACTGAATCAAATGAGAAGCCCGGCTTATTTCACAGGATGAAGTAGATATTTAACAGAGCACCCTAAGTGCATAGGTATGCTCTAACGTTTTTATTAGTTAGATTTATTGATCCTAAGTGACTAAAGCGGCTGAAAAGAAAGTAGCCTAAAACAAGGTGATCAAAATCAAACCGTCAAAATCTTAAGGATAGGATGTAGGCACTCGCCTGCATCCTTTTTAACCAGTAGGTTGTTTCCAGATTATTTCATTCTCAGCTATGGCGATCATTTTTTGAAAGCTATAAATCTGAAATATCTTTTCTCGCTTCAAAAAATTAGCTCTCCTGGTTCCTTGCAGTACAGCTTAATCTTGAGGAGAATTGCTCGAATCACTTTCAATCCGGCCATCGACCAGATTAATGGTACGGTCACAAGTGGCTGACAGGCGCGGATCATGCGTCACCAGAAGTACAGCACAACCACGTTCACGATGCACTTTACGGAACAGCTCAAACATGTCAGCCGCAGTCTGGGTATCCAGATTGCCTGTAGGTTCATCTGCCAATAATAATGCCGGCTCAGTGATCAAGGCTCGCGCAATGGCTACCCGCTGCTGCTGTCCTCCCGAAAGTTCATTCGGTTTACGTTCAGCAAATTTTTCCAGTCCTACTGCGGCCAGCAAATCTCGTGCGCGTTGCAATGCCTGCTGATTCGGCTTGCCTTGCGCCATCATTAAAGGCATTAAAATATTATCCATTGCACTAAAGGCTTGGATCAGGTGATGAAACTGGAATACAAATCCGATGCTGGTGCCACGCAATGCAGTACGGGCGGCATCATCCATCGCGCTGGTAGGCTGTCCCAATAAATACAGTTCACCACTTGTCGGTTTATCCAGCAACCCCAAAATGTTTAATAAAGTACTTTTACCAGAACCCGAAGGGCCAATGAGTGCAGCAAAGTCATTGCGATCAATGCGCAGATCAATGCCATGCAAGATCTCCACCTCATTCGGCTGGCCAATATTATAAGATTTTCGTAGTGCTTCCAGACGTAGGACTTCTTCAGCTTGATTAGACATGACGAATCGCCTCCACCGGATCAAGTGCCGCTGCCCGACGTGATGGTACTGCCGCAGCCAGCACCCCTGTTAATGTCGCCAGCAATAGGGCCAACAAGACCAGTTCAATCGAAATTGGAATATAGAATAATCCCGGACCAAAGTTATTAAATACCCAAACCAGACCATAACTGACCACGCTTCCCAGGACTGAACCAAGCAAGCCAAAGATTGCCCCCTGAAACAAAAAAACCCTCAAAATTTGTGATTGGGTCGCGCCGGTTGCTCGTAAAATACCAATCTCCCGGGTGCGCTGTACCACACTGACAGACATGACGCTGGCAATACCGAACGCAACCGAAATCGCCACAAAGACAATAATCATATTGGTGGATAGACTTTGGGCAGTAATTGCATTCATAAGCTGCGTATTGGTTTCAATCCAGCTTTCCGTCTTCAACGAAGTCAGGCGCGCGACTTGTGCTGCAACCTGGTCTGCCTGAAAAATATCATCAATGGTCAGATCGATGACTGTTATTCCGCCCGGCAGGGAGAGCAAAGACTGCGCCTGCTTTAAATCCAGATAAACATAGCGAGCATCCAGATCACGAACCCCGAGTTCGAATATACCGGCAATATTGACCACAGCGCTGTTCTGCTGACCGGTATCCAGTCGCAGCTTGCTGCCGACCTGTACACCCAGATCTTTGGCCAACTGACTGCCAATCAATACATCATCTGCACCCACTCGCAACTGTCCGCTAATCAGATATTCTTTTAAGGGAATAATCTGCTGATAACGTTCCAGATTCATTCCGACCAGTGCCACCGACTCAATCGCATCACCGCGCTGAACAAAGGCAGGCCCTGACACAACCGGTGAGACAGCAGTCAACACAGGTAACTGGTCCAGAGTTTCGGTAATCTGCTGCCAGTTATTAATCGAACGCAGTCGCTGTGCCCGTTTATCTTCTTGCAACAATTGCACAGTACCCGCAGGAGGCGACACCACCTGATTGACTTCATCTGGTGACAGCAGACGGATATGGGCCTGGGTGCCTAGCGTACGTTCAATAATATTTGCTTGCAGCCCCTGAATCAAAGCAGTAATGAATACAATTACAGCCACGCCTACCGCGACACCAACAGTGATCATCAGAGATTGTGCCCGGCCCTCGCGCAAAAAACTGACCGCGATTTTCCATTCGATCCAGAGCCGCCCAAGAAAATTTTTCAATCGAAATTCACCGGTAATTCATTTTTACTATCTGTATTATCATTAGCAGAATTCATCACGGAGGTTGTTTGCGGCTCTACCCGAACTCTAGCCCCATCCTTTAATGAAGAGTCTGCATTCACCAATACTTGGTCACCTGCTTTCAAGCCGGAAACTACTTCGGACATGGTCAGGCCACGCAGGCCTAAACGGACCTGCTGATGCTTTATTTTTTTATCACGAACCATTAACACCACTGCCTTATCGCCTTTGACACTGCTTAAAGAATCATTTGGAATGGCGAGTGCTCGCTCCCTTCTGGCAGTCTCGACATTGACCGAAACAGTCATATCCTGCCGAAGAAAATCAGGTACCGGATTAACAACTAATCTGACTTCTACTGTCCCGCGTTGCGGATCAATACTCGGTGCGATAAAGCTGATACGCGCCGGAAAACTCTGATCCGGATATGCATCTGCAATCACAGTAGCTGTTTGCTCTAAGGCCAGTTGTGGCAAGTTCCGTTCATCCAAGGGTACCCGAATTTCCGTATTGCCATTCAAGGCCACCGTAAATAGTGTTTGTCCAGGCTGAACCAGATCGCCAGGCTCTACATCACGTGTCAGCACTGTTCCTGCCACCGTAGAACGTATTTTTGCCTTGGCCAGTTGCGCCTGTGCCACCGCGAGCTGTTGGCGCAGTGAAGCTTCTTCAACTTGTCCGGATGCCAGGGCTTCTGCTTTCAGGCGCGCCGTTTCAAAATTGTTACGTGCGACCCTTTCTGTCTCTACCGCCTGTTCTATTTCTTCAGCCGAGAGTATGCCTACACCAGCAGCGCGTCTACGTGCTGCTTCACGGCTGGCCTGATCCAGTTGCGCTTTGGCACTGGCCAGTTCGGCCTCTGCCTGTGGGCGCTTGACCTTAGCCAAATCGGTGAGTGCCAGCTCGGCTTGCTTGACCTGGGCCAGAAGCTCATCAGATTTCAGTACCACCAACAGGTCACCCGGCTTGACTTTATCCCCCTCTTTGACTCTTGTTTCGAGAACCACCCCGGTAATTTCGCTGCCGATCTGAGTCCGTGCCACGGTCGTGACCCGCCCGCTCGCAACGACATTTTGTACCAGCGGCATGGCGCTTAAGGTATAACCAGGTACCTTTGGTCCCTGCCACCAGCGAAATAGAGCAAAAGCCAGTACCAGTATCAGCAAGACAATGATGATCAATAACTTATAACGGCCAACACGCAATTGCACATCTCCGGTTGAGAATTAAATAATTGTATATGAGTGAACAAGGTACAGGCATTTGTTTATATTTATTTAAACTTATAAAAATATTTCTAAAAACTCTAGGCTATATCGCCTTTATTTTTCTTTCATCTCTCATTTTTCAGGCTGATGTGTTGAGTAAAAGCTGTTTATTTTCCTAATCAAGTTTCCTATTCTCTCTTTGATACTACAACCTATGTATCTTTGAACAGTTTATTTTTTTTAATTTTTTTGAAAAGAATTATCTTTATAACGCTTTTAAAGCTATTTGTATCACTTAAAATTTCTGAGCGAATCAGAAGATTTCTATTTCCCATGCATTGATAGGACTTTGCTTTCTTTCTATCTAAATTTCACTCTACCTCTCCATTTTATTGAGGTTCTTGTTCGATGCTCATAGCTTGTTATAACCCTTATAAAAAATAGTTGAGCTACGTATTGAATCCGGTTTTATTAAATCAGGTAACAAAACTTTAAGTATTGAAAGTGAATATCACTTATGCCATTAAGATCTGCTAAACTTCACACAACCTTCATAACTCTAGAGTCTTGCATCTTAAAATCTTTATCCAACTGATAGTTAAAATTTTTATCTAATTAAAACAAGCTACTAAATATCGATAAATTTTTATGAAGCAATTAAACCAGTTAGCTTTCCTACAAAATGGAGCTTCAAATGAATGATTTAAATAACAATATATTATCCCGTTTAAGCCTGCTGATGATGATTTCATTATTGGCCGCTTGCAGTAGTGATAATGGCAATAACAACTATCAAGGTAATCCTCCTTCGAACCAGACACCACAGCTCTCACCTGCTGTTGGAGCTAAAATAAAGAAACAGTGTGAACAGCTCGGTTCATTTCAGTATGCCAACACCACGATTACTTCAGCTACTGCCCTGGAGGCAGGTGCTGAGACCGTTGCCAATAAACCTATTCGGGCACATTGTCTGGTGACAGGATATATGTTTCCACGAACCAGCCCTATAGATGGACAAGAATATCGTATTGGTTTTGAAATGCGTCTTCCTCTGGACTGGAATGGCCGTTTTCTTTTCCAGGGCAATGGAGGGTTTGGTGGTGAGATCATTCCAGCGCTAGGTTTTATCGGAAGTGGGGGGCCACTCACCAATGCTCTCTATGAAGGTTTTACAGTGATCTCTTCAGATATGGGCCATACGCTTGAACAAAACTCTACTTTTGGACTGGATCCTCAGGCGCGACTTGATTATGGCTATGCTGCCATGACCAAGTTAACCCCGATGGCAAAGCAGCTCATCAAGTTTAGTTATGACAAACTGCCTGACAGATCCTATGCTGCTGGACCTTCCCGTGGCGGTAACCTTGCATTAATTGCAGCTACGCGATTACCAAATGAATTTGATGGTATTTATGCCAATTCACCTCCATTTGACGTACCAGTGGCAATAGTTGCACAAATATATGATGCACTACAGTTGAGAAAAGTCGCCACCGATGTTGATGATTTAGTGACAGCTTTTACTCTAGAAGAAAGAAAAGTTGTGGCAGATGCTGTTTTAAGGCAGTGTGACCAGCTTGATGGCATTACCGATGGTATGGTGCAGGATGTGGATCAGTGTCAGACACGATTTAATATTGAGAGAGATGTTCCTGTCTGTCAGGGTGAAAGAAATGGTACTTGCCTGTCAGCAGAACAGATTCAGGTGATTTCCGATGTATTTAAAGCTCCGGTAAATTCTAAAGGTGAAGAATTCTATGTGGGTGAAGCTTATGATCCGGGTATCATCGGGCAGAAATGGGCCAATGTAAAATTGTTTTCTACTCAATATCTAGAAGGTCTTGCTAGTGCCACAGCAATTGCATTTCAGGTCCCGCCTGAGGAGGCACCTTTGCAAAATCCACTGGAATTTGCATTGAATTATAATTTCGATACCGATCTTATCAAGTTATTCAAGACAGATAGTACCTATAAAGAAAGTTCGGTTGAATTTATGGGACCACCTAATCCACTAAACCTGACTCCTCTGACTTCAAAAGGAGGTAAACTTATTGTAGTCCATGCAGTAGCAGATGGATCTACTGCCTCCATGTATGAGTCACAAAACTGGTATAAACAACTCTTGGAACGCAATTCAGCCAATATACAAAATTCCGTTCGGTTTTTCCGGGTTCCAGGTATGAACCATGTTTCTCAGGGTGTTGCTACTGACCAGTTTGATGGACTTACTGCACTGGTCAGATGGGTGGAATATGGTGAAAAACCTGATCGTATCATTGCCACTGCACGAGGTCCTGGCAATCCGAGTGGAGAAATTAATCCCGAGATTCCGTCAAACTGGGCACCAAACCGGACCCGCCCACTCTGCCCATACCCATTAATTGCACGTTATAGTGGTCAGGGAGATAGCGAAAAAGCTGAAAGCTTTAACTGTGCTCGATAGCTTCTACCCTTCACTTAAACGCTTATTCAACTGGAAGAAATAACTTTTATTTCTTCCAGTTTTAGTGAGGAATTTGAAATTCTATAGTTGTTCCACTTACACTTTGCAAGGTTGCTTCTAACTCAAGGGCATCCTGATTCAGGTACACATCTCTTCCTGTTTTATTAAATCAGGTAACAAAACTTTAAATATTGAAAGTGACTCACTTTCAGGCATTAAGTATTGCTAAAATAAGAACAGCCTTCATAACTCTTGAGTTATTACTCTTGATCTTGTTGATAATTAAAACTTTTATTTAATGAAACAGGCTATTTAAATATCAATATATTTCTATGAAGTCACTCAACCATTTAGTTTTACTGCAAGATGGAGCTTCAAATGAATGATTTAAATAAAAATACATTATCCCGATTAAGCCTGCTTATGATGATTTCTTTTTTATTGGCAGCCTGTGGTGGCGATAATGACAATGACAGATATCAAGGTAATCCTCCTTCTAATCAAACACCACAATTATCACCTGCTGTTGGAGCTAAAATAAAGAAACGGTGTGAACAGCTGGGTTCATTTCAATATGCCAATACCACGATTACTTCAGCCACTGCTGAGGCTGCGGGTGCTGTGACTGTAGCTGAAAAACCCATTCGGGCCCATTGTGTAGTCACAGGCTATATGTTTCCACGAATCAGTCCTATAGATGGGCAAGAGTATCGAATTGGTTTTGAGATGCGTCTTCCTCTGGACTGGAGTGGCCGCTTTCTTTTTCAGGCCAATGGTGGATTTGGTGGAGAACTCATTCCAGCCTTAGGTTATGTTGGAAGCGGGGGGCCACTCACCAATGCCTTATATGAAGGCTTTGCTGTGATCTCCTCAGATATGGGTCATACACTTGAACAAATTACTACTTTTGGTATAGACCCACAGGCCAGGCTTGATTATGGTTATGACTCGATGATCAAGTTAACCCCGATGGCAAAGCAGCTCATCAGGTTTAGCTATGACAAACTGCCAGACCGATCTTATGCAGGTGGCGCTTCACGAGGTGGAAATCTGGCGCTGAATGCAGCTACACGCTTACCAAGGGAATATGATGGTATTTATGCCAACTCGCCTTCCTTTGAGCCGCCTCTTTCATCAATAGCACAAATTTATGATTTTAAAGAACTCCGAAAAGTCGCTACGGAAATTGATGAGACAATAACAGCTTTTACCGATGCTGAAAGAAAAGTTGTAGCGGATTCTGTCTTAAATAAATGTGACAAGCTGGATGGTATTGTAGATGGCATGGTACAGGATGTAGACCGATGCCAATCAGAATTTAATATCCAAAGAGATGTTCCGGTGTGTCAGGGAGAACGTAATGGAACCTGCCTGTCAGCAGAACAGATACAGGTTATCGCTGCTGTATTTGATACACCTGTAAACTCTAAAGGTGAAAAATTTTATGTCAGTGAACCTTATGATCCAGGAATCGTTGGACAGAAATGGGCCAATTTGAAACTAGCACCTCTTAGCGCTTTAGATCGTAGTGCTGGAGTATTAGGCACTGTGTTCGAGACTCCACCTAATTTATTAGGATTGGAAAGACCGAATGAATATATCTTGAATTATAATTTCGATACTGACCTTATCAAGCTATACAGGACAGATAACACCTATAAGGAAAGCTCAACTGCTTTTATGGGACCACCTGATCCATTAAATGTGACGCCTCTCACTTCAAGAGGAGGTAAAATTATGGTAGTACATGCAGTAGCGGATGGCTCTACCTCCGAGAAGGAATCACAAAACTGGTATGATCAGCTTTTGCAACGTTATTCAGCCACTATACAGAATTCAGTACGATTTTTCCGGGTTCCAGGTATGAACCATGTTTCTCAGGGTGTTGCTACTGACCAGTTTGATGGACTTACTGCACTGGTCAGATGGGTGGAATATGGTGAAAAACCTGATCGTATCATTGCCACTGCACGAGGTCCTGGCAATCCGAGTGGAGAAATTAATCCCGAGATTCCGTCAAACTGGGCACCAAACCGGACCCGCCCACTCTGCCCATACCCATTAATTGCACGTTATAGTGGTCAGGGAGATAGCGAAAAAGCTGAAAACTTTAACTGTGCTCGATAGCTTCTATACTTCACTTAAACGCTTATTCAACTGGAAGAAATAACTTTTATTTCTTCCAGTTTTAATTCGGTATCTGGATTTAAACACGATAAGGCCTAGAACATTGTAGCGAGGGAAAATTAAGCAGTTTCTAATTGACCAACCTGATGATAAGCACGGTTAAAATACACCAAACTTTCCTCCTGCTGACTTTGTCTAATCGCGATGACACGACATAAAAATATACTGTGTGTGCCCACTTTTTGAATTTCTTCAATCTGGCAATCAAAGCTCACCAAAGCATCGTCTAAGATTGGAGCACCTGTTTCAAGCGTGCTCCACTCACCGAGTTTGAAGCGATCTTTAGAGTTAAATTTGCTTGAGGCAAATGCATTGGAGATGTATTCATGCTGCGTGCTGAGTACATTGACTGCTAACACTTTATTTTTCATAAAATGCGCATGTGAACGAGAAGATTGATTCATACAGACCAGCAATGTCGGTGGGGTATCAGTCACACTGCATACGGCCGATGCAGTAAAGCCATGCATTCCTGCTACACCTTGAGTCGTGATCACATTCACAGACGTGGTTAACAGGGACATTGCATTTCTAAAGTCTATTGCTTCAATCATCTCTTTCATCTCAATTATATATACGATGTGCCTGTACTCAAAGGCAGGCAAATGATCTACGGATCATTCACCCTACTCTGGTTTAGCCATGCTTCTTTTAAGCACCCAGCTCCTGACGAATAATCGCAGCTCCTGCACTAAGTGCTGCGAGTTTGCCCCGAGCCACTTGACGAGATAAAGGTGTCATCCCGCAGTTGGTTGATGGATACAGTTTGTCTGCATCCACAAATTGCAAGGCTTTACGCAGTGTATTAGCTACTTCCTCAGGCGTTTCGATTTGATTAGTCGCCACATCAATCGCACCAACCATGACTTTTTTACCCCGAATCAGCTCAATCAGATCCATCGGCACACGTGAGTTTTGACACTCAAGCGATACAATATCAATTTTTGATTGTTGCAGTTTAGGGAAGGCTGCTTCGTACTGACGCCACTCATTGCCTAAGGTCTTTTTCCAATCGGTATTGGCTTTAATGCCATAACCATAGCAAATGTGTACCGCAGTTTCACATTTCAGACCTTCAAGCGCGCGCTCTAAAGTCGCGACGCCCCAATCATTCACTTCATCAAAAAACACATTGAATGCTGGCTCATCAAACTGGATGATATCGACCCCTGCTGCCTCTAACTCAAGTGCTTCCTGATTCAGAATTTTGGCAAATTCCCATGCCAGTTTTTCACGGCTCTTGTAGTGACCATCGTACAGCGTATCAATCATGGTCATTGGACCTGGCAGTGCCCATTTAATTGGCTGCGTGGTTTGGCTACGCAGGAATTTCGCATCATCCACAAACACTGCTTTTTTACGGGAAACTTCACCGACTACTGAAGGTACGCTGGCATCATAACGGTTACGGATACGCATGGTTTCACGTTTCTCAAAATCCACCCCTTCAAGATGCTCGATAAACGTGGTCACAAAGTGCTGACGGGTCTGTTCACCATCACTGACAATATCAATGCCAGCATGGACTTGTTCATGCAAAGACAGCTTTAACGCATCACGTTTTGCTTCTAGTAATTCTGCACCTTCGAGTTTCCAAGCTGACCAAAGCTTTTCAGGTTCTGCCAGCCATGACGGTTTTGGCAAGCTGCCTGCTGTAGAGGTCGGGAGTAACTTTTTAGCTTGTAAAAGTGCCATGTCTAATCTTCTTTCTCTAAATTCGTTTATATCTAAATTCGTTTATATATGTGATCTATCAGGCAGCGTTGTCTTGCTGAGCCATTGCTACTTTAAAATTGACAGCCCATTCATCCAGAATGTCTTTATACGGCTTAATGAAGTTTTCCTCTGTCCATTTACCTTGTTTGACCGCCAGCTCCCCACGTTCAACACGGTCATAGACAATGCGAGTTAATGAATAGTCGCCATAGCTCAAGCTAGGCTGATACACCACACCTGCAGATGAATTTGTGTTGTAAATTTCAGGACGATAGATTTTCTGGAAGCTTTCCATGGTGCTGATCGCACTGATCAGTTCAAAATCGGTGTAATCGTGCAGCAAGTCGCCCGCAAAATAGAATGCCAAGGGTGCATTGCCATTTTCAGGTTTAAAGTAGCGAACACTTAAGCCCATTTTTTTAAAATATTCATCGGTACGTGAGTAGTCATCATTGGTGTATTCCACACCTAATATCGGGTGAACATTCGCACTACGGTAGTAGGTTTTCGTGGTTGAAACACTCAGGCAAATCACTGGCTGTTTATTAAATTCAGCTTTAAAGACTGCTGAATTCACAAGATGCTGGTACAGCTTGCCGTGCAGGTCACCAAAGTCTTCAGGTTTTTCATTGGCCTTACAGCCGAGTGATGGCAATACCACACTGAAATCATAATCACGTACATAAGATGAGAAGCTATTCCCGATCATGCCTTCAATGCGTTCATTGGTATGATGGTCGATAATTGTACTTTTCAAGGTTTCAATAAAGGGAAAGGTTTGACCATTGCCCTCAATATCAATTTCAGCAGAGATGATATCGATCTCCAGTGAATAACGATCACCTCTAGGATTATCAGCAGTCGCCAAGCTGTTAAAGCGGTTGTTAATCATCGCAAGTGTACGACGAAGATTCTCCTGACGGCTTTCACCACGCGCTAAATTGGCAAAATTGGTGGTTAGACGTGTATTGTTTGCTGGTTTGTAGTTCTCATCAAAACGAATACGTTTAATTGAACATTGAAATGCTGTACTCATGGAGATATGCCACCCTAAATTTTTATAAAAATATAAAAAGCTAAATTTCTGTCTGGCTTTATTTAAGCGTGAATCCCAAGATGAGTAAAACGATATAAATTCAGTTAAAGGTGAGTAAAATTCATCTAGTACATTTTTAGCTTGCTGGTTGCTTATGACTAAGCTCCCCCCCTCTGCATGTACCGAAGCTCAAATATGCATAGCCTCTTATGAACCGACTGAATGTTTTTGAAGCAGTGAAATAGGATTAACGCTTGAATATTTAATAAGAAGCCCTAGAAAAGAGGCTAAAAAATGATTATAAAATTTTGATTTATTCACTGAAGAATTTTAACAGCCAGAAAAAATTAACTGACCCCACTGTACAAGCAATTACTTTCTTTATACATGAGCAAATAGGGAGTGAAAAAGATTAAGGTAGAATAAAATACTTAATAAAATTCTTTAGATGGAATTTTTATGACGACAATTAATAAAAAAAACTTAAGTTTAAAGATAAGTTTTCATGATAACGGGGTTTTTCTTTTAATTTCAATTATAAATAGTGGAATATGTTATTATTTTTTTGGTGTGATTGGTTTAATTTTTGGTTTTACCACCGTTCTTTTTAGCAACGTGGTATATGAAGCAAAAGAAGATAAAGCTAACATAATATATATATGGTTCTTATTATCTTTAGCGATAATGGGCGGTTTTATCGGATTTTTATTAAAAATATCAATTGAATTCTATCTGTATATATTCATATTAGCTTTTTTCTACTATCTCATGTATGGGAAAGACCCGACGATAGACAGAACATTTCCTTTTATATTTATTTATTCTTGTTATTCTTGTATAGGAACCATTTTTCAAAATGCAAATATAAAAATGATATATGCTTACTTAACAGGGATTACTATCAGCTTAGTGCTACTCAGTCTATTGCGCTATAAAAAATATGAAAACGATTCTTTTAAAAATGGTTTTTTTCAAAAAGTACATATTTGACGAATGAGAGAATATTTACACGGTCAATTATATATAGTTTATTTGCTTTTTTAAGTCTCTATGTTCCCTATTTTTTTTCACTATATAAACCCTACTGGTCAGCTCTCACTTTTATAATTTTGTTAAGACCTAAAGAAATTGATATTCTAAGTAAAACAATAGATAGATTTATTGGCTGTTTGGTAGCAGTCATATTTATTATATTACTTTTCAAAGTAGTCAGCTTCAGTCACACATACTTTTATTTATTTATATTTTTAACTCTAGTCTTTATGTTGCCTAGTTTACTTAAAATGTCAAATTCAGTTAAAAGTTTTGCTACTACTCTCTTTGTTATTTTATTAATCGAAAGAACTTTCTATACCTATCATCCAAATTATTTTGTGCCGATTTCCAGAGTTTATGAAACATTTCTGGGTGGTTTTTTTGCCATTATGGCGAGTCTGATTCTGAAAAAATTGAGACAATAATTTGAGTGAAGCATTATTCAGCTATTCAAAAGAGAGAGACTAACCATAACTTGAACAAGATATAGAGCTGTTGCAATACTTCTTCTACCTTTTAATAATCCTATGTTTAATTTAAAAAAAACGAATCATTACTTCTTAAATTGCTTATTTCTTATCTTCTGCTTTGATGCTTATATTTTCTTCAACATCAAAAAACATTGATGAAAATAGATTCTTCCCTACTGATGAAGGAGTAGCATGCATGCTGGAAGATGAAAGAGAAATATTTGAACGAGATGGCGTGGTGGTTTTACGGGGCTTTTTTAAAGACTGGGTAGGTTTGCTAGAATCCGGCATAAAAGCCAATCAACAAAATCCTGGTCAATGGTTTCGTGACTATACTCCTGGACAGACCCGCGGCCAGTTCTGGGCAGATTATTGTAACTGGCAACGCATTGATGCATTCAATAAATTTGTCCAACAAAGCCCCGCAGCCAAGATAGTCAAAGCCTTAATGCAGTCTCAAAGTGTGCGCATGTTTCATGAACATGTACTGGTTAAGGGTGCAGGTTCATCCAAGGTTACGCCTTGGCATCATGATGCCCCTTATTATCCTGTAGATGCAAAGCAGACCTTAAGTCTATGGATTCCTCTGGATCCGGTAGCGAGAGAATCTGCCATTGAGTTTATTGCCGGCTCGCACAAATGGGGTAAACATTTCAAGCCACAAAGCTTTAACGGAGAATACTATGATCATGGCGACACGCCTGAAGAAATCCTTCCAGATATTGATAGCCAGCGTGAAGACTACAATATTGTCGGCTGGGCACTGGAACCGGGTGATGCGATTGCATTTAATTATCTGACCATTCATGGTGCGCCAGGCAATGCATCTACTCAACATGCAAGACGTGCAGTCTCATTTCGCTGGTTAGGGGATGAGGCAGTCTATGTCAATCGTGGCGGGAAAACTTCTCCACAGTACCCGCAATATATTGGCAAGCTCTCTACGGGTGATGCATTACCTGAAGATGAGTTTCCGTTTGTAGCCTAACTTAGCTCTCCACAAACTGTTATTTCCTCTGTTACCAATGTTCGCCTGTTTGAACATTGGTTTTTTTATTTGGATGAGGAAACATTGAATTTGATAAAAAGCCCCAATGACTGGAGCTTTTTAACTTAAGGAATGTTATTCAGAAAAGTGAATAACAGTACGAATCGATTTGCCTTCATGCATTAAATCAAAGGCCTCATTAATCTGTTGCAAGCCCATGGTATGGGTCACAAATGGCTCTAACTGAATCTTGCCTTTCATGGCATCTTCGACCATACTTGGCAATTGGCTACGCCCTTTCACACCACCAAATGCAGTGCCCATCCATTTGCGACCCGTCACCAATTGAAAGGGACGAGTTGAAATTTCCTGACCTGCCCCAGCAACACCGATAATAATTGACTGTCCCCAACCACGGTGTGCACATTCAAGTGCTGAACGCATCACATTGACATTACCAATACATTCGAAGGAATGATCCACGCCCCAACTGGTCATTTCTACAATCACTTCCTGGACAGGCTTGTCATAATCCTTCGGGTTAATAAAGTCAGTCGCACCAAACTCTGCTGCCAGTTTAAATTTATCTGGGTTGGTATCGACCACAATAATTTTGCCCGCTCTGGCCTGACGTGCACCTTGTACCACCGCCAGACCAATGCCTCCCAGACCAAACACGGCGACCGAATCCCCTTCTTGGACTTTGGCTGTGTTATGCACTGCCCCAATCCCGGTGGTTACGCCACAGCCAAGCAAACATACATGTTGAGGATTGGCTTCTGGGTTCACTTTTGCCAACGAGACTTCCGCCACCACGGTATATTCTGAAAAGGTTGAACAGCCCATGTAGTGAAAAATTGGTTGACCTTGATAAGAAAAACGAGTGGTGCCATCTGGCATTACACCTTTACCTTGAGTCGCACGAACGGCCACACATAGATTGGTTTTACCTGATTTACAAAATAAGCATTCACCACATTCTGCGGTATATAGTGGAATCACATGGTCACCCGCTTGCACACTGGTAACTCCCTCTCCTACCTGAACCACAATACCTGCGCCTTCGTGCCCAAGTACTGCAGGAAATACACCTTCAGGGTCAGCACCTGATAAAGTGAAGGCATCGGTATGACACACCCCTGTATGAGTGATTTTGACCAGGACTTCTCCTGCCTTGGGCGGTTCAACATCCAGTTCCACAATCTGTAAAGGCTGTCCTGGAGCAAAAGCAACTGCTGCACGTGATTTCATATTTGGTCCTGCTGATCCTGCAATATATGGTATCGCTGGTTTAAAAAATTAAACAAACAATAAAATTTTTATTCAAAAATTTCTCTTCACTTTTATATGAAGTTCAGATGATTGAAGCAATTCGGTTTTTTTGATTCATATGTTCTGCTTATATGATTTTCGCTATTCAACCGACCTACTTATATTGAATCCATCGAAACAGATTTGATTTTTTGTGAAGTGTCGGGCTTCCAAAAAACAAAAAAATAATCAGCACACTGTCACAGTGAGCATGAAGAAAAGGATAGAGAAAATGAAATTAGATCATTTGATGGTAGATACTGTGGTTGTGGGTGCAGGTCAGGCTGGCGTGGCAATGAGTGAGCATTTGACCCTGTTAGGGATTTCACATGTGGTGTTAGAGAAAAATCGGATTGCAGAAGCTTGGCGTACCCGTCGTTGGGACTCACTGGTTGCCAATGGCCCTTGCTGGCATGACCGTTTCCCCAATATGGAATTTAATGCCGATCCTGAGGCATTTGTACACCATGATCAAGTCGCAGAATATTTTGAAAACTATGCTAAAAAATTCAATCTTCCGATTCATACAGGTGTGACCGTTCATAAAGTTCATAAATCTGTGGGTCGCGTGGGCTATACCGTAGAAACATCAGAAGGCACCATTTACGCCGAGCATATCGTCTCTGCAACGGGTGCCTTCCAAAAAGCCGTGATTCCACCCGTGGCATTGCAAAATCCATCTTTTTATCAAATTCACTCGGACGATTATAAAAATCCTGAACAACTGCCTGAAGGTGCAGTTCTCGTGATTGGTGCAGGTTCTTCAGGTGTGCAAATTGCCGATGAGCTGAATCGTGCCGGTAAAAAGGTCTATCTGTCTGTGGGTCGTCATGAGCGTCCACCTCGTACTTATCGTAATCGCGACAACGTATGGTGGTTAGGTGTACTGGGAGGTTGGGACTTTATGCGTACCGATACAGGTCCACTCAAAGGATTTGCCGTGAGTGGTGCGCATGGCGGGATTAATGTCGATTTCCGTGTCTTGGCAAAACAGGGCATCACCTTGGTCGGCAGTACCGAATCCTTTGATGAACACACAGTGAAATTTAAAAACAACCTGAAACAGAATCTCGATGAGGGTGATGCGGCATTAATGGCTTTCTATGATGAAGCAGATGCCTATATCGCCAACAATGGTTTGGATTTACCACCTGAACCGCAAGCACGCACATTATTGCCAAATCCTGAATGCGTGACCAATCCAATCCTTGAGCTGGATATGCAAGCCAACAACATTAGCACTGTAATTTGGGCATCAGGCTTTGGCTATGACTTTAGCTGGTTACAGGTCGATGCCTTTGATGAGTTCAATAAACCCATTCAGAAACAAGGAATTTCTCCACAACGTGGTGTGTATTTCCTGGGATTACCTTATTTAACGGGTCGTGGCTCGAGCTTTATTTGGGGGGTATGGCACGATGCCAAACATATCGCTGAACATATCGATATTCAGCGTAAATACAAGGAATATCAAACCGATAAGAATTTATTGAAACACTCAGCTTAAGGACTAATGGACTGAAATGCACCTATAGAGCTTGATCGGCTGATATGTGCATTTTTTTGTTGGTCTCCACTGTAGTTAAAATTTACGTCTTGGGGGTGCTATGAACAGCATTTTAAAATCAAAAATTACCGATAAATGTGCATGGATTGGTAGTGAAATTGCAGATCAGACTGATTGGATCTATCAGCTTTCACCGCATATATTGGCTGTGCTAGATCAAGCACTTAAAGTGCTTGAAGCCAAAAACTTAAATGCGCCGGAATTTAACAAATATGATGCTTATATTGAAGATCCTGTGTTTTTAGCTGAAATTGAGAAGATCTCGAATGAGCTTGAAAATGGTTATGGTTTTATCGTGATTCGTGGTTTGAATGCCAATAAATATAGCGAAGCAGAATTGGCCAATCTGTATTATCTGTTAGGCTTACATATGGGCGATGCCGTGACGCAAAATGCACGCGGTGATTTGCTTGGTCATGTTGAAAATATCGGTGACAAGACTCAAAAAATGACGCGGGTGTATGAAACCAATGATTATTTGCCTTACCATTCTGACTTAAGCGATGTAGTAGGTTTACTATCCATACGTAAGGCCAAACATGGGGGACTGAGCAGTATTGTCAGTTCTTCAACCGTATATAACCGAATTTTGGAACAGTTCCCTGAATATTTGGGCTATTTTTACCATACTGCTTGGTACGATCATTTGGGTGAGGTTGAGCCATCTTTAACACCAGTTTTTAGTTACTTAGAAGGTAAATTGGCATGTCGATATTTGCGTCATTATATTGAACTTGGGCATGAGCGTCGTGGTATGCCCTTATCTCAAGTGCAAATTGAGGCCCTGAATATTTTTGATGAGATCAGTCATGACCCAAGCTTACGTTTGGATATGATGCTTGAACCGGGCGATATTCAATTTTGTAATAACTATTGTGTGATGCATTCGCGTTCTTCTTTTGAAGATGATGCCGACCTGAAAAAACGTCGTAAACTATTACGCTTGTGGTTAAAGATGCCAAATGCGCGACGCTTAGCCAAAGACTTCCCCGGGCGTAATGGAATTCCAAAAGATTTAGGACAAGCCGCTTAAGGTTCTGGAGAATAATAAAAAAGAGGCTGAAATAGCCTCTTTATTAAAGATCAGTTTACGAAAAGATTTGCAGTGATGTTTAAGTTTTTAAAAAATACTATGGGACATTTTTCAAATACTAGGTGTGAAACATGAAAAATTATTAAAAAAGCCAGATCGGCATATCTGGGTTTTTAACATAAAATAAACCTATGATTTAAAAAGGTAATTAAAAATATGTTATTCCCAAGTAGAAATGTCCTACCTAATAACCAAATAGAAATGTCCTATATGGACATTTCCAAGTCAAGCACA